>DUEL01000128.1 GCA_011192125.1 Thermoflexia bacterium
GCAGGAAGCGCCGCCAACGGGCCAGCGTCCGCCACACCCGTCGCTCCGGCTGCCCGCTGTGGGCTGCCAGCCACGCCGCCGTTACCGGCTCTCCTGCTGCGCCCAGCGCCGCCAGGACGGGCCGGACCCGCTTCTCCCACCGTTCCCATTCCTCGTCCGGCGCGTCCGGCGCCGGAGCCATCCGCGCCCAGAAGGTCTCGTAGTAACCCATCAGGCCCCGGGGCAGCCGGTCCAGGTCGAGGGGGTCGAAGCCCGGCTCCTTTGCCGCGATGTCCGCCAGGATGTACTCCAGGTACTTGAAGTTGCCCTCGCTGGCCTCCTTCAGCGCCCCCACGAACCGGTCCACCGGAACGGGCGGCTTCGCCCCCTCCAACGCGCGGCGGATCTCGGGCCGCCCCGCCTGCTTCCGCAGGAACCTCTCGATGTCCTCCTGCTGGCGGGGATCGTTCCAGGCGAGGGCCATCTCCTCCACTGGCGTGTCAGGCTCGGTGACGAGGGGGTAATCGCCGGGGCGGTGGGTGAGAAGGACATAGGCTCCCTCGGGCAGACGGGAGGGGAGGAGAAGCCAGTTGGCCCCCGGCGGGACCGGGTCGGCCTCGTCCAGGCCGTCGATGACCACCAGTACCGGCTTTCCCCCGGTCCGCTCCACCGCCTCCCCCAAGA
Source organism: Thermoflexia bacterium (assembly GCA_011192125.1). GTDB lineage: Bacteria > Chloroflexota > Anaerolineae > B4-G1 > DUEL01 > DUEL01. The sequence goes on from DUEL01000128.1 coordinate 664, forward strand.
GTTGGCGGAAGAAGGCCGAGTCCTGCCCCGCCCGCTCGGGCAGGTGGTCGTGGGGGAGGCCGTAGCGGGCGATGAGGCGGGCGCAGAGGTGGTTGAGACACTGGTCGGGCCGGGTGACGCCCATCGAGGCGTCCACGAAGTGGACTGGAGCGTTGTATCGTTGGGCAACGGCGGCGGCGAGGGCCGTCTTGCCCAGCCCGGCGGCGGCAACGACCCGGAGGTAGGCGCAGGGACGGTGGGCGAACACCCCCTCCAGCCACTCGAAGACGAACTCGCGCCCCACGAACTTCCCGGTGTGCCGCTCGATCTCTTCGGCGACCTCGTAGACGTAGTCCTTCATCGAGGGATAGCGCTGGAGGATGACCTGGTAGACAGTGTTGTGGTCGCCGGTGATGAGGATACTCTGAATAGCATCGCGGCCGATGGAGATGCTTCGCCCGCCGGAGGGCTCTCTGGGCTTCTCCGGCGTGTGCAGTTTGAGGGGGTTCAGGCACAGATCCCGCAGCGTCTCAGCGGGGATGGCGTAGGCGTAGCGCACCTCCGGCGCGCCCTCGGGGCGCTCCACGTCACGGTAGCGGGTGAGCATCCCGACCACACGCCCGGTGGCGGCATCCAGCACCGGCGCACCGCTGAGGCCTTTATCTACCTCAGCCCCCTGGATCTGGAGCAGGGGGAAGGGCCAACCCCGTACCGGCACCAGTCCGCCGATCTTCCCCTGCGGCCAGCGGGCATCCACAGGGCCATCCTGGGGGTAGCCCAGCGCCTGATAGGGGTGGCCGTTGCCCCCCTCGGCCGGGCCCAACGCGGCAGGGCGTGCTCTCTCCGGCAATGGCCCGGCGAGCCGCAGGAAGGCCACGTCGGCCTCCGGGTGCCAGCCGTCGAGGAGGACCTCCGCCTCCACCGGCTCACCCCCGACATGGAAGGCCAGCCGCACCCGGTCGCCCGGCCCGGCCCCGGCGGCTTCGACCACGTGCGCGCAGGTCACCGCCAGGTCCGGGCGCACCAGGAAGCCCGTGCCCCACGTCCGGCCTTCTGCATCCTCCACGCGGACGACGCAGGCGGCCAGATCACCCGGCTTCATCCCGCACCTCCTTCTTGCCGCGTCCCGCCCATCGTAGAGCGTCCCCTGGCAACTGACTCCACATCAACCCACCCCTGCAGGCCACAACTCCGTGACGGGTACGTTCACCACCACCTTCCATCGTCCGTCGTAGGGGCCTGCGCGAGGACGGCCGGGGTCCAGTTTGACCGGCCCGGCGGAGCGGATCAGTCCCTCGACAGGACGGTCCAGGCTCTCCAGCAGGTAGCCCAGCCGCGACCCCAGGCTCTTGTCCCCCATCCGATTGGCGTACTCGACCAGGGTGGATTCGTCTACCTCCTCCAGCGCCGCCCGCAATGCTTTGGCCACCTCGGCGACACCCCCCGCGTAGCGGGGCTGATGCAGGCTGTCCACGATGGCCTTCGCCTCGTCGGCGATGAGCACCGGCAGACCGTCTATGATCTCACGCCGGTAGCCGAAGAACTTGTGCGGCTTGAGGGTGACGAAGCGGAAGCGGAGGTCCCGGAAGGCCACGGGCCGCTTCTTCTTCGTCGTCGCCACGAAGGTGGTGAGGGGGACCTGTTCGATAAAGCCGTAGAAATGAAGCGCGGACCAAAAGGAGACGTAGGCCGGGGTGACCAGATGGCTGGCGATGAAAAGGGGATTGGAAAGCACCCTCTCCGGTTCCAGGCCCAGCAGGAGGTATTTGCCTTTCTCGACCTCGGCGACGAGATCCTCGGCCTTGAGGCGGGCGATCAGGCGGTAGGCCTGCCTGCGCTTCAGACCGAAGAGGTCCATCAGGAGAGAAGGGGTGAAGTAGAAGAGATCGCGCTGGCGTAGCCCCCGGGCAAGGGAGATTGGGGACAGATGTTCCGCCATCTGCGGGCATTCTCCTCCTGGCTTACATCCATTTTATCATCGCAGGCTGCGGGGGGCAAATTGCCCCCGTTTCATTCCTTCACCATTGCCTGCCAGATCTTGCCTTCTTCCAGTCCCCATGTCCTCAGTTTTTCTTCCCGTTCCTGTGGATCTAACATAGCCAGCGGGAGTAGCACATCGTTGAGCCACTGGAGAACCCGATAGGCCTCGAGAGAGCGCAGGCCAAAAGCCACGACAGTTAACAGCGTTACCAGGAGTAGGCCACCCACCATCGCAAACAGTAACACCCACAACACTATGGATGCTACTCCCAATGCCATCAATGTCACAATTAGTCCACCCAGGCATAAGACCAACGCCGGTCCACTGAGCATACTTATGGACCCCTCAGAGGGAATCTGCTGGACCCGCTGGACAAGGTGACGTATCCGAGGATCAAGCAAGAGGCCATGCAGTTGAGCCCTCCTTGCTGTCTCCTTGATCTTTTTGAAGGGAAGCGACCACCCGAAAGGTGGGCGGCTTTGTTTTCTAATCCTTGGTGGCCTCTTCACCATGCAGCGGAACGGACGGGCCTCCAGATCTCCCCCATACCAGTTGTATCGCCAAATGAAACGCCACTTTTCTGGCCCTTGCTCCTGCAGTTGCTCTGCCGCAAATCGCAGCCACAGAGGCGGCACCCGATAGACCGGCTCCTCTTCCGGCTCATCTGCCAGCCGAAGCACCCCCCACCGCTGCTGCAGGTCCTCCACGTCTACCGGCTCCACGATGCCGTACCCGGCTAGGGTCCGTAGCACGGCGCGTCCCTTGGTCACATCTCCCCGCCGTCCCATCAGCGCGGCCATCAGAGGCCCGTCCACGTAGGGCACACGGCTTGCCACGATAGCCAAGGCCCGCACCGCGCGCTGGGTCTCCGGATCCAGCCGTCGGTAGGTCGCGTTCATCACCGCCCGAACGCTCGCTTGCTGCGAGCCCTTTTCCTCTCCCCCATCGCTGGGCTCAACCGCCAGCGTCCCCACCCCCCTCTGCTCCCCGGCAACGTCCTCCAGCACCGAGGGGAGGTCGCTCTGGTTGACCAGATAGGCGGCGATGGTCAGGGCCTGCGCATACCGCCCCACCACCCGCGCCAGTCGGCAGGCCTCCTCCCGCCGATACTTCGGCCTGTCGATCGTCCGATGCAGCAGGCGCAGCGCTTCTTCCTCCGCCATTTCCCCGAGGTGGACGGCCAGGCCGCCGATCTCGTAAGCGACCCGTGCGGCGGGGCACGTGACGAGCAGGCCCATATGTCGGCCTCCTCGTAGGAGCGGGGCGACCACCTCGCCCGATTCCACTCCGTCCACGATCACCAGATACCGTCCTTCGGTGATCCTCCGCGCTACCGCCGCCTGCCGTCGTGCCGGGTCCTCCTCTCTCACCCCCAGAACCCTTGCCCACACGTCCAGCCAATCCTTCTCGTTCCACCCCTCCCCGAGTTCGACCCACAGCACGCCGTCCGGGAAGAAGTAGCGGACCTCCGGCCGATGCGCAAGCCGCTTCACCAAAGTGGTCTTCCCCACGCCCTCAACTCCCCATATGGCCACCGGCCCCTCTCCCGCGACCAGCGCTGCCCAGGCCTGTTCCTCTTCCCCGCGCTCCACCGCCCACGCCGGCGGGCGGGGCGCCTGCTGGACGAAAGGCGGCGGGTCGAACACCTCCCAGACCACCCGAAGGTGCTCAACGCTCCCCAGTACCCGCACCCACTCCCAGGTCGGGTCGAAGCCGGTCAGCACCTTTTTCCTGACCAGCACCTTCACCAGTAGCGTCCGCAGGGCCTGCGGCGGCAACAGCCGCTTCCCGTCGAGGAAGGCTTTGATCGTGTTCTCTGTGTACCCCAGCACATCAGACAGCGGCTTGAGGGGCAGCCACACGATGCGCTCCCCCTTCGCTCCCACTGCCCTCCCCTGATACGCCTGCATTACGAACCGTTTCAGTAGATCGGCGAATAGTTTCATCCGCTCTGGTGGCACGCGACCCATTTTTGTACCTCTTTGTACCTTCGGCCCGCGATATGATGTTAGCGGAAAGGGCTAGCCCTCTCTAGCAACGTGTGGAAAGTTTAACCTATGGCTCGCCGGCGGGCAAATCTCCCAGAGGAGGTTTGCCAATGGCCAAGAAGCAGCAGCCGTCCGGGGCCGACCGGCGGGATGCTTTCCTCCGCAAGGTGGTGGAGATCCGGCGCAAGCAGCCCAACGGACGGCCGAAGAAGGGGAAGTAGCCAATGAGCCGGTCGGGGCCTGGGCCCACCCCGACCGGCCTTTTTCTCGGCACGGAATGCGATGGGGGGTAGGAGCACACAAGACTGTGGCTGGAGGTTGGGGAAGGATCGGATTCTACCGCGGAGGCGCAGAGGGCGCAGAGGA
>DUEL01000129.1 GCA_011192125.1 Thermoflexia bacterium
GCGCCGATGCGTGTCCAGTCCTGGGCCTTCGCGCCCGCCGATCCGCCGGGCTCGCTGGTCTTCGCGTGGACGGCCACCGAAACCAGTTTCCCCTCCGCGTGCATAGCGGCGGTCAGCTCTTCGACGAACGTGCTGAACGCTTCCCGATCGTCCTCCCCGTCGAGCGATTCGTAGTCGATGTCGATCCCGTCGTAGCCGCAGTCCACCGTCTCGCTCACCAGCGCGGCGATGTGGGCCGCGCGGAGGGTAGGGCTGTGGATGACGGTGCTGACGGGCGTGGCGTCGAAACCGACGCCGGCGTAGTAGTTGTTGATCAGCGGGATGACGAGCGTGCCGCCAGCGTGGGCCTCCTGGACGAGGTCGGCGTCGCAGGCCCCGGCGTACCGGTTGATGGAGCCGTCGCCGCTACCGTCCAGTTGGTACCAGACCGGGCTCAGTTCCTGGATCTGGTCGCGGTGGGCCTCCCAGGAGGCACGGGCCCGGTCGGCGTCCCAGGATGTGGGCATCCAGGCGGCGACCCGATTGAGACTGGTCCCAGCGGGGGCAGCCTGGACCACGCAGAGGAACGTAGCGGCCGCGATCAGGCCCGCGCCCAGCAGGATCAGTACGCAGCAACCACCGCGTGAGGACTTGGACATCGGCTTTCGTTCCGTCAGTCGTCCCGGAAAGTGAAGACTGCCTTGACCACCCGATGGCGGGATTTGCGGGTCGCCACCGCCAGGGCCTTCCTGTAGTCCTCCAGCCGGAACCGGTGGGTGACCAACGGGGCCAGGTCCACCTTCCCCTCGACCATCAGGTCCAGTGCCAGTTGAAAAGTGCGCACGCGGCGGCCCTGGTAGGAGTCGAAGCCGTAGACGTAACTGCCGTGGATGGCGATCTCCTTCATCCACACGGGTGTCCAATCTATCCCTTTGGGCACCGCTGCCAGGCCCAGGAGGACCATCGTGCCGCCCTCGCGGGTGAAACGGATGCCGGTGCGCAGGCTAGCGGCGTGTCCCACGCACTCGTACACCACCTCCGCGCCGCCGGAGACCAGCGGGTCGCCGAGGATGGGGCGGTGGAGGCGGGCGGAGAGGGTTTCGGCCAACGGTTCGTCGTCGCCGGGGGGGAGGGTGACGTCGGCCCCGAAGCGGCGGGCCAGGTCGGCCTGGAAGGGGTGCTTGGCGACGACGACGATCCGGTTGTCGTACCCCAGCCCCCGCAGCGCGGCCACGACGCACAGGCCGATGGTCCCGGCCCCTAACACCAGGGCGGTTCCCCCCTCCGGCGGCGGGTTGCGCAGCACGGCGTGGAGCGCTGTAGCGAAGGGCTCGAGCATGACGCCGTTCTCGTCGGAGACGGTATCGGGAACGCGCAGGAGCTGGCTCCGGTGGGCGAGGAACACCGGGCTCCAACTGCCGCCGGTCCGCGCGCAGAAGCCGGTGAACGTGCCGGGGCCGACCACCCCCTCGGTTCGCCGCTCGCAGACGGCGGGGGTGCCGCGGGCGCAGGCGGAGCAAAGGTCGTCGAAGCCACGCACGACGCAGCCCAGGATCGGCTCCACCACCACCCGTTCCCCCTCGGAGAACCCCTCCACCGCCGGACCGACCTCCAGGATCGTCCCTACGTTCTCGTGGCCCAGGGTAAATGGGAAGGAGGCGTAGGCTGAGGCGGAGGGGCTGTCGTGCAGGGTGATGACGTTCAGATCGCTGCCGCAGATGCCGCCGTAGCGGGTCTTGACCTTCACCCACTCGGGGCCGAGCAGCGTCGGCTCCTCCACCTCCCGGTACTTCAGCAGCCCCAGGCCACTCCAGTACACCGAAGGGAAGAGCCACCCCAGCGCCTTCGCCAGGATGTAGCGTGGGATGCTATTATCGATCTGTAGTGCCTTCATGCTCCCTGCTCCCCTGCTCCTTGTTCCCTGCTCCCCTCTCCAGCCACTCCGCCGCCATCTTGGGCAACTTCGTCACCGGGCCGCGCACGACGGTCGGGCCGGGGAGGGATCGGAGAAAGACCTGCCCGTAGGCTTTGCTGACCAGTCGGCTGTCGAACACGGCGACCACCCCTCGGTCGCTGCGGGTGCGGATGAGGCGGCCGAACCCCTGGAGGAACCGGAGCACCGCCTCGGGCACGGCGTACTCGTTGAAGGGGTCCTCGAACGTCTCGGCGCGGGCGGCGAAGATGGGATCGCTCGGGACATCGAAGGGGAGTTTGGCGATGGCCAGGCAACTGAGCGCCTCACCCGGGACATCCACCCCCTCCCAGAAACTGCGGGTCCCCAGGAGCACAGCCCGCTCCGTGATGCGGAAGTTCTCCAAGAGTTGGTTGCGGGAGAGTCCCTCCCCCTGGGCGAAGACGACGATGTCGGCCTGGCGAAGGGGGCCGGCGATGGCGCGGGTGGTGGCCCGCAGGTGGCTATAGGAGGTGAAGAGCGCTAAGGCCCGGCCGCGGGTGGCCTTGAAGAGGGCGACCATCCCCTCCGCCACCGCCCGCTGGTAGCCGGGTTGGCCGGGCGCGGGGATGTCCTCCACGAGGTAGACGAGAGTGGAGGATTTGTAATCGAAAGGAGAGTCCACCGCCAGTTCCTCCGCCTCCCAGGCGTAGAGCCGTTCGCGGAGGAAGTCGAAACTGCCGGCGGTGCGCAGGGTGGCGGAGGTGAGAACGACCGACTCCTTCTTGTGGAAGAGGTGTTCTTGGATCAACGGACCCACGTGCAGAGGGGCGGCGTGGATGGAGAGAGGGACGGATCCTGGGCCGATCTCCACCCAGTAGATCATCTGGCGGTCGGGCTGGAAGACGAAGTTGTTGAGTTGGCCGCAGACCTCTGTGAGCCGTCGGGCGATGCCCACGAGTTGGGCCTGCAGGTCCTCGGCTTCCCGCAGCCCAAAGGTCGCTAGGTCGCCGATCCCGCCCGCCAGCCGTTCCAGCCCGTCGGCGACGGCCAGAAGCGGCGCGGCGGCGTCGTCCCAGGCGATCCCCACCAGGTCCCACGCGGGCTGGACCCGCAACCCCTGGGTGATGCGCAGTCGGTAGGCGTACCGGCCTCCCTTTCCCCCGCGCTCCTCCTCCACGAACTGCTCCAGCCGGTCGAAGAAGACCTCCAGGTGTTTGGCCGCCCTGTCCACCGACCGGGCCACCTCTTGGGCAAACCCCTCCACCTTCGCCATGACCTGCGGGTCGAGCCGGGCCTTACGGCAGCGGGCTACGGTCTCGCCCAGGAGGCCGGTGAGGGACCGGGGGGCGCGCTGGTGACCGATCTCCTCCAGCAGCCGTCGCAGGGTCCCCCGGTCGATCTCGAAGGAGAGGCCGCGGGTGGTGGCCGCCTCCAGGTGATGGGCCTCGTCCACGATGAGGAACCGGTATTCGGGCAGGGCGCGGTTCTGCACGGCCACGTCGGCCAGGAGCAGGGCATGGTTGACGATCACCAGATGGGCCGCCTCCGCTGCCCGGCGGGCCTGGTAGAAGAAGCACCGTCGCCGCTGGAAGAACCGGCACCGCTCCGGATCGCACCCTTCGAACTCGGCCGAGAGGTCCCGCCAGATCGCCCGCTCCTGGGCGGTGGGCAGGAAGAGATTGTCCCCATCCCCGTCCGGCGTGTTCGGCAGCCAGACCAACACCCGGGCCAGGACGTCCATCTCCTCCTGGGAGGACGGGCCGATGCGACGGAGCGCGGCCAGGCGGGCGGGGCAGAGGTAGTGGGAACGGCCCTTCAGGACTGCTGCCTGGAAGTCCAGATCGATGACGCGCTCCAGGTCCGGCAGGTCCTTCCGGTACAACTGTTCCTGGAGGTTGATGGTGTTGGTGGAGATGACGACCCGCTCGCCGTTCTGTACCGCCCAGTAGACGGCGGGGAGGAGGTAGGCGAGGGATTTGCCGACGCCGGTGGGGGCTTCGACCATCAGGTGGCGGCCCTCGTTGAGGGCACGGGCCACCGCGCGCATCATCTCGATCTGCTGGGGGCGGTATTCGTAGCCGGGGAATCGCTGGGCGAAGGGGCCATCTTTCTCCAGCAGCGCGGCCAGCCGGTCCACGTCCAGCGGACGGCGGACCTCCTCCGGTTCCAGGGGGACGGCGTCGGTGGGGACGGCGAAGAGGGGACCGCTTTCCGGCTGGCGGTGCTTGGCGGCCAGTTGGGCGCCGATGGCACCGGTGAAGGCCCCGCGCGCGATCTCCCGCAGGGCCTGGCGGAAGAACTCGGTGGCGGGCCAGTCGACTCGCTCACCGTGGCGGACCAACTCCTCCAGTAGTTCCCTGGGCAGGGCCAGCGCCCGCTCGAAGAGGGCCATAAAGAGCCGGTGGGCGGTGCGGGCGTCGTCCAGCGCGCGGTGGGAGACGGGCGGGGGGAAGCCGAGGAAGTGGGCCAGGGAGCGGAGGCTGTACCGGCGAGCGTCGGGGGCGAGGATGGTCGCCAGTTTGAAGGTGTCCAGGAACTGGTTGGGTCGCAGGATGGACCGACGATGGAGGAAGCCGAGGTCGAAGTCGATGCCGTGGCCCACCACCAGCCGGTTGCCGGCGAAGCGGGTCAGTCGCGGCAGCACGTCGGTCAGGCGGGGGGCGTCGATCAGGTCCTCATCAGTAATACCGGTGAGGGCGACGATCTCAGGGGGCAGCGGGCGGCCGGGGTTCACCAGGGTGTGGAATTCCTCCAGAACCTGGTCGCCACGGAACTTCACCGCCCCGATCTCGATGATCGCATCTCGCTCCGGGTCGGTCCCGGTCGTCTCCAGGTCCAGCGCGACATAGACGGGCAGCATAGCGTGCCTTTCTAGGTGATCGTTGGTGGGGATTATACCCTAAGAGGGGGAAAGGGGGAAGGAGGTGTGCCGTTCAGCAGAGTTTGCAGCCCTTCTCAGGCCGCGCAAATGGCCGTCCGGGCAGCGGTCGTAAGCCCGGTTCGTTCCCGCGCTACCGAACGGCCGGGCTCCCGCGGGGGGAGCGCCGTTGGCCGTACAGGCGAACGTACACCTCGTAGTGTTCGCGGATCCGCTGAAGGTAGAGACGGGTCTCTCCCAGGGTGATCCGTTCCAGGAACAGATCGGGGTCGTCTCCGGCGGCCGCGAGCCAGTGGGCGGCGTTGCCCGGTCCGCCGTTGTAGGCTGCCAGTGCCACGTCCAGCCGCCCGCCGAACCGGTCCCGCTGGCGGGCCAGGTACCAGGTGCCGAAGCGGACGCTGACCAGGGGGCGGTACAGGTCGGCGGTCTCGTAGTCGGGGGGCCAGCCCAGCGCGTCGGCGATGGAGGCCCCCGTGCTGGGGATGACCTGCATCAGTCCGTGGGCGTAGGCGAAGGAGGTGGCGAACCCCTCGAAGAGGCTCTCCTGCCGGACCAGGGCGAACACCAGCAGCGGCGGCAGGTCCTCCTCCAGGGCGTCGGAGAGGATCAGGTCCTCGTAGTAGGTGGGGTAGGCCAGCCGGGCCAGGAAGGAGGGCGCGTCCAGCGGGGTCTCGGCCGGTGAAAGGTGGATCACCCGCGCGGCGGCGAGGATGGAGGAGCGGTAGAGGCCGATGTCGCGGAAGAGGAGGGCCAGCCGGTACTGCGCCAGCGGGTCGTCGGCGGTGGCCCGGCGGAGGGCCTCCAGTTCGGCCTTCGCCTCGTCCCGCCGCCCCAGTTCCCACAGTTCCAGACCCCGCCGCAGTCGGGGGTCCGAGGCCAGGTCGTCGCTCAGATCGCCCAGGCCCTCGGCGGAGGGAAGGCCCAGCCAGTCGGCCAGCCACTCCTCAGCCTCGGTGCGCCCGGCGTCGGGGTCGGTCGGGGGGACGTACTCGGCGGGCGGGAAGGGTGGAGCGAGCGGGTCGGCCAGCAGGTCGGCGGCGCGGAGGCCGTAGTAGCCGAGGGGGTCGGCCTGGACCGCGCTGCTGAAGGCGACGGTGGCCGAAAGCGGCTTCCCGGCGGCTAGGTAGGCCTTGCCCAGCCAGAGGAATCCGGCGGCCTGGAAGGGTGATTCAGGGTATTCCTCGGCGAGGGTGCGCCAGTCGACGGCGGCGGCGGCCATCGCGCCTCGCTGGTAGTGCTGGAGCCCGGCGCGCAGCAGGGCGGGGGCGGCGTAGTCGGAACCAGGATAGGCGGCCTGGCACTCCTCGTAGGTCCGAGCCGCTTCCTCGAAACGGTCCGCCCCTTCCAGCAGTTGGGCGGCGGTCCACAGGGCCTCCGGCGCGCGAGGGTGGTCCGGCGCGGCCTGGGCGAAGGCCCGGTAGGTCTCCACCGCCCCGTCCAGGTCCCCCTGAGCGGCCAGCGCCTGCGCCCAGCCCATCCATCCGTCCCCCCACCGGTCGCTCTCCGGGTGAGTCTCCACCAGCACCCGGAACTGCTCGGCGGCGAGGGATGGGCTCCCGGCCTTCAGGTGGGCCATCGCGGCGTAGTAGTGGGCCTCGCCCAGGTGGTCAGGGTTCGATTCGATGTACCGGTAAAGGGCGGCGACCGCCGGTCCGTAGGCCCCGCCGTAGTAGTCCACGATCCCCCGCGTCAGGTCGTCCACCTCCACCCCGGCCTCCACCAGCACCAGGAGCGACTGATAAGCCCAGGGGCTGGTGGGGTAGGCGTTCACCACCTCCAGGTGGCGGTCGTACCCCTCCTCGGTGCGGCCGGCGAGGAGGAGGGTCTGCGCGGCCTGGTGGGTGATGCGGGCGCGGTAGTCGGCGATCTGGGCCTTGGTCAGGATGGCGTCGTACTGGGCGAGGGCGGCGTCGTACTCCTCCAGACCGGTGTAGGCGAGGGCCAGTTTCTCGCGGATGCCGACCTCGAAGGAGGTGTCGGGGGCCTCTTCCAGAGCGGCCTGGTAAGCGTCGATCGCCCCCTCCTCGTCGCCTCCGGCGCGGAGGGCGTCGCCGATCCATTCCCACAGATACGGCGCGATCTCGGTCCCGGCCTCCAAGTAGGCCCGATAGTGGTCGGCAGCGCCGAGGGGATCGCCCGCGTGGACCAGGGCCTCCGCCAGGAGGAAGTGGGCCTGGGAGGTCAGGGGAGAGTCGGGGAAGCGGTCGAGTAGTTGGCGGAGGGCCTCGGCGGCGGGACCGTAGGCTTGGTCCTGAAGGTATGTTCTTCCCAGACCGAGGAGCGCCTGGGCGGCGGTCTCGTCGTCGGGGGCGATCTCGAAGGCGGTGTGGAAGGCCAGCGTGGCCCCCTCTATGTCGCCGATGAACAGCGCCTCTTCCCCCAGGTCGATCAGGTCGGCGGGGAGGGGGGTTGGGGTGGGGGTCGGTGCGGGCGTCGGCGTGGAGGTGGGGGGAGGGAC
>DUEL01000013.1 GCA_011192125.1 Thermoflexia bacterium
GAAAGTCGCCAAACGGATGGGGGAGTATATGGCGATGTGGTGTTGCAGGGAGGTCGATCCGAGGGAGGATACTGAAAGATGGCTCTGTTTGAGGTGATTGCGGACTACGGTCCAGGTTGCAGGGAGGTCGATCCGAGGGAGGATACTGAAAGCCGCGCGGGCCTCCTGCGGCGGGGGCGGAGAGGAGGAGTTGCAGGGAGGTCGATCCGAGGGAGGATACTGAAAGCGAGGTCTGGCGATGTGGGCGGCGCGATGGGCTCGTTGCAGGGAGGTCGATCCGAGGGAGGATACTGAAAGCCCCTCATCGAGTATCAAAACGCTGTTCGGCACCTGGTTGCAGGGAGGTCGATCCGAGGGAGGATACTGAAAGAGGCGATTACTGCCAGGGGTGTGCGTGGGCAGAGGAGTTGCAAGGAGGTCGATCCGAGGGAGGATACTGAAAGACATAAATCGGAATCGTGAACGTTATCACTTCCTCCGTTGCAAGGAGGTCGATCCGAGGGAGGATACTGAAATAGGAACATCGTCCCCGGCGCGTCGTCGATCCCCACCGTTGCAGGGAGGTCGATCCGAGGGAGGATGCTGAACGCCGCCTGTTTCCACGGGGCTCCGGGTCGTCGCCGGGCACAGGTGTGAGAGTCAGATATGGGGTAGGTCGAAGGCGAGGAGGACCTCCAGTGCCAACCGACGATTGACGTTCTGGCGAAGGAGGTCCATCGTTTTGCGAGTGGCCTTCACCAGCCTGGCGGCCTTCTCCACCCCCAGCGCCTGCGCTTGTTGGTGGACCCGGTCGGCCAGGTCCGGGTTGGTGAGGGGCGCGTCGGCCCCGGAGGCCACCACCATCACGTCCCGCCACCACCCTGCCCAGATCTCCAGTGCCTCCTCCGCCTGTTCTGCCCCCTGGGCCAACGTGGCGGCGTAACGGAACCGCTCCACCAGGGAGGCCCGCAGGAGCGTGGAGAGGTCCTCCAGCCGCTGCTTCCGCCGCTGAAGGAGGGCAGGATCGGTTGCAGCCCGTACCGCCCACCCCAGCCGCCCCCCACAGAGATGGGCCAGAAGATCCGCCCGTTCCGGCTCCACCCCCCACCGCGTCTCCAGCGCTTCCCGCACCAGGCCGATGGGCAGGGTCCGCAGTGGGAACACCTGACAGCGAGAGACGATGGTCGGCAGCAGCGAATCGGCGTCCGGGGCCAGGAGGATCAGGACGACGTAGGCGGGCGGCTCCTCCAGGGTCTTGAGAAGGGCGTTGGCGGCAGATGGGGTGGCCCGGTCGAAATCGGCGAGGATCGCCACCCGATGACGGCTCATCGCGGGGGTGAGGGCCAGTTGGCGGCCCAGTTCCCGCACCTGCCCGATGGTGAGCCGACCGGTGGCCGATTCGGGGTGGACGAGATGGAGGTCGGGATGGGTACCGGCGTCCGCCAGGCGGCAGGCGCGGCAAGAACCGCATGGCCGGTTCGCCTCCGCCTCGCACAGCAACGCGCGGGCCAGGGCGCGGGCCAGCGTCTCCTTTCCTACGCCGGGTGGACCGGTGAAGAGGTAGGCATGGGAGAGACCATCCTCCTCCACAGCCCGCTGTAGCAGCCGCACCGCCCAGTCGTGGCCGATGATGTCCCAGGCCGTTCCCACTTGCCAACTCCCACAGGAATGGTATAATATCCGCGCGTGGGCGGTTAGCTCAGATGGCCAGAGCGCCACGTTGACATCGTGGAGGTCACAGGTTCAAGTCCTGTACCGCCCACCAAACAGGGCGAGGGAATCCCCTCGCCCTATAGTTTTGTCTCCGCCTCTGGCCCCGGAGAGGCTCTCTCCTCCTCCGCTGCGGCCCGCTCCGCCTCGATCTTCCGCAATCCGTTCTCCACCACCCGGAGCGTGCGACGGAGCTGCTCCTCTAGATCGCAGAGGACGTTGAAGACGTACTCGTCCGCCTCAGCCCGCAAGTTCGCCGCCTCCCTCTCCGCCCGCTCTCGGATCGTGGCGGCGCGGGCCTCCGCTGCTTTGACGATGGGATGCTCGGCGGTCAGTTCGGCAGCCCGCTCGCGGGCCTGCTGGACCACCCGCTCCGCCTCCTCGCGGGCCTGGGCCAGGATGCGGTCCCGCTCCCGGTTGACCCGCTGGGCCCGACGCACCTCGTCCGGGATCGAGATGCGCATCTGGTCGATCAGCGTCCAGACCCGACGCTCGTTGACCAACCGGACCCCGCTGAACGGCAGGCGGGGGCTCTTCTTGACGATCTCTTCCAATCGATCCACTAGATGCAGGATGTCCATCTCAACCTCCTGCCGACGTAGACACACGCCGGACGGCCCGCCGAAGAACCCAACTACCGATCAATCCCGCAGGGAGACAAGAGGCACAGGGCCGTTCTTTCGCTCTAACTCCGCCCGCTTCCTCGCCAGCGCAGCGACGACGTTGGGAGGTGCCATCCCGGTCACATCCCCTCCCAGGAGCGCGACCTCCTTGACGATGCTCGAACTGAGAAAAGCGTGCTCCTGGCGGGTCATCAGGCAGACGAACTCGACCTCCGGGGCCAGTTGCCGGTTGGTGAGGGCCATCTGGTACTCCAGTTCGAAGTCGCTGATGACGCGCAAGCCCCGGACGATGACTTTGGCCCCCACCTCTCGGGCGAACTCCACGGTCAGCCCGCCGTAAGCCCTCACCTCGACGTTGGGCAGATCTCTCAGCGCCTCCCGGGCCAGCGCGACCCGCTCCTCGGCGGTGAAGAGCAGGTTCTTGGCCGGACGCTCGTACACGGCGACGATCAGGTGGTCGAAGATCTCAGCGGCACGGGCCGCGATGTCCACGTGTCCCAGGTGGATGGGATCGAAGGTGCCGGGGTAGATGGCTCGGCACATTAACTGACCTCCCCTTCTCCTTTGCTCCACATCTCCGTCACACGACGGGCCAGCAGCCGATGCTCCGGTCGCTCCAGGTTGGGGTCCTCCTCCAGCAGCCGACTGGCCGCCTCACGGACCCGCTCCAGCAGCCGCAGGTCGGCGATGGTGGCCATCTTCAGGTCGGGCATGCCGGACTGGCGGGTACCCAGGAACTCGCCGGGCCCCCGCATCTCCAGGTCCTTCTGAGCCAGGACAAACCCGTCGGTGGTGGCCTCCACCGCCCGCAGCCGCTCCTCCGCCTCCGGCGAGGCCGATTCGGCCACCAGCAGGCAGTAGGACGGGTGCTCGCCTCGGCCGACCCGGCCCCGGAACTGGTGGAGTTGGGCCAGGCCGAACCGCTCCGCGCCTTCGACGAGCATCACCGTCGCGTTGGGGACGTCGATCCCCACCTCCACCACCGAGGTCGCCACCAGGATGTCCAACTCCCCCCGCGCGAAGGCGGCCATCACCGCCTCTTTCTCCTCCGCCTTCATCCGGCCGTGCAGAAGACCTAACCGCAGGTCCGGAAAGACCTCTTTCTGCAACCGCTCGTACTCCTCCACGGCGGCCTTCGCCTCGATCTTCTCCGATGCCTCCACCAGCGGACAGATGATGAACGCCTGTCGACCCTTCTCCACCTGGCTTCGCACGAAGGCGTAGGCCCGTTCCCGCTCCCGCGGCATGATCACCCGCGTGGTCACCGGCTGGCGACCCGGCGGCATCTCGTCGATCACGGAGACGTCCAGGTGCCCCCAGATGGTCAACTGGAGGGAGCGGGGGATCGGCGTCGCCGTCATCACGAGAAGGTGGGGGTTGTATCCGCCCGGCTCGTCGCGCGATCCGTCGCGCCCTTTCTGGCGCAGCGCAGCCCGCTGGCGGACGCCGAACCGGTGCTGCTCGTCGATGACCACCAGCGCCAGGTCGCGGAAGGTCACCCCCTCCTGGATCAGCGCGTGGGTCCCTACAGCGATGTCGATCGACCCGTCGGCCAGGCCGGCGTAGATCTCCTCCCGCTCCGCGCCGGTGGTGCTGCCGGTGAGGAGGCGGACGGTCGGGGGGCGGCCCGGCCAGTTGGCGTACAACCGGGTGAGGGTCTGGTAGTGCTGYTCGGCGAGGATCTCCGTGGGAGCCATCATCGCCGCYTGGAGGCCWGCGTCSGCYACCAGGGCCATCGCCGTCGCCGCYACCACCGTCTTWCCYGASCCCACRTCYCCCTGMAGCAACCGRCTCATCGGRTARGGMGAGCGYARRTCGGCYACGATCTGCCCCAGAGCCCGCTGCTGCGCGCTGGTCAGCCGGAACGGRAGGCTGAGGATGAACGCCTGGAGCCGCTCCTCCTCGATGGGGATCTGCCGCCCCGGYKKSGMKCGCCAGAGAAGCCGCTGTCGRAGCAGGCCCAATTGAAAGATGAAAAGTTCCTCGAAGGCCAGCCGGTAGCGGGCCTTCTTCAGCATCGTYTTGTTGTCCGGGAAGTGGACCTGCCGCAACGCGGTCGCCAAGTCCAGCAACCCGTACGCCTCCCGCAGGTCGGTAGGGAGGGGGTCAGGGACCCGAGGAGCCCAGTAGTCCACCACCCGTCGCATCACCTGGCGCAGCCAGCGGTTGGTGAGCCCTTCGGTGAGGGAGTAGACCGGCACCAGTCCACCGGTGTGGAGGAGTTGCTTCTGCGGCGGCTCCCACTCCGGTGAGGTGAAGCAGGGCCTTCCCAGGTATTGATCCACCTTCCCGCTGATGACGATCTGTTGTCCCTGCCGGATCCGCTCGGCCAGGTGGGGCTGGTTGAACCACGTCGCCTCGATGTAGCCGGTGCCGTCGGTAAGGAGGGCCTTGAAGGCGGTCCGGCCGGACTTGGTCTGCCAGGTGTTGGTGGACTGGACCCGGGCGATGATGGTGACCTCCTCCCCGTACTCCAGCCGGTTGATCGGCTTCAAGTTGGAGAAGTCCTCGTGCCGACGGGGGAGGTAAAAAAGGAGGTCGCGGATGGTGCGCAGGCCCAGACGGGCCAGCCGCTGGGACTGCCGTTTGCCAATCCCTCGAACGGTGGTCAGCGGCGCGTTGAGCCCCGTGGGCTCCTCCGTGGGCGGAGGTGAAGGGGCGACGGCCGGGGCGGAGGGCATACGCTGGATCTGCGCGGCAGGTTGCGGGGGGGGTGCTGAAGGTGCCCCTGCCGAAGGCCCCGCCTTCAGCAGCCGAAAGAGCTCCTCCAGCGCGGCGACCCGCTCCGGACGGGACGACAGTTGGCTGTAGGCCCGCAACCGATCGGCGATGGCCTGTATCCAGGCGGACGCCTCCGGTCCGAAGGCCGCGGTCGCTTCACGGGTCCAGGTATCCGCGAAGCGGGCCAGTCCGCCGATGACGGCCCGGTCCTCGAACTTCTCCGTCTCCGCTTTGAGGATCTTGCGCAATTTCTCGACAGGGGTGTCCATACTCCATACCTCAGGCTGCAGTGATGGCTGCGACGCCCAGCGCGTGCGGGCCAATGTGGGCTCCCACGACCGGCCCGACCTGGGTGACGAGGATCTGATCGAGCGGGAAGATCTCCCCCAACCGCCGACGGAACATCTCCACGTCGGAGGCGGCGGAGTGCATCACGGCCAGCCGCTCCAGAGGACCCAGGGCGGCGGTCATCTCGACCAGCCGCTCGACGGCTCGGCGGCGGGTGCGGACGCGGCCGGTAAGGATGACTTCCCCGTCGCGCACCTCGATCAGCGGCTTGATGCGCAACAGGCGGACGGCCATCGCCCGCGCCCACTCCACCCGCCCGCTGTGCTGCAGGTGGTCCAGCCCGTCCAGCATCGCCAGAACGCGGATACGGGGCTGGAGGTCGGCAAGGAGGGCCAGGATCTCCTCGCTCCCCATCCCTTCGGCGGCCGCCTCGGCGGCCGTAATCACCTGCCAGCCCAACCCCATCGCCAGCTGCCGAGAGTCCACCAGATGGATCTTTAACTCCGGCACCTCCCGACTCCCCAGCCAGGCGGCGTTGTACATCCCGCTGAGGGTGGTGGAGAGGAGGATGGCGATGACCTCCTCCGCCTGGCCCACCAGACTTCGGAAGGCGGCGGCGAACTCCTCGGCGGGAGGGACAGCGGTGGTGGGCGGTTTTTTCAGGGTGCGCAACAGTCGGTAGAACTCCTCCCGGCTGATCTGGTCCCCGTCCCGCAGACTTTTGCCGTCGAACTGGACGTAGGCCGGAACGACGACAATGCCCAGCCGTTCCGCGATGTCGGCCGGGACATCGGCGGTGCTGTCGGTGAGGATCCGCACCCGTTGCATCACGGGCTCTCCACCGGTTCCAGCCCCTCGTAGATGATCAGCCCCAGACTGTCCGGCCCGATGTGAGAGGCCAGGAGTGGTCCGTACACCAAGACAGGGAACTCCTTGTCGGGGAAGAAGCTCCGCAGTCGGTCTCGCAGGAGAGCCGTCTCGCTGGTGGGGCGGGATGTGGGTTGGAGGATGGCGATCTGGTCGACCGCGGTGAACTCTCCGGCGAACTCGACCAGTTTGTCCAACCCCTTGTCCCGGCTGCGGACCTTCTCCATCGGGATGATCTCCCCCTCCTCGATGGAGAGGAATGGCTTGATGCCCAGCATCGTACCCAGAATACACTGGGCGGGGCTGATGAGCCCACTCCGCTCCAAATAGTCCAGTGAGTCGGTAAACATCACCACATAGATGCGGCGGATCATCCCTCTGACGGTCCGCAGGATCCCCTCCTGGCTGACGCCGGCCTGGGCCATCTTCGCCGCCTGTTCGACCAGGATGGAGAGGCCCAGGGACGTCGTCTGGGAATCGATGACGGCGATGTCGCACCGGCCCAGGAATTCGGCCGCCGCCGCGCGGGCGTTGCGGACGATGGGGCTGAGGTGGTCGGAGGAGTGGATGGAGATGATCCGGTCGGTGATGCGGGAGAGGCGGTTGTAGACGGCCCGGAAGTCGGCTACCGTCGGCCCGGCGATCTCCACCGAGATCCGCTCAGCCTCCATCCGTGCCAGCAGGGCCTCGTTCCACCCGCCGTTTCCATCCTGATAGACCTCGCCGCCGACCCGGACCGTCAGCGGGACGACGGAGATCCCCAACCGTTGAGCGGTTTTGGGGGTGATGACGGCATCGCCATCGGTGACGATACGTGTACGGGGCACTGGTTTCCTCCTACTCGGCCGAGATGATGTAGAAATAATGGGGCTGTCCGCCCTCGATCACTTCGAACTCCAGGTCGGGATATTTCTCCTCCAGCCGCTCCACCAGGGTCTCGGCCTCCTCGGCGGAGACGTCGGCGCCGTAGTAGAGGGTGATGATCTCCAGGTCGGAAGGGTTCATCCGCTCTATGAGGGCCTCCACCACCTGCTCCGGCGTCTCTCCAGCGACGCACAACTCACCGTCGTGGATGCCGATCACCTGGCCCTTGTGCACCGAGAGCCCACCGAGGGTGACATCCCGCGTAGCGGTGGTGACCTCCCCTGTCTGTACCTCCTGGGCTGCCTCCAGCATCGTCTGAGCGTTGGTCTCCAGGTCGGCCTGGTAGTTGAGGGCGAGGATAGCGGCGATCCCCTGGGGGATGGTCCGCGTCGGCACGACGACCACGCTCTTCTCGCTCAGGTCCCGCGCCTGTTCTGCGGCCATGATGATGTTCTTGTTGTTGGGAAGGATGATGACCCGGTTGCTGGGTACGCTTTCCACCGCCTGGAGGATCTCCTCGGTGCTGGGGTTCATCGTCTGCCCGCCGTGGACGACGGCGGCCGCGCCCAGACTCTGGAAGACGCGGGCCAGCCCCTCTCCCGCGGCGACGGCCACCGTTGCGATCTCTGTCGCCGCCATCGGAGCGCGGAGGACCGGAGGTTGCTCCCGGCCCATGACGAACTGCTGATACTGGGCCTGCATGTCTTCGACCACCACGTCCCGCAGGGATCCCAGTTTGACCGCATAACTGAGGGGGACGCCGGGGTCGGGGACGTGGACGTGGACCTTCACCGCCGATGGATCGCCCACCACGAGCGCGCTCTCCCCCATCGCGTCGATGTCCCGCCGGATGGCCTCCACGTCCAACCCGTTGCCGACGATGATGAACTGGACGTCGTACCCGTATCCTTCCTCCTCAGCAGGAGCTGGTGCAGTGGTTGCCAGGTCCACCGCGCGGATGAATCCCAGATCCTCAGCGACGCTCTCCCCTCGCAGATAACGCAACATCCCCTCCAGGATCACGTACAACCCCTGCCCACCGGCGTCCACCACCCCGGCCTCGGCCAGCACGGGCAGGAGGCTCGGCGTCCGAGCGACGGCGTCCTGGGCCCGGCGGACGATTTGCTCGAGGATGAAGATCAGATCTTCAGAGTGGCGGACCGCCTCGGCGGCGGCTTCCGCCACCTCACGGGCCACCGTGAGGATCGTCCCTTCGACGGGGCGGATCACCCCTTTATAGGCGGTCTGCGCGCCCTCCTCCAGCGCGGCGGCCAGATCTTCTCCTGTCATCACCTCTTTCCCGTCCAGGCTACGGGCCATACCCCGCCAGATCTGGGAGAGGATCACCCCCGAGTTCCCCCGGGCGCCCATCAACGCCCCGTGGGCCACCTTGTGGGCGATCGTGCCCACCTCCCGCTCCGGCGACTTGTGCACCTCGTTCCATGCGGACTGCATTGTGAGCACCATATTGGTACCGGTATCCCCGTCGGGCACAGGGAAGACGTTCAGGGCATTGATGGCCTCCTGGTGATGCTGGAGCCAGCCCAGGCCAGCCCTGACCCACTCCTTGAACTCTTGCCCATCCGCCACAAATCGACGTTCTCTTTGCTCTGGCATTCAAACACCCTCTAGTCGGCTGTTCCCAGGTATCCCGATCGGGCGCTGGTCGTCAATCCTGATCGGAGATCCGCACGCCCTGCACGTGAACGTTCACCTCCGCCACGGGAATCCCCAGAGCCTTCTCCACGTTGTACTTCACCACGTTCATCGCGCTGCGGGCGACGGAGGCGATGCGTGTCCCGTACTCGATCACGATATAGAGGTCAATAATGATCCGGTCGTCCTCCACGCGCACGACCACTCCCCGCTTGCTCTCCGGAGAGAGAATGTCGCGGATCTCCGTAGTCAGCCCTTTGGAGACGGTCCCCACGACGCCGTAGCATCGCGTCAACGCCTCGTGGGCGATGCTGGCGATAGCTGCTGGCGAGACCTCGATGCGCCCTCTGGGTTCGCTCTGATCGCTCATCTCGTATCCCCTTCGCGGTTGCACGAAACCGCGTCCTGTGGTATGATTATGCCCGCTTTGAGACCAGGAGGATATGGGCTATGGCGAAATGTGAAATGTGCGGCAAAGGCCCTCAGTTTGGCCACAATGTCAGTCACTCCAACAAGGCGACCAATCGCCGCTTCAATCCCAACATCCAGCGGGTCCGGGTCCAGATCAACGGCCAGACGCGTCGGATGCGGCTGTGCACCCGTTGTCTGAGAACGTTGACCAAGAAAGGGTACTGCTAACCCAAGACCCTCCCCCCTCCTTCCAACGCCGGCCTCACCGCGAGGTCGGCGTTTCGCTTTCCCTCAACCCCGCTTTGGCGGCTGTGCGGAGGGCCTGGATCGCTGCGGACACGCCTTCCTCGGCTCCATAGATCGCCTCTCCGGCGACCAGCATCCGGGCGCCGGCCCGGACCACCTGAGGGGCGGTGTGCGGGGCGATCCCCCCGTCGACCTCTAGCACCGCCGGACTATGGGCCTCGTCCAGCATCCGTCGCACCTCGGCGATCTTGGGGAGCATCGTCTCGATGAACGCCTGCCCCCCGAAACCGGGGTTCACCGTCATCACCAGCACCAGGTCCAGATCCCCCAGAACCTGACTGATCGCCACCGGTGGGGTAGCCGGGTTGAGGGCCACCCCGGCCTGAGCCCCCAAACCGCGGATCGTCTGCAGGACCCGGTGGAGGTGGACGCAGGCCTCTACCTGAACGGTGAGGATGTCCGCCCCGACCTCTACGAACCGTTCCAGGTATCGCTCCGGCTCCACGATCATCAGGTGGACGTCCAGCGGGAGGCGGGTGACCCGGCGCAGAGCGGCCACTACCGGCAGGCCGACGGTGATGTTGGGGACGAACCGGCCATCCATCACATCCACGTGGATCGCGTCCGCCCCCGCCGCCTCCGCCTCGGCGACGGCGTCGGCCAGCCGAGCGAAGTCGGCCGAAAGTATGGAAGGTGCGATGCGAACACTGGGACGAGCCATCGAGGGGATATGATACAACGGAACAAAAAGAAAATCAAGCAGGCAAAGTGGGGTTAGGAAGGGTGAAATTCGCCGCCGAGGCGCAGAGTTCTCTCAGACGGGTTTCACCACTCTAATTTTGCATCCTCCTCATCTATGCTATAATCCCTACCGTCATACCGGCGGATAGGCAATGGACCGAGGGGAACTGGTCATCAAAGGGATCCGCCAGGGGCTGTTGATCACCCTGGGGGAGGGGTCCTGGGAGGACCAACTGGCCCAGTTGGAGCGGCGGCTGAGCCAGGGGGCTACCTTCTTCCGCGGGGGGCGCGCTGCGCTGGACGTGGGGGATCGGCGGCTGGGCCCGGCGGAGATCGATCAGGTGTGCGAGTTACTGGCCCGATACGAGGTCGAACTGTGGGCTCTCCTCAGCCCGCGGGACGAGACCGCGCTCGCCGCTGCCCGTAAGGGGCTCGCCGTCACCCTGGCCCAGAAAGAGCCGGAGGCCCCTCCATTGGACGAGCCTGTCGGCGCGCTGGTGGTGAGGCGGACGCTCCGCTCGGGCCAGAGGATTCATCATTCGGGCGATGTCGTCGTGCTCGGGGATGTGCATGCGGGGGCGGAGATCGTCGCCGGAGGGCACGTCGTCGTGTGGGGGAAGCTGCACGGCACCGTCCACGCTGGGGCGATGGGAGACGAAGAGGCCGTCGTCTGCGCGCTGGACCTGGCACCGACCCAGCTGCGCATCGCTGGCTACCTGGCCCGCTCTCCGGAGGAGAGGCAGAGCCGCCCGGTGCCGGAGGTCGCCCGGGTGCGCGATGGCAAGATCGAGGCTGTGCCCTGGCATCAGCGGTGAGAGGGGGAAAATGGCCGGAAAAGTGATCACCATCACCTCAGGCAAGGGAGGCGTGGGAAAGACCACCGCCACGGCGAACCTGGCCGTGGCCCTGGCGATGAGGGAGCAGCGCGTCGTCGCCATCGACGCCGACATCGGCCTGCGCAATCTGGACGTGATGATGGGGTTGGAGAACCGGATCGTCTACGACCTGGTGGACGTGGTGGAAGGCCGGTGTCGGCTACGGCAGGCGCTGGTTCGGGACAAGCGGCTTCCGGAGCTCTTCCTTCTTCCCGCCGCCCAGACGCGGGACAAGACCGCCGTGAGCCCCGAGGACATGGTCCGCGTGTGCGACGAACTGCGCCAGTCGTTCGACTACCTCATCATCGACTCGCCGGCTGGCATTGAGCAGGGGTTCCGCAACGCTGTGGCACCGGCGGATGAGGTCATCATCGTCACCAACCCGGAGATCGCCGCGGTGCGCGACGCCGACCGGGTCATCGGCCTGCTGGAGGCCGAAGAGAAGGGGCCGATCCGGCTGATCATCAATCGGCTCAAGCCGGAGATGGTCCGTCGAGGGGATATGCTGACCAGCGAGGACGTGCTGGAGTTGCTAGCCATCGAACTGATCGGTATCGTTCCGGAGGATGAGACGGTGATCACCGCCGCCAACACCGGCCGCCCCGTTGCCCTCTCCGACGACAGCCTGGCTGGACGGGCCTTCCACAACATCGCCCGCAGGCTGCTCGGCGAAGAGGTCCCCTTCGCCCCGCTCCGCGAACCGGGCCTCCTGGAACGGCTCCGCGACTGGTTTGGCCGGAAGGAGGGTGAGCCATGAAGTTCCTGGATCGCTTCCGCCGTCGCCGCGAACCCCCCAGTGGCGAGGTCGCCCGGGAGAGGCTGCGGCTGGTCCTGACCTATGACCGGACCAGCATCTCCCCCGCCCTCCTGGAGACCCTCAAGGATGAGATCATCTCCGTCATCTCCCGCCACGTCCCCATCGACCCGGAGCGGGTAGAGGTCACCTTCAAGGAAGGGGCACGGGAGCACCAACTGGTAGCCCATATCCCCCTGCGCCCTACGGGCCGGGGGCGGAGGAGATAATGGGGCCATCGTGCGGTGGCCTTCCTCCAAGGCGTGATTCAAAACGAACCACGCGCGTTCATCAACGCCGGAAGGAGGGGCCGCCCGTGCGGTGAGTTGGCTATGCGTGACACTCCCTTCTGGCGCCGCTTTGATTACCTCCTGGTCGTCGTGATGCTGCTCCTTGTCGCCCTGGGCGTGGCGATGGTCCGCAGCGCCAACCAGGGCACCCCCGACCTGGCCGACCTCTGGCTGCGCCAACTCCGGTTCGCCGCGGCCGGGTTGGTCCTCTTCTTCGTCATCGCCGCCCTTCCCTACGAGTGGTTCCGACACGTCTGGTGGGCGGGCTACCTCCTGGCGCTGGGTTCGCTCGTCCTCGTCCTCTTCATCGGCGAAAGCGAGATCGGCGACGTGCGGCGATGGTTCTACATCGGCAACTTCCGTCTCCAGCCCTCCTATCCGGCGCTGCTCCTTCACATCGTCGCCACCTCCGCCGTTCTCGACCACCGCTCCCGTAAGGAGCGACGGCTGGAGGTGGAAGGGGAAGAAAGCCCAGAACGGCCCGGCCTGGCGCTCTACCTTCTCTCCGGGGCGATGGCAACGGTCCTGGCCGGGCTCGTCTTCCGGGAGCCGGACCTCAGCACGGCTGTCATCTTCGTCATCGTGTGGGGAGCCATCGCGTTCGTCTCGGGCGTTCGTCTCCTCTATCTGGGGCTCACCGGCCTGGCCGGTTTGGCCGCAGCGATCCCCCTGTGGCGGATTATGGAGGACTACCAGCGGGAGCGGATCCTGGTCTTTCTCAACCCGGCGCTGGATCCGGAGAAGCTCTATAACCTTCGTCAAGCGTTGATCAGCATCGGCTCTGGCGGGTTGTGGGGACGCGGCTACGGGATCGGCAGCCAGAGTCAGCTGCACTTCCTCCGTGTGCGCCACACCGACTTCATCTTCTCCGTCGTCGGGGAGGAGTTGGGGTTCATCGGCACGATGTTGCTTCTATTCCTTTTCTGCCTGCTGGCCTGGCGGATCTTCCGCGCCGCGCTCCTGGCCCGCGACCGGTTCGGGCGGCTGTTGGCGGTCGGCGCGGGCGCGGTGGTCTTCTTCCCCCTCATCGTCAACATCGGGATGAACATCGGGCTGTTGCCGGTGACGGGGCTTCCCCTCCCTTTCATCAGTTATGGCGGCAGTGCCCTCCTTACCTATATGGCGGCGATGGGGTTGGTGGAGGGAGTGGCGATGAGAAGGAAGGAGCGTGGGTGATTGGGTGGTTAGGGGACCGGGTATGGTGACGGTGGGGCTGACACGGCGGGGAAGCCGGCGGGAGACGGTGGCTGCGGCCTTGGAGGCTGTTGCGGATCAGGTGGACCTGGAGGGTGTCCGCCGGATCCTGGTCAAGCCCAACTTCGTCGCCACCGATCGTCCGCTGGCCGCCACCCACGTCGACGCGGTCCGGGCGGTGCTGGACTTCCTCCGCGCCCGATACGACGGGTCCATCGTGGTCGCCGAGGGAGCGGCCCTCTCCCCCACATGGGACGGGTTCCGCAATTACGGCTACGAGTCGCTGGTGAAGGAGTACGGGGTCACGCTGCTCGACCTCAACGCCGACGATACGGTAGAGGTGGCGGTCTACGACCGACGACTGCGCCCGATGCGGCTGCGGCTGGCCTGTACAGCCGTCGAGGCCGACTTCCGGATCTCGATCTGCCCCCCGAAGACGCACGACACGGTGGTCGTGACCCTCGCTATCAAGAACATAGTGATGGGCTCGCTGGTGAACCCCCATGCCGACCGACGCGCCGCGGCGGGGCCCGGTCGAGGAACGTTGGCGCGGATCGGCCGAATGGTCCCCGGTCGACTCCGCCGGTCGTCGCTGGCAGAGCGGGTCAAGGGCACTCTCCTCGGCGGGCCCTCTGGTTCTCAGAAGATGGCGATGCACCAGGGGATCCCGGTCATCAATCTGAACCTGGCGCTGGTGGCGCAGGTCGTCTGGCCGGACCTGGCGGTGATCGATGGGTGGGAGGGGATGGAGGGGGAGGGACCAGGGCACGGCGACCCGGTCCCGTGGCGGATCGCCATCGCCGGAACCGACCCGCTGGCGGTGGACGCGCTGACCGCCCACCTGATGGGCTTCGAGCCGGAAGGGATCGGCTACCTCCATTACTGCCACCGGCTCGGGCTGGGCACCGCCGACCTGGAGGAGATCCGGACGGTGGGCGACCTGGAGCCGGACGCTGCCCTTCGTCCCTTCCGCCCTCATCCAACCGTGGGGGAGCAGCGGCGGTGGGAGTTGCCGGAGGCGGAGGAACTGCTGGGACTCGGATGAGTCCGGCGGCGGATCTCTAGATTGGCCGCGAGGAGGGGATCACCTAGGTTCCCGTGGAGGGGACACATCCGCGCCCGGCCGCTCAACGCGGCCGTTGGACTACCGTCAAGGCGAGCGCCGCGGCGTTCGGCACATCCTCGAAACGGCGGATCATCCCAGCCAGCGCTTCTACCCGCTCCGGCTTCAACACTTGACCCACCAGCCAGCGGAACTTCCGCTCCAGGCTCTCCTCGTCCCAGCAGCGCTGCGGATAGTTGATGTCCCCTTCGACGATCCCGGAATCCAACTCCCGGCCGTCCCGCAACCGGACCACGACGCGGCTGGCGAACCGGCCGCGCGGGTCGCCCTCCAACGCCAGCCGCTCCAGTTCGTTCATCTCCTCTGTCTCGACGGCCTCGACGCGCCGGGCCAGCGACCGCACCCGCTCGTCCGTCAGGCGTGGCTCCAGCACCTGCTTCGGCCCCACCTCGCCGTCGAACAGGAAGACCGCCAGAGGCCAGGCCAGGTTGAACTGGGCCTCCTCCGTGGTGGTCGGCAGCCGGGTGCCCAGGCGGACCGCCTCGTGGAACGCTTCGACCCGGATCCGCTCCACGTCCTCTGGCCCGAAGCCGTGCTCCTCCACCAGCCGCCGCAACCCCTCCAACGCCGGATGGGTCCACGCGCAGCAGGCGTACCGCTTCCAGGCCAGGCCGTCCACCATGATATAGCGCTCCCCGATGTCGGTCACCCACTCCTGCACCTCCGGGAAGCCGAACAGGCTGGGTATGCCCGTGAACCCCTCGGCCGCCAGTTGGGCGGAGAGGATGCCGGTCATCGCCCCCCACCCGATGCCGTGTTTGACCATCGCCGGATGGTCGATATCGCGCATCATCGGCAGGTTGGGGGCGTGGTACTCGGCGATGCCCAGGGCGTGCTGCACTCGCTCCGGAGGCAACCCCATCAGGTGGGCCGCCACCGCCGCGCAGGCCACAGATCCCCATGACCCGCAGGCCTGGTAGACCTCGTGGGTGGCGTGCCAGATGCGGGCGGCCCGGTGGGCCACCTCGTAGCCGACGACCATCGCCGTGAGCATCTCCGCCCCGCTGGCCCCCCTCGCCTCGGCCAGCGCCAGCGCGGTGGGGAAGATCTGGACCCCGGGGTGGCCCTTGGTGTAGATCGCGCAATCGTCGATGTCCACCGCGTTGGCTGCGTACCCGTTGGCGAAGGCGGCCCCCACCGCCGACGCCTTGCGGCCCGTGGTCAGGACGGTCGATTCCTCCCCGGGCCACACCCGGTGGGCGAACTCGGCGGTGATCCGGCTGACCCGGGCCGGGATGCCCGCCAGGGTCGCCCCCAGGGTGTCCATCAGGGCCAGCCGCGCCGTCCGCCGGACCTCCGCCGGGAGGTCATCCCAGGTAACACCCGCCACAAACTCCGCTACGGCCTGTTCACCGTTCATTCGGCCTGCTCCAGAATGTATCGGATTTCCTCCTTGACGCTATCCGGCAGCGGCTCCGGCTCGTGCTCCTCGATGATCGCCAGTGTGCGCTCCCGCAGCCGGTCGCCCAAACGCTTACCTCCCTTCGCCGCCCATTCTCCCACCCGGTCCCGGCTGAAGAGGGTGGGTTGCCAGAAGCGGCGGAAGTTCTTCAGCGTGTGTTTGTGGCTGAGGAAGTGGCCGCCTGGCCCCACCTCGTGGATCACGTCGATGGCGAGCGACTCCGGATCGAGCGAGACGCCGTCGGTGAACCGGCGCATCATGTCGATCACCTCCGCCGTGAAGACGATCATCTCCGGCGAGGTGGTCAACCCGGCCTCCAGGTAGCCGACGTCGTGGACCAGGTTGGTCCCGGTCAGCAGCGCCACCAGCACGGAGAAAGCGGCGTCGGCGGCGGCCTGCTCATCCATCACGCAACTGTCGGAGTGACCGGCGTAGCCCCACGTGGGCAGCCCGTAGTACCGCCCCATCTCCGCCACCAGCACCCGCGCCAGTTGGAACTCCGGCGCGCCGTACACGCTGATAGTGGTCTTCATATCCATATGGTGGAGGCCCTGACCGTACACGAAGGGCGCGCCCGGTCGCTTAAGTTGGTGCATCACCAGGCTGGAGAGCACCTCGGCGTTGCCCAGGGCCAACCCTCCCGCCAGCGTCACCGGGGCGGTCCCGCCCATCATCGGGGCGGGGGAGTGCACGATGGGGAGGCTCTGCTCGGCCATATAGAGCAGTTTGGCCGTGGCGGTGTCGGAGTGTTTGAGGGGGGTGGACGGCTCGGAGTACAACAGCAATGTGGGGTTCATCCGCAGCGCGTCGATCCCACCGGCAGCGGCCGCCGCCATTGCCACGATCGCCTCCGCATCGGCTTTGTCGTCGCACACGAAGACGATCGGCTTGGTCGTGTGCTCCAGCATCAGCGCGAACTGGTGCCGGTACGGGTTGGCCTGGCCCAGGTCGGAGGGGATGCCCATCGACATACAGAAGGTCAACTGGGGAAGGGCGTCCACCACGTGGATGCAATCCACTACGTCGGCCAGGGTGAAGGGACGCCGCTCGCCGGTCCGCGGGTCGAGGTAGTTCGGACAGTCCGAACCGGTGCCGAAGTTGACCACGCGCCCCTCCAGCGGGGCCACCACTCGATTGCTCCCGCGACCACAGAGGGCGACGCGCGAGGGAGCCTGCTGGAGGGCCCACTCCACCAGGCCCGGCGGGAAGCGGACCAGGTTCTCGTCGGTGACCCAGGCCCCTGCCTCCCGCAGCAGATCCAACGCGTCCTGGTTGTACACGCGGACCCCGGTGCGGCGCAGGATCTCCAGCGAAGCGTGGTGGATCGCCTCACACTGTTCGTCGTCCAGCATCCTCATCCGCGGAAACGCCAGGGTGTCGTAGTTCATCCTCCGTGTCCTCCTTCTGCGGTTTCGCCTGCGAAGTCCTCAAGACCCAGTTCTCGCAGTTTCTCCAACGTGGGCCGCCCTTCGGCGTCCCATCCCATCGCTGTGTAGAAGTCGCCGACCAGTTTCTGAATGTCCACCACCATCCCCTGCGTGGGGCCCGGGTCGGTGACCCGCTCCTCGGTGAACCGATCCGGCAGGTCGTCGTCCTCCGGCTTGGCACCGAGGCGTAGGTCGAACAGCCGCTCCAGGTTCAGGATCCGCTCGCCCACGAGGGCCAACTCCTCCCCACTCACCTCCCAGCCGGTCAACGCGGCCACCAGTTCCGCCTCGTTCTCCAGCCGGAAGTCGCACAAAACGGAGAGGATGGGCACCTTGCACATCCCCAGCGAGTCAATGACGGCGGAGACGGCCATCGTCCGTTTGACCAGCGCTCCCTTTCCCTCCGCCGCCAGCCGGTCCACCGCCTTCTCGGTGCCGAACCACTCCCGGCCCTCCTCGGGGTCCCACCGGAGTTCCGGCAGGGCGTAGACGCTGGTCCAATCCCCGCCCCGGGTGGAGACGGCGTACCCCAGGGCCGACCCCAGCGCGCCCCGGGGGTCGTAGGCGGTGAGTTCCATCCCTTTGACGTGCAGCGCGTAGGCCTCCGCGCCCCGTCCGATGAGGCGGGCCGCCCGCTGTACCCCCTCCGCCAGGACCGCGCCGAACCCCTCGCGGCGGGCGATCCGGCGCATCATCGCTTCCATCGCCTCGGCGTTCCCCCAGGTGAGTCGAACGCCGTCCGTATCCCGCTCGGTGACGATGCCCCGCTCGTAAAGTTCCATCGCGAACGCCAGGACCCCCGCCACCGAGATCGCATCAAGGCCCAGATCGCCCGCGAGATTGTAGAGATAGAGCAGCGCCTCGGGGTCGTCCAGGCCGCACTTGGCCCCCAGGTTGACGATCGGCTCGATGTCGGGCCGCTCCCCCCGGGTCCCGGCGTACCGGCCCCGTTTGATCTCGATCTCCGCCTTGCAGTGGACCGGACAGCGGTAGCAGGAGCGGGGACGGGTGACGTAGTCGATGAGCCGCTTGCCGTCGATGCGGGATGCCCCCTCGAACCGCACCCGCTGATAGTTCTGCGTGGCGAGCAGCCCCATCTCGTCGGCCCATTCGACGAAGGCGCTGTTGCTGTAGCGGGCGTAGATCTCGTAGCGGGGGGCGTTGCGGATCCGGTCCAGGTAGGCGCGGACCACCTGACGGGCGCGGGGATCGGCCTTGGGTCGGCCCTTTGGGGCCGATACGACGATGGCCTTGAGGTTCTTCGAGCCCATCACGGCCCCCATCCCCGTCCGCCCGGCGGCGTGGCGGGTGCCGGTCATGATGCAGGCATACCGGACCCGGTTCTCGCCCCCCGGCCCGATGACGAAGAGACGGACCCCATCGCCCAGTTCGGATCGGATCCGCTCGGCCGCGTCGCGGGAGTCGAGCCCCCACAGGTCGCCGGCATCCCGGAGTTCCACGTCCTCCTCACCGATCCAGAGAAGCACGGGGCGCGAGGCGCGGCCACGGACGACGACCGCCTGGTACCCGGCCGCCCGCAGCGCCGCGCCGAAGTGCCCGCCGACGTTGGAACTGCCCAGGAGGCCGGTCAGCGGGGATCGAGCACCGACGTGCAGCCGAGAGGAGGCGGGGGCCTCCGTGCCGGTCAACAGACCGCAACTCAGCACGAGGACGTTCTCCGGCCCCAGCGGGTCCACCTCCGGCCCGAGGTTCTTGGCCAGCAGCCAGGCGTTGATCCCCCGCCCGCCCAGAAACCGTCGCACGAGCGACTCCGGTAGGTCACTCTGCTCAACCCGCTCCTCGCTCAGATCGACCGTCAACAATCTCCCTACGAATTCCACATCTCCCTCCGAACGGAAACGTTCTCACCACAGAGACAGAGAGGACACAGAGAAACTCAGAAAACAGAGAGAACTCTGTGCTCTCTGTGCCTCTGTGGTGAAACTTCAAGCCTGCTTCAAGATGGCCGCGATCTTCTTCGCCGCGCCCTCCGGCAGCGGGACCGGCTCGTGGGTCGCCAGGATCTGGCGGAGCCGCTCACGGACCCGATCGAGCATCGTGGGCGCGCCAGCCGCCTGCCAGGTGACCCACGGATCCCTGTCCATCAGCGTCGGCACCCAGATCTCAGACCGACACCGCCGCGCCGTCTCTTTGGCGGAGAGGAATTCCCCGCCCGGACCGACCCGGTCGATCAGGTCCAGCATCAGTGTGTCGTCGCTGACCTCGACGCCGCGCATAATCCGCCGGACCATCCCGATGATCTCGTCGGTCATCACCACCATCTCCAGCGAGCCGATGTCGGCGCAGTCGAGAAAACCGACGTCGTGAATCAGCGTCGCGCCGCTCAGCCCGGAGAGGACCACCTGCACCGTACTCTCGATCGCCGCCTGCAGGTCGACCACCTTCGCCTCGGACGCCCCGGCGGTGCCCATAAAGGGGATGCCCAGGTAGCGGGAGATGTCGGACATCGCCGCGCTGTAGAGGCTCATCTCCGGGCCGCCGTAGGCCGGCCGCCCGGTGCGCAGGTCGGTCGGCTGGGGGACGCCGCCGATGCAGACCCGCGTCCCCCGTCGCTTCAGTTGGATGATCGCCAACCCGCTCAGCGCTCCCGCCAGGTAGATGACCAAGAGACCTGCCCCGGTGATGGGCGCAGTGGAGCCCGCCGTGCCGCCGCCCAGGTAGACGATCGGCAGGTCGTGCTCCGCCGCCCAGAGGACGTTCGCCAGGTCCTCGTCGGTGTGCACGAGGGGGGCCTGGAAGGTGGAGAAGAAGGCCAGGAAGGGCCGGCGGCGCAGGGACGGTTCGTCGCCAGCCACCGCCAGCGCGATCTCGTAGATCAGGCGGACGTTGTCCACCGAGTAGGCCCAGGGCAGGACCGGTTTGACGGTGTTGGCGACCATCTCCGCGAACTCGAACACCGGGGCCAGGTGGTGCGGCACGTCGTCGATCAGCCCCAGGCCCATCACGTAGTCGATATTCTCCAGCGCGTCGCACACCCGGGCGACGGTGCCGGGGTCGCCCCGACGGACCTTCCGCCGTTCGCCCGTCTCGGGGTCGATGAAATACGTGCAGGTGGGGCCGGGGCCGAAATAGACCCGATCCGGCACCACCTGGATGCGAGGTCGGCCGTCCCGTCCCCAAAGGGTAAAGGAGCGGGGCGTGGCGGCGACGGCGTCCTGGATGATGTGTGGTGGGATGCGCACCCGCACCCCTTCGACGTCGGCACCTGCTGCCGCCAGGAGGTCGCGCGCCTCCTCGTTGAGCACGTTGACCCCCGTGCGCTGGAGGCACTCCAGGGTCGCCTGATAGACCCTCTCGATCTGCCGGTCGGACAGCACGCGGAACTGCGGCGTCTGATGTGCGGCGTAGTTCGCTTCCATACAAACTCTCTCCTAGAAGGTTTACCACAGAGACGCAGAGGACACAGAGTCTCTCTAATTTATGAGATCCTCTGTGTCCTCTGTGCCTCTGTGGTTCTTCCCCCCCTCCCGCGCTCGGACGAGGGCCAGGGTTCGGGCCATCTCGTTGCTCACCACCATCACTCCCTCGTCCACCCCCATCCCAGGCTTAGCCAGCATCATCGCCGGTCGCGTCGCCAGGGCGACGTGCACGGAGACGCGGGCCGAGACGTCGGTCTCGACGCAACTGCCGCCGAGGAAGGCCTCTACCCCTCCGCGCTTGCAGGTCAGGACAGCCTCGACCGCGTTGTGGACGCTGCCCAGGTCCGGCATCTTGACCTGGATCAGATCGGCAGCTCCTGCCTCGACGAAAGCCTGGATGTCCTCCAGGGTGTTCGCCCACTCGTCCGCCACCAACTGGACGCTCATCCCGCGCATCCGGACGTACTCCCGCAGCCGGGCCATCGCCTCGATCTGTGCCTCTCGGGTCTCCAGGATCAACGGGCTCTCGACCCGCAGCGGGTACGGCTGCGCCGCCTTCTCCAGCGCGTAGAGGCGGCCCAGGAGCCGACCCAGGTCGTTGTCACAGATCCGCCCCAGCGCGCCGTGTACGTCCAGGTGGATGGTGGGCCGGTAGTCGGCTCCTCCCAACTCCTGGATGCGGGCCCTCAGCCAGCGGACGTACTGGACCAGTTTGGTCCCGTCCTGGCCGACCTGCGATGGGATGTCGTCCACCAGGGCGTGGGGGAGGGAGGCCAGGCGGCGGACGATCATCTTCTCGGCGTTGGCGTACCGGTCGGTTCCCGACTGGGCGTGGATGGGGACGGGTTCGGTGGGCGGGGGCAGCTCCCACTCCTCGGCGATCACCTCCGCCATCGTCACGCCGCGGGCCATCGCCACCGCCGCCAGCAGCGCCTGGCTGACGCCGTAGCGGACGGCGGTGTGGAGCGGCCGTTCGACCGTCACCCGCTCCACCGGTGCCAGGCCTTTCTCGGTCCCTTCGACCGCCGCCTCCAGGAGCCGGGCCGGGGTGGTGAGGAAGTCCCGCCGGGAAAAGCCCTCCTTCGGTCGTTCCACCTCGACCGGCTCCGTCAGCCGGTCGATCTCCTCGGCCAGCGGGCGGAACGCCAGAACTTTCCTCCCCTCCAGGATGGGCGCAACCGTCCGGCGGATCGTCGCCTCTCCCTCCCCTGCCCGAAAGACGGGATCCCGCCCGGCCTTGCCCGCGTAGGCCACGCCGACGCAATCCCCCCACGCCACCCGTCCGTCGTCCAGCACCAGGCCCACCGAGAGGGCTTCCGCCACCTCCCGCACGGCACGGAAGCCGGGGGTCGCTGGCGGAGCCGTGTACCGCTCCGAAAGGGGGACAGAATCCGCCTGGAGGGCCTCCAGGTCCTCGCAGTAGTAGCCACCGACGGCAGGCACGGTGAGGAGGCGGGCGATGGTGACGGTCATGAAACACCTCAGGGCGTGATGACGACCCGAACGCCGTCGCCGTATTCTTCCATCCGGTCCATCACCCTGTTGATCGCCGCACCGTCCAGCGGCACCGTCTCGGTGATGACGCCCGACAGGTCCAGCACACCCCGCCGCGCCAGTTCGATCAGCGTCGGTAGTTCATGGGCCAGGTGGTCCGACGAGCCGACGAGGGTCGCCTCACGGCAGATCAGTTCGCGATAGGTGTTGAGAGCGACCTCCTCATCGGTCAGGCCGACCATCACCGCGCGCCCGAAGATGGCCAGGGATTCGATGCACTGACGGACTACCTTCGGCAGGCCGACCAGGTCCAGCGCGACATCGACACCGCGCCCACCGGTCATTCGGCGGATCTCGGCGACCGGGTCGCTCTCGGCGGCGTTGATGGGGACAGCGCCGAACTGCGCGGCCATCTGAAGCCTGCGCGGATGGATGTCCACCGCGTAGACCTCGAGCGCGCCGAAGGCACGCGCCAGTTGGACCGCCGACATACCCAGCCCACCGACGCCGAAGACGGCCACCGTATCGCCGGGAGCCACGCGGCCCTGGCGCAGAGCGTGGAACGAGGTGGCCGACGAGCACATCATAATCGCGCCGTGCTCAAAGGGGATCTCCTCCGGCAGCCGGAAGGCGTTGCGAGCGGGTAGAACGATGTACTCGGCATAGCCACCGTCGCGGTTCTTTCCCAGCATCTGGCCGGTGGTGCAGAATTGCTCGTTGCCCTGGCTGCAGTAGAGACAGTCGCCGCAGGTGACCATATAATGCAGGCAGACCCGGTCGCCGGGTTTGACGGTGTGGACCTCTGCACCGACCTGCTCGACAACGCCAGCGACTTCGTGGCCCAGCGTCAGGGGGATCGGATGGACCGGGGACACGCCCGCGCGGTAGTGGACATCGGAATGGCAGATGCCAGCGGCCTTGACCCGCACCAGCACGTCGCGTGGGCCAACCTCTGGCACAGGGATCTCCTGCATCTCCAGCGGCCGACCTACCTCGACCAGTCGAACGGCCTTCATCCTCATCGTAGTATTCCCCTTTCCGGTTGGACTTTCAACGATGGCCTTCCCTTCACCCGCGCCTCACGCCTCTCGCACGTCCACGATCTCGTGGCCCTCCACCTGTGAGAGGGCGGTCACGACCTCTTTTTGGGCGATTCCCCGAATCTTCACCACCGCGTCCCAGTAGCCTGGCTTCCTGGGGGCCGGAGCACCGCCTAGAGCGAGGATGCCCCAACCCTGAGCGCTGACGGCCGTCACCAGTTTCGCCAGTTCCCCTCTCACATCCGGCATCCGCACCGTCACCCGCACGGCCGGGACGCCTGCCGCCATCATCTCCGCCAGATGGGCCAACAAGTCGACCTCGGTGATGATGCCGATGACAATGTTCTCGTCCACCACCGGCAGGCAGCCGACCCGGTGCTCCACCATCGTGCGGGCTGCCTCCTCCACCGGCACGTCCGGGCCAACGGTGATCACCTCGTCCGCTGGCACCATCACGTCCTTGAGGGTGAGCCGGGAGAGGTAGTCGGCGATCTCCCAGACGTTGAGGCTGCCCAACCGTCCCGGATCGACCAAGAGGGTCTGCCGAGTGACCAGGCCCAGCAGCCGCTTCCCCTCGCCGACCACCGGCAGATGCCGGAGGTTGTTTTCGCCCATAAAGCGGCGAGCCTCCACCACCGACATGTCCGGATCGGCCATCAGCGGGTGGCGGGTCATGTAGTCCCTAACCAGCATCGCGTACCTCCTCGCTCACTACGGCCTCCATCCGCCGCAACTGCTCCAGGGGAATGTGGCACAGGATACGGTGCTCTTCAGTGTCCGCCTGCCAGGGCGGTGGTTCGACTTCGCAGATCCGCCCGCCATCCGGTAGCCACTCCCGCCGGGGGCAGCGGGTGTGGAAGCGGCACCCGCTGGGTGGGTTGAGCGCGCTGGGCACGCTGCCGGAGAGGCGGATCTGCCGCTGCTCGGCGGTGGGATCGGGGATGGGCACGGCGGAGAGGAGTGCCTCGGTGTAGGGGTGGTAGGGTGGGGCGTAGATCGCCTCCGCCGGGCCGATCTCGACGATCTGGCCCAGGTACATCACGGCGATGTCGTCACAGAAGAACCGGACCACGCTCAGGTCGTGGGCGATGAAGAGCATCGTCGTGCCCAGTTCCCGCTGGACCTCCAGCAGGAGGTTGAGGACGGCGGCCTGGACCGAGACGTCGAGGGCGGAGACGGGCTCGTCGCAGAGGACCAGTTCGGGGCGGGCGGCGATGGCTCGCGCGATGGCGACCCGCTGCTTCTCCCCTCCGCTCAACTGGCGGGGAAGCCGGTCGTAGTAACTGGCGTCCAGTTTCATCAGGTTGAGGAGCCGGATCACCTCATCCTTCACGCGGTCTTTAGGCACCGCCCTGAACCGCCGCAGGGGACGGGCGATCTGGAAGCCGACGGTGAAGGACGGATTGAGCGTGGCATCCGGGTTCTGGAAGACCATCTGGATGTTGCGGATCAGGTCGAGATCGCGCTTGGAGACAGGGACGGAGATATCGAACCCCATAAACTCCATCCCGCCGCCGCTCAACTTCTCTAGGCCGATGATGGCCCGCACCAGCGTGCTCTTGCCACATCCCGACTCGCCGACGATCCCCAGGGTCCGTTGCTTGGGCACGTGGAAACTGACCCCGTCCACCGCCTTGACCACCGGCTTCTCCCGGCTGAACAAGCGGCGGGCGGGGACCGAGTAGTAGACCCGGGCATCCTGGACGGTGAGGATGGTCTCCGTGGGCTCTCGTTGCGGCTCGTGGACGGTCGCTTCCTTTCGCCAGCGCGCGGCGAGGGCTTCCTGCCCTTTGCTGGCGACCTCATCGGCGAAGAAGCAGCGTACCCAATGGCCGTCGGTCAGCCGCTTCAGGGGTGGTCGGCGTTCAGCACACTCCGGTCGGGCGAAGTCGCAGCGCGGCTCGAAGACGCAGCCCGGCGGCAACCGGTTCGGCGGGGGGACGCGGCCCCGGATGGGATGGAGGTAACTGCTGGCCTTCTCCATCCCCAGCCGGGGCACGCAGCGCATCAGCCCCAGCGTGTATGGATGGGAGGGGTGGAGGAAGATCTCCTCGGCTGCTGCCCGCTCGACCACCTCTCCGGCGTACATCACCGCCACCTTGTCCGACACGCGGGCGATGACGCCCAGGTTGTGACTGATGTACATGATCGCGGTGTCGAACTCCTCCTGCAGGTCGTTGATCAGGTCGAGCACCGCCGCCTCGACCGTCACATCCAGCGCCGTGCTCGGCTCGTCCATAATCAAGAGCGCCGGGTCGTTCAGCAGGGCCATCGCGATGACCACGCGCTGCTGTTGACCACCCGAGAGTTGGTGGGGATACCGGCGCATCACGTTGGCGGGGTCCGGCATGTAGACCCGTTCCAGCATCCGGATGCACCGCTCCTCTGCTTCGTCCTTCTTCATCCGCCGGTGGACGATGAGTACCTCGGCCATCTGGTCGCCGATGCGCAGGGAGGGATTCAGCGCCTGCATCGGGTCCTGATAGACCATCGCGATCCGGTCGCCGCGGAGTCTGCGCAGTTCCCGCTCCGATCGACCCACGAGGTCCTGTCCCTGGAAGAGAATCCGTCCACTGACGATGCGGCCGTTCCGCCCGAGGAAGTTGACGATGCCGAAAGCGACGGTGCTCTTGCCGCACCCCGACTCGCCGACGATCCCCAACGTCTCGCCGCGCCCGATCTCGAAGGAGACGTCGCGGACGGCGGTCACCTCCCCGTAACGGGTCTCGTAGGAGATGGCCAGGTTCTCCACGCGGAGGATCGGGACTTCGCGTGGGCTACCGACTCCGGGTCGTTCCGTTGCCACCGTAGACTACCTCCTGCCCGCTTACTGATACCGCATTGTCTCTTCGCGCAGCCCGTCGGCGAAGAGGTTGAGCCCGACGACCAGGCTGGCGATCGCCAGCGCCGGCCAGAGCACGCCCAGCGGATTGGTCCAGATGTACTTGCGCGCCTCGCTGATCATCCCTCCCCAGTCGGGGGTCGGCGGCGGCAGGCCCAACCCCAGGAAGCCCAGGGTGCCGATGGCGAAGATGGCGTAGCCCACGCGCAGGAGCGCGTCGATGATCAAGGGGCCCCGGGCGTTGGGCAGGATCTCGACGAACATGATGTAGAGCGCGCTCTCCCCCCGGGCCTCAGCCGCGCGGATGTAATCCCGCGTGCGGATGTCCAGCGTCAGCCCTCGGACCAGCCGGGCGATGCCCGGCGCGCCGACGAAGGTGATCGCCAGCACGACGTTGAGGGGGGATGGACCGATGGCGGCGATGATGATCAGGTAGAGCAGGATGGTCGGGAACGCCATGACGGCATCGAGGATGCGCATCACGATCTCGTCGACGATGCCGCCGAAGTAGCCACCTACCAGCCCGAGGACCGTGCCGACGATCACCGAGGCGAGCACCGAGACCGGGGCCAGGATGAGGATGACGCGGCTACCGTAGATGAGGCGGGAGAGGATGTCGCGGCCCAGGTTGTCGGTGCCCAGGGGGTAGGTGGGGGAGGGCCCCTGGTTGATCGCCGAGGCGTCCTGGGCCAGCGGGTCGTGCGGGGCCAGGAGCGGGGCGAAGATGGCGACGAAGACCCAAAAGAGGACGATGGCCAACCCGACGGCCGCCGTGGGCGAGCGCAGGACGATCGAGATGCTTTCCCAGAACTTACGCAGTCGGCTCTTCTTCTCGGTCTCCATTGTCACCCCACCGTCACGTGTACCGGATGCGCGGGTTCAAGAACGTGTAGATAATGTCGGCCACCAGTTGTGAGCCAACGGCCAGAGCGACCATCACCATCGCCCCCGCCTCGATAGCGTTGATGTCCTTGAACAGCGCCGAGTCGAGCAGGTACATCCCCAGGCCGGGGTATCCGAAGACCGACTCGACGACCACGATGCCGCCCACCAGCCAGTTGACGTGGAGCATGATCACGGTGATCGGGGCGATGAGGGCGTTGCGCAACGCATGCTTGAAGACGATCCGCCAGTAGGGC
The DNA here is from genome assembly GCA_011192125.1 of Thermoflexia bacterium. GTDB lineage: Bacteria > Chloroflexota > Anaerolineae > B4-G1 > DUEL01 > DUEL01. The sequence continues at coordinate 27,106 of DUEL01000013.1, forward strand.
AGTCCCTTCAGGAAGGCGGTGCGGATGTAGGGGGCGTTCATCACCTCGGCCATGCTGGCCCGCGTCATCCGGGCCACGTACCCTACTTCGACCAGGGTCAGGGTCAGCACGGGGAGGATGAGCAGTTTGGGGTTCTGGAGCGGGGCGGTGTCGTCGGGGAAGACCGCCGCGCCGGGCAGGACCTTGAGCCAGAAGGCGAAGACCAGGATGAGGAAGACGCCGCTGGCGAACTCCGGTACGGAGGTGGTGATCAGGCTGAAGAGCGAGATCGTGCGGTCGAGGGGGCTCCCCTCGCGCAGGCCAGCCAGCACGCCCAGGACCAGGGCGATGGGCATGATGACGACAAAGGCGATGCCGGCGAGGCTGAGGGAGTTGCGCAGCCGTCGGGCGAGGGTGGGGCCTACAGGCCGGTTGGTGCGGAAGGAGATGCCCGGGTCGCCCCGCAGAAGCCCGCGGCGGATGGGGTAGTACTCGACGCCGCTGGCTTCGATCATCGCCCGGCCTGCGGAGGCGGGTCCCACCTCTCTTCCCGCCTCCCCCTTCTTCCAGAGGACCACGTGGCCGGCGGTGTCCACGCCCCAGAAGTACTCCTCGCCGTTCTCGTCCACCAGCCAGCCGTCGAACAGGACCTCTGTCCGCTCCCCGTCGGGCGTGACGCGGATCTCGACCAACCCCTCCTGCTTCATCTTCCACTGCAACATCGTCCCGTCCGGCGCGATGGCGTACCACTCCGCGTCGGCGCGGCCGGGGATGAGGACCTGTTTGAGGGGCATACCGACCAACCGCCGGAGCCGCCAGTCGTTGCCGATCAACCAGTCGAAGTAGCGGACGTAGAGCGGCTCGTCCAACCCCATCTGGTCCCGGAGCAGTTCCACCTGCTCCGGCGTGGCGAACTGACCGAGGATGTGGCGGGCGACGTCCCCCGGCGCGACCTCGGAGATGAGGAAGACCGCGATCGACACCAGGAACATCGTCAGCAGCATGAACCCCAGACGTCGCAGGATGTATCGGGCCATACTCCCTCCCTCGACTGTGGGGGAGAGCCTCCCGCAGGCCTGAGCCTGCGGGAGGCTCTTGGGGCCTTACGCCTCGTCGTCGATCCAGGCGTCGAAGAGGATGTCGTAGTTGGTGGGGTGGGCGCGCACGTTCTTGATCCGCTTGTGGGCGATGTACCAGACGCTGGTCCAGAAGGCGATCCCGACGGAGCCGCGCTCCATCTGGATGTCCTCCAGTTGGCACATGATCTCGCGCCGCTTCTCGACGTCGAGCGTGCGCTCGGCCTCCTTGAGCAACTGGGAGAACTCCTCGTCCACCCACCGGGTCTCGTTCCACGGCACCGGGTTCCCCTCGTCGTCGGCGGTGTAGGCCAGGGCCAGGACCATCGTCCCCAGCGGGCGGTGGGCCCAGATGGTGATCCCCAGCGGCACCTCGGTCCAGACGTCCCAGTACTGGGCGGAGGGCATGATGTTCAGTTCGATGTTGAAGCCGCCGGCCGCGGCCGACTCCTTGAGCGCCTGGGCCATTGCCGGCTCCGCCCGCGCCTCCTGCGTCGCCAGTTCGACGGTCAGGCCATCGGGATAGCCCGCCTCGGCCAGCAACTGCCGCGCCCCCTCGGGGTCGTACGGCGGGATGTCCTTGGGGCAGTAGGCGGGATGGACCGGGGCGACGTGGGTGTCGTGGGCCAGCACGCCCTCGCCGAACCAGGCCAGGTCGAGCATCTTCTGCCGGTCGATGCACTTCTTGAGGGCCTGGCGGACCCGGTTGTCGTTCCACGGCTCCATGTCGACGCGCATCCGGATGACGAAGGTCTGCGCGGTGGGCGTGGAGTAGACCATGATGTCAGGCAGGTCCTTGACCGCCTGCCAGATCTCGGCGGAGGGGTTGAAGATGTTGTCGACCTGACCGCTCTGGAGCGCGGCGATCCGCGCCGCCTCCTCCTCACCCAGGTCGAGGTAAACCAGCTTGTCGATGTAGGGCAGCGGTTTTCCGTCGGCCCCCATCTTCCAGTAATCCTCGCGGCGGCGGAAGACGGCCCGCTCCGTCTCCACGTACTCCTCCAAGAGGAACGGCCCCGTCCCCACCGGCTGACGGACGATGTCGCCCTCGAAGGTCTTGGGGACGATCATCGCCGGGTAGTGGAAGAGGTGCTCCGGCACACCGATCTGGGGCGAGTTCAGGTAGAGTTTGACCGTGTAGTCGTCCACCTTCTCGATGTTCTCCGGGCTCAGATAACTCAGGAGCCCCAGCATCGAGGAGCCGATGTCCGGATCCAGCCACTGCTGGAAGTTGAAGATGACGTCGTCGGCGGTCAGTTCCTGCCCGTCGTTGAACTTGATCCCCTTGCGGATGTAGAGGGTCCACTCCGTGACGTCCTCGTTGGCCTCCCACCTCTCCAGGAGCCAGGGGTGGGTGATGTTGTCGTAGTCGGTGAAGGTCAGGTACTCGCAGACCTGGCGGAACTGGTTGGCCCCCTCGATCCAGGAGAGACGGGCAGGATGGTCGATCCGCGGCACGCGGGTGGCGATGGTCATCGTCCCGCCCCGTTTGGGCATCCCCTCCGGCACGGCCGTGGGGGCCACGGTGGGCTGAGCAGGGGCCTGCGTCGGCGCTTCCGTGGGCGCCTCGGTGGGTGCCGCGGTCGGCGTCGGCTTGCAGGAGGCCAGGAAGAGGCTGGCGCTGGCGAAGGACATCCCCAGCAGGGTGGCCGTCCGCAGGAACTCACGACGGGTGATCCGCCCGGCCCGGTACAGTTCTTTCAGTTCCGGGATGTACGGGTGGACCTCTTTCTGCTCTTTGCGCTTGATAATCTCCATTTTTCACACTCCTCCTTCAACAGGCTATGCGATAAACCGAACCGACAGCCCTCGCACAGTATCCTCGCCATCACCTCCTTTCTGCCTACTTGTTCCGTTTACGACGCTCCAGTACCCTTCGCACGACCTTTTCCACGTCCTCGGGCAGCGGCTCCACCTCGTGCTCGGCCAGGATCTGCCGCGCTCGCTCGTTCGCCCGCGTGGTCATATCCTTGCCCCCCTTCTCCACCCACTCGCCGTACCGCATCCGGTCCAGCAGCAGCGGTCGCCACTGGGCCCACCGCCAGTTCTTCAGCGTGTGGTCGTCGGCGAGGAAGCCGCCGCCCGGCCGGGCACGGTGGATCGGTTCCCGTGCCAGGGTGCGTTCGCTCACCTCCACCCCGCCCACGATGTGACGGACGTCCCGGATGATCTCGTCGGCGATGACCACCATTTCCATCGATGAGGTGGTGCCGTACTCGATATAGCCCACGTCGTGGACCAGGGTGCAGCGGGAGAGGAAGGCCATCATGATCGAGACCGTCGCCTCGATCCCCGCCTGGGCGTCCACCACCTTGCTGTCCGTCGCCCCCGCGGCGCCCCAGACGGGGAGACCGTAGAAGCGGGCCAGGTCGGTCCAGGCGGGCATCGTCGTCGCCCACTCCGGCGCGCCGTAACTGACGATCGCGCTCTTCATGTCCAGCGCGGCGATGTTCATGCCGTAGAGGAACGGCGTCCCCGGGCGGACCAACTGGGTCAGCACCAGCCCGACCAGACTCTCGGCGTTGCCCAGGGCCAGCGCCCCGGCCATCGTGATCGGTCCACCGCCGCCGGTGTTGGGGGATGGAGGATACGTGACCGGGATCTCCTTCTCCGCACAGAAGAGCAGTTTGTCCACCGATTCCGGCGGGAGAAGGAGCGGCGAGATGGGCTCGGCGTAGTGCAGGAGGAACGGCCGTTCCCGCAGGGCCTCCTCCCCGCCCGCCACCGCGCAGGCGATCTCGTAGATGTCCTCCATATCCCGCCGATCGCTCGCCGTGTAGACGATCGGTTTGGTCGATCCGCGGAGCATGCCGACGAAGCCGTAGAGGTACGCGTCCTCCGGCGGGACCTCCGACGGATGGCCCATCGACATCACGAAGTCGATCTGATCCAGCCCGTCGCTCAGGCGGGCGATGCGCTCCACATCCTCAGTCGTGGTCCGCCTGCGCTCCCCCGTCTCCACGTCAATGGTGAAGATGCAATCCGATCCGGTCCCGAAGAAGACCTTGCCCAACTCCAGCGGCATCGTCAACTCACCAAGACGGTTGTACATCGGGATCCGGGACGGGGCGGAGGCGAGGGCCTCGGTCACCAGTCGCTCCGGGATCTTGATCCGCCCGTCCGACTCCCAGGCCCCGGCCTCCAGCAGCAGCCGACGGGCCCCTTCGTGCTTGACGACGATGCCCGTCCGGCTCAGGATGTCGAGGCTTGTGCGGTGGATCGCTTCGACCTGCTCGTCCGAAAGCATCCGCACGGACGGGTGCATCGTCTCGATCGGGATCTGCTCGGTCATCCCCTCTCCTTTCTCCGCCGGTCGACGGAGCAGCCTACTCCGCCAGCTGCCTAGCGATCTCGACGGCGGTGGGGGCGTCCGGCGCGTAGGCGTCCGCGCCGATCTCCTCGGCGAAGGCCGCCGTCACCGGCGCGCCGCCGACCATGATCTTGACCGAATCGCGGACCCCAGCGTCCTCGAGCGCCTCGATCGTGGCCTTCATATTGACCATCGTCGTGGTCAGCAGCGCACTCATCCCGACGACCTTGGGCTGGTGCTCGCGCACCGCCTCGATGAACACACCGGGCTCCACGTCCACGCCCAGGTCGATGACCTCAAACCCGGCCCCCTCCAGCATCATCTTCACCAGGTTCTTGCCGATGTCGTGCAGGTCGCCCTGGACCGTGCCGATCACGTACTTACCGACGGTGGGCACGTTCCCTTGCGCCAGCAATGGACGGAGGACGTCCATCCCCGCCTGCATCGCCCGCGCGGCGATCAGGACCTCCGGCACGAACAGGTCGCCCGCCTTGAAATCCCTCCCCACGACGTCCATCCCGGCGATGAGCCCGTCGTTGAGGACCTCCTGGGGACTCATCCCCTCGTCGAGGGCCTTCTGGACCAGTTGAGCGACTTTCTCGTCCTCGCCGTCGTAGAGGTTGGTGGCGATCTCCTGTAGGATGTCTGCCATCTCGTTTGACCTCCTGTGTGGGTTGACTGATGTATCACCGCCGAGGTGCAGAGGTCGCGGAGGTTTTGTTTACTTTAAATTCTCCGCGCCCTCTGCGTCTCAGAGGTAGAACCTACCACCGCTCCCGTTGCTACGCCTGCCGACGCCGCTTTCGGTACGCGCGGATGTACCGCATCCCATACGCATCCCGGCCGAGGAGCAGGTCCGCTGCCAGGATCGCCGGGCGCACCTTCGCCGCGTCCACGATGGGACAGTTGACCCCCGCCAGGATGACCATCCCCAAGAAGACCTGGTTGATCGTCTCCCGATCGGGGAGGCCGAAGGAGACGTTGCTGGCGCCCAGGGTCTGGTTGACCCCCAGTTCCTCGCGCACCATCCGAATGGCCTCCAGCGTGACCCGGGCGGCGTTGGAGTCGGCTCCGACGGTCATCGCCAGGCAATCGATCACTATGTCCTCGCGCGGGATCCCCAACGCCCCGGCCCGCTCGACGATCTTGCGGGCCACCGCCAATCGCTTCTCTGGCGCGGAGGGGATCCCCTCATCGTCCATCGTCAGGCCGATCACCGCCGCGCCGTACTCCGCCACCAGCGGCAGCACCGCCTCCAGGCGGGCCTCCTCGCCGTTGACCGAGTTGACCAACGGCTTGCCCTCAGGGGCCAGTTCCCGGTGGACCTCCAGCGCCGCCCTCAGCGCTTCGACGTTGGCCGTGTCGATGCAGACCGGGACGTCCGCCACCTCCATCACGGCGCGGACGGCGCGGGGGAGCATCTCCACCTCGTCCACCCCCGCCGCACCGACGTTGATGTCCAGCACGTCGGCCCCTGCCTCCACCTGGGCGGTCGCTTCCCGCCGGACGATCTCCAGGTCGCCCGCGGCAAGCGCGGCCGCCAGCCGCTTCTTTCCGGTGGGGTTGATCCGTTCGCCGATGAGGACCGTGGGCTTCTCAGGGCTGATGACGACGGTTTTCTGTGCACTCTTCAGGATGGTCTCCATTGGATCCTCTCCGTTTTTGTGTTTTCACCACAGAGACACAGAGGACGCAGAGATTTCTGATTTTCTCTTTTTCTACCCCTTCTCTGTGCCCTCTGTGTCTCTGTGGTGTTTCTTCAATTTACCCAGCGCTCGCTCCATCCGGGTCAACGCTTCGCGGATGTTCTCCATTGAGTTAGCGAAACAGAGCCGCAGGTACCCCTCTCCGCGGGCCCCGAAAGCGGTCCCGGGCAACACTGCCACCCCCGCCTCCTCCAGCAGGTACTCCGCGAGCCAGTCCGCGGACCGACCGAAGGCGGAGACGTTGGGGAAAACGTAGAAGGCCCCTTTGGGCATGCGGCAGCGGACGCCGGGGATGCGGTTGAGGCCTTCGACCAACACGTCCCGCCGCCGCCGGTACTCGGCCACCACCTCCTCGACCGGCTCCTGCGGCCCGGTCAGCGCCTCCAGGCCGGCATACTGTGTGAACGTCGCGGTGCAGCCCACCGAATGGGTCAGCAGCAACTCCACCCGTTCAGCCAGCGGCTCCGGCATGATCCCGTACCCCAGCCGCCAGCCGGTCATCGCGTAGGTCTTGGAGAACCCATCGACGATCACCGTCCGCTCCGCCATCCCGGGGAGGCTGGCGATGCTAGGCGCCGATCTCCCATCGTACACCAGGCGGGCGTAGATCTCGTCGGAGAGGATCCACAGGTCCCGCTCCCGGGCCACCCGGGCGATGTGCTCCAACGCCGGAAGGGACATCACGCCGCCGGTGGGGTTGCTGGGGGAGTTGAGGATGACCATCCGCGTTCGGTCCGTCACCAGCCGATCGAAGGCGTCGAGGTCGAAAGAGAAGTCCTCCTCTTCGCGGAGGGAGACCGGCACCGGCACCCCGCCCGCCACGCGGATCATCGCCGGGTAGGTGGGGAAGCCGGGGTCGGGGTAGAGCACCTCGTCGCCGGGGTGGACCAGGGCCAGGGTGACAAAGAAGAGGGGGGGCTTAGCGCCCGGGCCGACCACCACCTGCTCGGGTCGGAACGCGATCCCGCGCCGTCGCCCGGCGTCTTCAGCGATCGCGCGCCGGAGGGCGGGAAGGCCCGCGGGAGGGTTGTAGCGGGTGTGTCCCTCTTCGATGGCCCGGATGCCGGCCCGGGCGATGTGAGGGAAAGTGGGTACGTCGGGCTGGCCGATCTCCAGGTGGATGATACGCCGCCCCTGCGCCTCCAACGCCTGGGCACGGGCCAGCATGTGGTACGCCCCTTCCGGGGCCAGATGGCAGACACGCTCGGCGAAATCCATGCTACACCTGGAACGCTGGCTCACTCCGACCGCTTGGGCACCTTCGCCAACAGATACCAGGACGCCCCCTCCTCCCGGATCACGCGGTCGAGGACGACATCGCGGGTCTCCGTCAGTTCGGTGAGGATCGCCCGCCGCGCCGCTTCGACATCATGGGCGCGGAGCGCTTCGATGAGACGGGCGTGCGTGGGTGCCAGGGCCTTGCCGATCCGTCGCATCACCATGAACCGACCCAGCCGGTCGAGCAGGTGACCGACCATCTTCGCCAGTTCCTCGTTGCCCGATGCACGGGCCACGAGGTAGTGGAAGCGACGGTTCTCGTCGGTGTACCGCTCGTAGGAATCGTCATCCTCACCTGTGTAGCCCGCGTGCACCTGCTCCAGTTCCTCGATCTCCTCCTCGGTGATCCGGGCGGCCGCCCGCTCCACTGCCGCTACCTCTAGGATCTCCCGCAGCTCGAAGAGATCGCGCAACTGTTTCAGAGTGACGCGGGTGACGAAGTAGCCGGAGCGCGGCCGGATGGTCACCAACCCCTCCTGCCCCAGCATCTGCAGCGCGTCGCGGACCGGCGTGACACTGGTGCCATACTTGCGGGCCAGCGCTTTGACGCTGAGGCGTGCGCCCGGCTGGAGATAACCCAGAATGATGGCGCGACGAATATCCCGATAGATCCGGTTTCTTGAGGTGCCGTCTGGGTCTGGGGAAGCCACAGAACACCCCTCCTCCGACTTGTAACGCGCCGAGACGTGTGACATATTATACAGCAAGACGTATCAGTTGACAAGTCCGATGTTTCGAATCGCCCATCAGACACTCAATGATTGACAGGACTGTGTGTTAGTTATATAATCTGATACATCAGAGGGTGACGCCCCTCTCTACGACGGCGATCGTTTGGCGGCAACCACCAAGGAGGAACGGCTATGATCGAAACCCACACCACCCGCCAGACCAGCGTTCGCTTCTCCCGATTGGGCCCCCAGGAATGTGAACGGATCCACCTGGCAAGCCTGGAGGTCCTAGAGCGGGTCGGCATCGAGGTCTACGATGAGAAGGCCCGCCAACTGCTGGTCAAGGCTGGGGCGAGGGCGGACGGGGTTCGGGTCCGCCTCCCCGAGCGCCTGGTCGAATGGGCGCTCTCGGTCGCACCCAAGCGGATCACCTTGTACGACCGCAACGGGAGAGTCGCCATCCGGGCCTGGGGGTACCGGTCCTACTTCGGCGGGGGATCGGACTGCCTGAACATCCTCGACCATCGGACCGGAGAGCGTCGCCGGGCGGTGCTGGAGGACGTCCGGGAGGCGACGGTGCTGATGGACGCGCTGCCGGAGGTCGATTTTGTGATGTCGGCCTTCCTCCCCTCCGACGCCGACCAACGGATCTACGACCGATACCAGATGGAGGTGATGCTCAACAACACGACCAAACCCATCGTCTTCGTCACACCGGACTTCGAGGGGTGTGTCACGGCGGTGGAGATGTGCGAGGTCGTCGCGGGAGGGGCGGAATCCTTCCAACAGCGCCCCTTCGCCATCTGCTACATCAACGTCACCTCCGGTCTTGTGGCCAACGCGGAGGCCCTCCAGAAATGCATATACCTGGCCGAGAAGGGGCTTCCACTCCTCTACATCCCCCTCAACGCCGGTGGGGTCAACTCGCCGGTCACCACCGCCGGTTGTATGGCGACGATGAACGCTGGGACCCTGCTGGGCATCGTGCTGGCCCAACTGGTGCGGGAGGGGACTCCCGTGGGGGTCCCCGGGTGGAACGGCGGCCCCTACAACCTGCAGACGATGGTCGGCAACTACGTCCTGGCCGACGAGCAGGGGGTCGCCACGGCGATGGGGAAGTACTACAACCTGCCCGTCTTCGGCTTGGGTGGCTCCACCGACTCCAAGGTGCTCGATCAGCAATGCGGGGCCGAGGTGACCATCAGCCTCTTCACTGCTCTCCTCAGCGGCGCCAACCTGGTCCACGACCTGGGCTTTATGGACGCGGGGATGCAGGGGTCGCTCCCCCTCATTGCCATCTGCAACGACCTTCTGGGCTTCCTCCGCGCCGCCACCCGAGGCGTCGTGGTCGACGACGAGACTCTAGCCCTGGACGTGGTGGAGGAACTGGGGCCCAGTGGCAACTATCTGGCCCACGACCATACGCTGAAGCACTTCCGCGAGGCGTACTACTCCAAGTTGGCCGACAAGTGGCCCCACTCCCAATGGGTGGAGCGCGGGGCGACCACGATGGAGGAGCGGGCGGCGAAACTGGTCGAGGAGATCCTCGCCGGTCACAAACCGGAGCCCCTTCCCGCCGACATCCGGCGCGATCTGCGGAAGATCGTCGAGCGGGAGCAGGCCCGCCTGGGCGGAGCATAGAAACCACAGAGGCACGGAGAACACAGAGAATCCCAAAGAGATCTCAGGAACCCTATGTGCTCTCTGTGCCTCTACGGTGAAGACCAGAAAGGAGCGAGGCGATGCACGAGGAGAAACCCTTTTTTATGCGCGATCCCTGGGTGTACGATCCCCAGCACCGGCCCACGCCCCGACCCGACGCCCACCTGGGATTCGACACGCGGGCCCTGCACGCTGGTTTCCACCCCCTGAAGGACGTGGAGCGGTTCCGCGCCTTTGTACCGCCCATCGTCCAGTCGATGACCTACCCTTACGAGCGGTTCGACCGCTTCCCGGACTACATCTACGGCCGGAGCAAGACCCCCACGGTCAGCATCCTGGAGGAGCGGCTGGCCTCCCTCGAAGGGGGAGAGGCCGCGGTGACCGCCTCGTCCGGCTCCCAGGCCCTCTTCAGCCTGATCTCCACCATCGCCCGGCCGGGCGACAACGTGGTCACCAGCCTCAACATCTTCGGCGAGGGATACAAGCAGGCGGCGACGATCTTCCCCGAACGGTGTAACGTAACCTTTCGCTTCGTGAAGGACCCGACCGATCCAGCCTCGTGGGCGGAGCAGATCGACGGGCGGACCCGGCTGGTCTGGGTGGAGACCCCCAGCAATCCCTGCCTCTTCATCACCGACATCCGTGCCGTCGCCGAGGTGGCCCACGCCCACGGTGTCCCCCTCCTGGTCGACAACACCATCGCCACCGCTGCGCTGCAGCGGCCGATGGAATTGGGGGCCGACATTGTCCTCCTCTCCATCACCAAGTTCCTCTCTGGCAACGCCACCGTCCTCGGCGGGGCGATCGTGGGACCGGAGGCGCTGGTGGAGGACATCCGCTGGAACACCATCGAGTTCACCGGCGCGATCATGCAGCCCTTTGAGGCGTGGCTCACCCTCCAGTTCCTGGAAACCCTCTCCCTGCGGATGGAGCGCCACAGCGCCAACGCCCAGGCCGTGGCCGAGTTCCTGGCCCAACACCCCAGGGTCCTCCACGTCAACTTCCCGGGCCTGCCCGATCATCCTCAGCACGACTTGGCCCAGCGCCAGATGAAGGCGCCGGGCGGACTTCTCTCCTTCGTGGTCCCCGGTGGAATTGAGGGGGCCGCGAGGGTGATGGACAACCTCCATCTGATCGTCCACGCCGTCACCTTCGGCACCAGCCGGACCATCTGTATGCACCCGGCGACCATCACCCATGAGCATATGACCCCCGAGGAGCGGGCCGCGGCCGGCATCGACGATGGTCTGATCCGTCTTTCGGTGGGATTGGAGGATCCTGAGGACATCATCGCCGACCTGGATCAGGCGCTCTCGCGGTTGTAACCCTGGCGGCTCGGCCCTCCTGGCTCGAGGTAAGGGTGCGCGGGTGCGAGATGGTCGGGATAGAAGGGGCGCAGGAAGCGGCGCACCTCATAGCATAGATGGCAGCCGTCGACGTAGCCCTGTGCCGGTGAGTAGCCGCGCTGTTGGGCCAGGCCAAGCAGCCCTGGCGGTCCTTCCTGCAAGAGCACGCGGATGATGGGATGCGCCTCGGGTTCGTAGTCCGCCAGGATCTTGTCCAGCGGGCGCTGTCGTACATTGCCCAGCGCCAGCCCTGCGCACAAGTTGACCCAACCGCCGGGATGGATCTCCACACCTGTAGGGGCGCGAAGGTCACCGCCCAGGTAGTCCGGCAGAGGGCACTTCGCTGGGGGAGTGGATCTGGCTGCCAGGTATGGACTCAGCGCGTCGGCAGCCCGTCCCACCATCCGGACCGGTCCCCGAACCACGTTGATGCCCTCCAGATCGCATAGCCTTTCCAGGCGCTCCATAATGGCCTGGGTGCGATGGTTGAAAGGGTTGTCCATCTCTGGCGTGCCCAGATAGCGGTTGTCGACCTCAATCGTCCGGTAGCCCAGTTCGCGCGCGGCCTCGATCCCGATGGCGATCCGTTCCAGGGGGACGTGCGCCTGGTGGAAACAGTCTACACTGAATAGGATATGGTCCAGCCCCGCTGCCTGCAGCTCTGCCAGCCGCTGGCGGGCGGTATCCGGGCCTGTAGCCCAGGAGCCGTTGGTGAAGACGAGCACCCGGGCCAGCGGCGCTGCCAGAGCGACGCACTCCCGCAGCAGATCGTAGCACGTGAAGGGCTCTCCGCCGAAGAGGAGGATCCACTCCAGCGGCTGATCCGCCACGGCCGCTAGGTACGCCGTGACCTCCGCCACGCTCATCGTCTCTTCGCTGCCCGGCCCGGCGCGGTAGCAGCAGTGGACGCAGCGACCGGTGCATTTGTAGGTCAGGATCAGGTCTAACCCTCTAAGCCGCATGGCTCGTACCTATGCCTTGGTCACCATGGGCGTTCCGATCGGGTGCCAGCGGGGCGGCGAAGGCCTGATGGCGTGCCGCGATCTGCGCTACGACGCGCATGCGGTGAAGTATTTCCGCCAGTCGATCTGGACCAACTGCAGCCGGTTGCCGTCGGGGTCGGTCAGCAGCGCGATGCGCCCTCCCCAGGGTGTGTCGTGTGGCTCTTTGAGGAAGCGGACCCCCTGCTCGCTCAGCGCCCGGTAGACCTCGTCCACGTCCCGCACCAAGAGGTCCAGGCAGGGTGCACCCTCCTGCGTCTCGGGCGGGGTACCTGGCTGCAACCCGATCTCCACCCCGCCGCAGTCAAACCCGGCGTAGTCGGAGAACTGATACTTCTTGGACAGTCCTAGGACGCGCTCGTAGAAGTCTACTGCGCGCTCCAGGTCCGATACGGTCAGGGTGACATCCCATACTCTCAAGATCATCTCGTCACCTCCGATCGGGAAGTTCTTGCCGAAGAGCGCTTCCAGTCTACTCTCGTCGCCTGCGCTATCCACCTCTGTGGTCGAAGAGCGCTTCCACGATGAACCCCGGCTCCGAGAGAGGTTCGGCGAGTCGTCAGGACACAGGTTCACCCAGCCCAGCGGGAGAGGTCCACGCAGTCGTCCGTCGATGGGCCGTCATCCGTTCCTTTCAGCACCATGCGCACCGTCGCTCGCTCGACCCGGTAGCCCCAGCGCAGGAGCCGCTCCAAGGCCCAGGTGTGGCGCACGTTCACCGGCAGGGCGAGTTTCCGCTTGCCGTGCGCACATGCCAACTTGGTTCTCATCAGCGGTACTCGATGCGCTGGGCCACCTGGCGGGCCACCTCGCGATCGTAGAACCGGTCCAGCAGGGCCAGCCCCAGGTCCAGAGAGGCCGACACGCCCGCAGCGGTGATGACGTTCCCGTCGGCGACCACTCGCTGGTCCACGACTTGGCAGTAGGGGGCCAGTCTCTCGCGGTGCGCGTGGTGGGTAGTGGCCCGGCGGCCTTCCAGCACACCGGCCCAGGCCAGGACCAGCGCGCCCGTGCAGACGGAGCAGAGCAGGCCGCCGGCCTTGTGGAACTGGGAGAGGTCGGTCAGCAGGGCGTCGTCGTTCTGCAGGGCCTGTACCCCCCGCCCGCCAGGCACGACGACGAAGTCGAATCCCGCCAGGCCCGCATAGCGACGGTGGGGTTGCACCACCATCCCGTTAGCGCAGACCACCCGTTGCTCCCGTGCCAAGAGAGTCACTTCCATCGGTTGTTCGATGGTCAAAGTGCCTTCAGCCGCCACAGCGTGCGCCTTGGTCAGGACCTCATACACTCCGACGAAGTCCAGTTCCTCCACGCCGGGGAAGATCAGGATCGCCCCTTGGATCCCAGGGCCGCTGGGGACCGGCTCGGCTGCGCTTGTCAGCACCTTGCCGAACACGAGGAAATCCTCGCCGTAGAACTGGCGCGGCTGGTAGCCCTCCTGTCGGTAGCCTGCCCGCTCGTACAGCGTAATGGCTTCGGTCATTGCCCAGGCGGTCTGGAGCCAGAGCTTGTGGCAGCCCCGCTGACGGGCGATCTCCTCCAGTGCCTTCATCAGCCGTCGAGCGATCCCCTGCCCCTGCCAGTCGGGATGCACTGCCACCGAGCAGACATGTAGCGCCTCGTGCTCCTCCAATCCCGTGGCCGTGCCCACGATCTGCCCGTCGACCTCAGCGACCAGCACGTGGGCACCTTCGTCAACACGCCGCCCGATCTCCTGGGGTGAGAGGATGGCGGCCTCCAGCGCCCGCTCGCTGTACCCCCGACCCCTCAACCCCTGAAAGGCGGCGGTCAACACCCGGTGGACGGCCTCAACATCGGCACGGCGGGCCTTGCGGATGGTTGTTCCTTCCATTTCCCTTTCCCCTGTCGCTCAGGGCCAGCAGGGCAGCGCCGACGAGGTGTGCCCCGCCCGCCAGGGTGAAGGAGAGCCGTGCCCCCCAGTGCTGCCACAGTACTCCCCCAGCCCCGTCTCCCAGCGCGCTCCCGGCGTACATAGCGGCATCGAAGAGCCCCACCGCCCGCCCTCTGAGCCGCTCCGGGGCTACGTCCGCCGCGAAGACGCTGGCATAGAAGCCCAGAGAGTTGCCCAGGCAGTAGAGGCTGTAGAGCAGGTAGATCCTCGGCAGTGAAGAGGCGAAAGGGAAGAAGAGCCAGGCCACTGCGCTCATCCCATATCCCGCCATCGCGACCCGGCCCCGTCCTACCCGATCGGCTGCGACCCCAGCCGGCCAGTTGGAGAGCATCCAGACCCCGTTGTACAGCGAGTCGAAGAGTGCCAGTCTGCGCACGTCCGCCGCGAATCGCTCTTGAACGAAGTAGGGGTAGTAGGCGTGGACGTACCCTCCGACCGTCACGACGAAGACGCTGACGCAGACCAGGAGGAGCGGCGGGTGGCGGAGGACCTCCCACCATGCTCCCGCTGCTTCGCCCTGCTCATCGATCTGCCCTGCCCCCTTAGGGAGCAACAACACGAGTAGGGGAAGGGCGAGGAGGTAGGTGGCAAACTTCGCTAGGAAGAGGGCGCTCCACCCATATCGCTGGACCACCCATCCCGTCAGCATCGCGCCGGGTATGGCGACGAGGGAGAAGGCGGTGTTCAAGAAGCCCATCGAACTCCCCACCTCTTCTCCCACGGCAGCCTTCAGCAGCACCACCGCCGCCGGGAACAGCGCCGCCTGGGCACCCATGCCCAGGAGGTGGCATCCCCCTGCCTGGAGCCAGTGGCGCGAGAGGGCCTTGCCCAACAGAGCGATGGCAACCACAGCCGCGGTCAGGAGAACCGTCCGGCGGGGGCCGATGTGGTCGGTCAGAGCTCCTCCGGTCAGAGACCCCAGGGCACTGGCGACCCATCCGAGCCCCAGGACCATTCCCAACTGGGCGGGCGTCGTGCCGAAGGAGCGCATGAATGAGACCAACAGCGCCCCGCCGACGAAGAGGACGCCCGCCAGCAGGTTGAAGAGGAGAAAGGCCAGCACCGCGCGGTTCCAAAGGGTCTTCACGGTTCCTGATTTCCCCTCACTTCGTGTCCTTCGGGACGGTGTGGCGTTTCATCAACGCTCGCCCAAGCAGGCCGAACCCCAGCGCTGCAGCCAGTCCCATCACCATACCGCCGTACCAGATCGCCACCGGGGCGATCTGATCGTTCAGGACCCCTCCAAGCACAGGCCCCACAGCGAACCCGATCCCCCAGGTGAGGCCATAGACGCTCATGTACCGCCCCCGCATTGTCGGCGGGGCCAGGTTTGCCGTCAGTGCCGTGGAGGTCGGGATCATGATCATCTCGCCGATAGTGAGGATCACCATGCTGAGTAAAAAGGCCGGGAAACCACGGCCGAGGGCCACGCTTCCCACCCCCGCGGCGTAGAAGAGGGACCCGATGGTCAGCACGGGCAGGTAATGGCGTCGCTCGGTGATCCGTGTGACAGTGTATTGAAACAGCACAACCATCGCGGCGTTGGTCGCCATGATGAACCCGTACTGGCTCTCCGGCACGCCGAAGTTCTCCTTGGCGTAGACGGGCAGGAGCACCATCATCAGTGAGTAGGCCATACCGGCCAGCGTATACACGCCGCAGAAGGCCAGGAACGGTCGGTCGCGGAGGATCTGCCCATACCCACCGATGGTCGTGGTCTCGCTGGGGGACTCGCCCGCTTGGGGCATCGTCTCCTCGGTAAAGAAGAGAATGAGCAGGGTGAAGAGAGCATGGGTCACAGATGCGGCGTAGAAGGCCAGGGTGTAGGAGATTACGGCGAGGAACCCTCCGACGGAGGGGCCGACGGCGACGCCGAGGTTGACGATCAGGCGCAGCAGGGCGTAGGCGCTGGCACGGCGCTCCGGCTCGATCAGATCCGCTACCATTGAGTTGCTCCCGACGCGATACAGAGGGCCGAATGCTCCGTTTAT
Source organism: Thermoflexia bacterium (assembly GCA_011192125.1). Lineage (GTDB taxonomy): Bacteria > Chloroflexota > Anaerolineae > B4-G1 > DUEL01 > DUEL01. Next base: position 43,038 of record DUEL01000013.1, read on the forward strand.
GACCATCAGGACAGCCCAGGCCCCCAGCGTGTTGGCCGCGCTCATGCCGATGAAGGTCAGGCTGCCGACGGCTAGGCTTGAGATCATCGCACCCTTCCGGCCGAATCGGTCGACCAGTGGCCCAGCGATCGTTGTGGTGACCAGCCCCACGACTGAGTTCAACGTCAGGAGGAGAGCCACAGTGGTCAGCGGGATGTCGAGCCGCTGGCGCATATAGATGGTGAGGAACGGCCATACCATACTGCCGCCAGCGGCGCTGACCATTCCTCCCCAGAAGAGGAACCAGAACTGGCGAGGGTATCCGGCGGTGATCTGTCGAAATCGGTCTAACAAGTGAGGGACTGCCATTGATCTACCTATAGGTGATAAACCTGCCCCTATTCTCGCTGAGACTCGCACCGCTCGATGAAGTCCTCCCGAACCGGGCAGAAGATGTCCAGCATCACGAAGGGCTCATCGCCGATACAGGTATCGCTGTGGGGGACGCCAGCGGGGATGCAATAGAAGTCCCCAGGCCCCACCTCCCGCTCCTCCTCACCGATGCGCAGGATGGCCCGACCCTTGTAGACCATCCCGACCTGTTCGTGTGGGTGCGTATGGGTAGGCACAGAGTGCCCAGGTAGAGTGGCGTTGAGAACCATCATCATCCGCTCACCGTGCAGCCCGGTCAGCACTGTCGTCTCCAGCCCCTCCATCTGAGTGAATCTGGGCGCGTGCGCCGGGTCAATGAAGTAACGGGAATGTCCACAAGTCTGTGTCATACTCGAACTCCTTAATGCTGCTGTCGACAGTTGTGACCAGAAGTGCACAGGACCCTGCGTTTCACAGCTCCCGCTCCAGAAGCACCCCTTGCTCGATGAAGCCGTGTCTGGCGTAGAAGGCGCGGGCCTCCAGATTGTCCGCTTCCGTGGAGACCTCCACCTCCGTGCAGCCCAGCCGGGTGCAATGCTCGACTACGTGCTCCACAAGCCTTCCCCCGATCCCCCGGCCCCTGCTGCCTTCCTCGACGATCAGTTCGTCGATCAAGGCGACGCGTCCGCCGTGGAAGAGGTTCTCCCGCAGCCAGAGCGTGATCACTCCTCTAACGACCCCCGACTCCTCCACTACGAAAGCCCGAAAACGCGGGTCAGCCAGTGCGCGCCTCAACTGGCGGCGAAACTGTGCCTCTGGAACGACCTCTACCTTCGCGAGACGCTGAAGTTGGGCGATCAACCGATAGAGCTGAGGGCCGTCCGACTCTGCAGCGATTCGGATCATTATCGACTCCTTTGTTCTACCTACCGCTGTCCAATCTCCGCGTTGGCTCTGGAACGATTGCGTCGCTGCTGGCGATCAGCGGTCGGAAGTCTGCCTGGCGATGCGACGTAGCCCAGCGGCGATATGCCCAGACGATGGTGCCGATCAGAGCCAGCCCGGTCAGGGTGGTTACCGGACCCAGCCACGCGGGTCCCTCCAATTCTGTGAAGAAGAAAGGTTGGTGATTCAAGGTGCCGTGCAGGAGGCCGCAGAGAACCACGTTGCGTGTCGTATCGTACAACAGACCGAAGAGGAGCGCAACAGGAACGACGCTCACTGCGCTCACGATTGCCTGGGAGGGGGGCATCCCCTGGACCCAAAGCCGCTGGGGGATGTGCCACAGGCCGAAGAGCAGGCTGGCCCCAAGGATACCTACTCCTTTGCGCCAGCGACTTTGCCTCGGGTCCAGCAGGGAGACTATCTTGTTCTGCAGGTAAGCACGGGCCCCTAATTCCTCCGCTGGTCCAACGAAGAGCCACTGCTCCACCGCCGTGGCGATCCACACCAACCCTGACGTCTCACCAGCCAGCGCGGGGGACAGGCTACCCGACGTCAACCATCCCAGAAGGGCCGCCAGCCCGTTCAATCCCATGTAGATGGTGACAACGGGCAACAGACCAGGGACGATGTGGGCTCGCGAGAGGCCGACGTCTGCCGGAGAGAGGCCCTCCCACCGCAGAATGCCCCAACTGAGGGCGTAGATGGCGCTGGCACCCAGTATCGTCGCTCCGATGCCGTGCCACGGACTCGGCTTGGGAAACAGATGAAAGACTAGGCCGAAGAGACCGATGGGTAGCAGAGCCATGACGAGGATGAACGTCACCATCGGCCACACACTCCTGCGAAATTGGATTGCTTCCGTGTCTCGGCTCATCATCATGCTCTCCCTGTGTGTGTCTCAGACCTTTCGGACCACTATCCCCATCGGCAAGCGCGCTACCTTGCGCCCCACCACAACCGCGTCGCCGGACAGCCGTCACATTCCCGGCCGATTCCAGTATACCAGATCGAGGGGCATCCCGCATCCGTGAGACCCCGACCCGGTCGATGGGGTAGGGCTGTGGATTTCCACAGTTCGCAGCGCGCCGCGAATGGGAATTGGCGCTTGTACGCTGCTGGGCTATAATACAGCGGGGAGGTCCGGTGAGCGCGTTGGATAGCGGGAAGGTCATCAACGTGTTGCTGGCGGAGGACCACGCCGTGGTACGGGAGGCGACAGCGGAGGTGGTGGACCACCAGCCGGACATGCGCGTGGTGGGGCAGGCGGGGACCGGGGAGGAAGCGGTAGCGCTGGCAAAGGCCCTCCGGCCTGATGTGGTGGTGATGGATATCGCTATGCCCCGTCTCAACGGGCTGGAGGCTACCCGCCGGATCACCGCCGAATGTCCGGGTTGTCGGGTGTTGGTGCTCACCGCGCGCGAGGAGGAGCGGTACGTCGTCCAGTTACTCCAGGCGGGGGCGATGGGGTACCTACCCAAGACGGTGGGGCTGGACGAACTGCTGGAGGCGATCCGGGCCGTGGCGCAGGGGGAGTCGGTCCTGCCCCCGGCGGTGGCCGCTGTGGTGGTCCGTCATCTAGCCGGTGAGGAACTGACTGGGGAGGAGCCGCGCCCCCTGACGGACCGGGAACTGGAGGTGCTGCGGCTGGCGGCGGAGGGGCTCACCAACTACGACATCGCTCAGCGGCTGTACATCAGCGTGCGTACCGTCGAGGCTCACCTGACCCACATCTACAACAAACTGGGCGTCTCCTCCCGCACCGAGGCGGTGGTCCACGCGATGCGGCGGGGGTGGATCCGGCCGGAGTAAGCCGCCTGGCAAGGACGATTAGGGACCGCTTAGCCCTTCCTGTCGGGCGACCGCCTCAGCGGCGGCGCGGATCCGCTCCGTGCTCTCCAGTTCCAGGGGAGCCCCTCGCCCCCGATTGAAGACCCGGTTCTGGGCGGCATGGAGACCGCTGAGGGGGATGTAGAATACTATAGAGGGGCCGAAGCGATACCGGCTGTGGATGCGGACCGGCTCGGCGTACCCGGGGAAAAAGACCTTCAGCGGCTGGGTCCACACATCTCGCTGATACTCGTAGAGCATATTCCCCCAGGTAGCCACCGGCGGCTGTACGCCAAAGCCGAGGAAGTGGTAGCCCGCCCACCGGCCGTCGGCGGGGCCTCGGTCRGGGCCTCGGTGGGRGGCTCCGTAGGCGCCGCTTCCGTCGGCGGCTCCGTGGGRGSCTCCGTCGGCGGTGGAGGCGCGCTCGGCTGGCACCCSGCGGTCAGGCTGGAGGCCACCAGCAGCAAAAGTGTGAGCACACGGATGAGTCGCCTTGTTGCCATCTTCCCCTCCTTCAAGAGTGAACACGACATCAAGCGGTATAAACCCCATTGCGCAAGACTCGCCTTGATTCTTCCCTAGCATCACCTCCCTTTGTTCTTCAAGCCTGGCGGATGCCTTTGGATGGGGTTGTTCTGACCTTCGGACAGGAGTTCGGACACCGAGCGCGAAAGCCCCCTCTCGGCTGGTCCAGCACCGGTCTGAGGGGCCGGTGCTGGACCGGTTTCCCACCAGCCCCGCCTGTTTACGGCGGGGTGGATTGGGTATGTCCAAACCCCAGGATCGTTGGGTTGGACGGGGCGGGACGGCGTGGTCAGGGCCGCCCCGCCCCCAACCAAGAAGTGGATGCGTCGCGGGGTGCTTCGGTGGTCGTCCGATGCGCCCGCGATGCCCTAACGATCGGAGACCGACCATCCGTTTGGGATATTCCCGCTCCCCCCGCCGGCGGAGAGTGCCTGTGCCCGCCGACGGATTTTCTCCCAGACCATCGATGGGGGAACGGCACCTCCCATGTATTCCTGGAGAACCTGGTATTCCTGGAGAACCTGCCGGATGAGCCCGTCCAGCACTTCATCTCCGGATAGCAGGCCCCTCCCGGTCGTCCGCGCTTCCGTGCGCGACGTTGCTGCTTTGGCCATATCAGGAACCAGTATATCCTCCGTATAATGGGGCGGCATCGGTGAAAGCACCGTTTTGGCGTGTGGGGCAGGCTGTGGATTCCTACGACGCGGGGAGTTGTGGATTTCCACAACGTCTGGCCTGGTGGAACCAAGGCCTCCCGGATGCGCGGCGCCGTCCGTTGTGGTACATTGGAGGGAGGTCTGTAAAGCGATTCCTCTGAGGAGGCTGGGTCGGCCGGAGAAGGCGGGCAAGGTTGTGCCCTTTCTCGTTTCAGACGATGCCTTACACTGGCCGGCCCCCTGGAGTGGATAGTGGGAGGGTGATGCCGTGACGTTGGAGATCCGCGGGCTCGACGTGTTCACCGACAGGCCGTTCACGGGGAACCCGACGGCTGTGGTGCTCAACGCCGATGACCTCAGCCCTGTCGAGATGCAGGCTGTGGCGAGGGAACTGAATCTAGAGACGACGTTTGTAATCCGTTCGGGGTCCAGGGAGAGGCTGTTTGAACTGCGCTACTTTATGCCCTTGTGCGAGGTCGAACTCTGCGGCCACGGGACGATTGGAGCGATCTGGGCCTTGGTTACCGAAGGGGTGATCCCACAGGGCCTCTCTGAACTGACCGTGGGGACGAGGGTCGGACCGCTGCAGATCGGGCTGGAATGGGAAAACGGGGGTCTCAAGAAGGTCTTGATGGATCAGCTCCTGCCGGAGAGCGGGCCGCCGGGCTGCTCCGCCGAGGAAGTTGCCCAGGTTCTCGGCATTCCCTTGTCATCGATCACAACGGTTAGGTTGCCGATGGCGGTCTGTTCCACCGGCCGGGCGAAACTCCTGGTCCCGGTGGGCGACTGGCAGACCCTGGATGGCATCCTCCCCAGCGGAGAAGCATTAGAAGCTCTGTGTCGACGAATTGGGGTCACAGGGCTCTATCCCTTCACGCTGGAACCGCGCAACTCGAACGCAGCGGCCGAGGCCCGTCAGTTCCCCTGCGGGGGCGGGGTCGTTGAAGATCCGGTGACCGGGGTGGCCGCCTGTGCCCTAGGGGCCTACCTTGTGGAGCGGAGAGCCGTCCGGATCGAGGGGCCGGTAATCAGAATACTCATCGAGCAGGGACATGCGATCGGGCGTCCGGGTGCGGTGGAGGTGTATGTTTACGTGGAGAACAGCGCCATCGTCCGGACGCGGATCGCCGGGCGCGCTGTTCCTATCTCCAGGACGGAGATGAGGCACATCAGGGAGGGGAAAAGGCCACTCGCAGGCCGATCTGATCGCTGAAGATGTCCTGGGGGGAGTAGTAGCGGAAAGCGCATCGCTCCACGGTGGGGTCGAAGATCCACGCTGCTCCCCGGACGGTCCGCATCCGCGGCAGGTCGGGGTCCTCCCGTCCGTCGGTTGCGTCGTAGGGGTAGAGCCGGTAGAGGGTGCTGGTCCATTCCCACACCGTTCCTCCCGCCTCTTCTATCCAGGAACCCAGGCAGGCGGCCTCCCATTCGGCCTCCGTCGGCAGCCGTCCACCGACCCAACGGGCGTAGTCCACCGCCTGGTACCAGGTGATGGCAGTGACCGGCCCGTCGGCTTGGGTGGGGTCGTCGTAGGCGTCGGTGTGGCGAGGCGGTGTGCAGGCTCCGGCCTCGACGCACCGGCGGTATTGCCCGTTGGTCACCTCCCGCCGATCGATCCAGAAGCCCTCCAGCCGAACAGTGTGGCGGGGGCAGGCGTTGTCCACCCGATCGCGGCGGCAGTTGGCGCACTCGGCCATCACCCTGTCCACGTCTGCCTCGTCCATCCCGATGGTGTAGGTGCCGCCGGGCACCCATACCATCTCCGCCCCGTCAGCGGTCCGAACCCGCATCCCTCCCGGCTTCGGCGTCGGTGTCTGGTCCCTGTCGCAGCCGACCATCAGTGTCAGGAGCGCCAGCCCCACCAGCAGCGGTCTTGCCCGGCCCATCGCGCTAGTCCTCCCCGGCCCCCAGGCTTCGGAGCGCCTCGCGGGCGGCTGAGAGGCCGATGTATTTCTCTCCCCCCGCACTTCCTCCCGAGAAAAGCGCTCGTGAGAGGAGGAGGGCCACCCCGACCTGCCCGCCCATCCAGAGGAGTTGGAGAGGTCGGTGGGCGGCGAGGAGGTGAGTTTCGGTGAGGCCTGTCATCCACAGGCTCACGCCCAGGGCGAAGTTGCCTAGGCCGTGGACAGCGATGGAGGCTAGCACGCTCCCCGTTCGCCAATAGACATAGCCTAGCAGGAATCCCGCCAGCCCTGTCTGCACGAAGCGGTATAGTGCAGTGGGGGCGTCGCAGGCCGAAGCCAGGAGGGCCGAAGGGACATGAAGGGAGGCAAACAGCAGTGCGGCGGCGGCTACTCCCCACAGGCCCCACGCCTCCTGAAGGCGGGTCTGAACGTACCCCCGGCTGACGATCTCCTCCCACAGGGCGATGACGAACACCGCCACGACGAAGTCCCAGGCCAGCCCGCCCACCGTCTTCGTGGAGAGAGGGAGCGGGGTCCAAGGAGCCCCCTCCAGCCAGGAGACGACCCCAAACCGCCCGAGGGAGAGCACAGCCCATAGCAAGGCCAGCAGGAGCACCCGATCTAGGCGCACTTGGCGCAGGCCCAATCCCTCCCGCCCTCTCTTCTCGAACCTCCCGTTGATCAGGCCGACGAGTGGGAGCATCACAGCGATGGGGTGGATAGGGAGCCATCCCGCCGCGTAGCCGACCACGACGGGGATCTGCACGAGATATACCACGATCGCCCAACGTACTCCCCGCTGCATACAGTCCCTCTTATCCGATGTTTAGCCCCTACGATCAGTACCTTCGAGGGGGTGTGATGCACTGGCTCATCTGTGATCACTCTCCCGCTGGCGTGGCTGGCTCCACCGTGTACCGTTGCAGCCGCTGGCCCAGCACCACGAGCGCGTGTCCCAGCCCCGAAAGCGCTCTGGAGGCCTGGTAGGTCAGCCAACTCCGCTGGCCCGCGCGAGCCTGTCGGAGGAGGTTGGCCCTCTCAACCTCTTGGAGGTGCTTCTGCACTCTCCTCTCCATCAACTGTCGAGCCGCCTCATAATCTAGGAAGAACATCTCTGCACGCTCCCGCTCGGCGTGAGGGTGATCCTCACCGTGTGGCTGGATCCCCCTCTCGCCTGCACTCTCCCTGCCGGTCTTACCGCCACGCGCGCGGCGGGAGAACCGGCACCAGCGTCACCTCGTCCCTCTCGGCGAGTCCGCTTGCCACCGCGTATCGCTGCTCCACGCGCACCGTCACTAGAACCCGCCGGCCGGGGTCCCGCTGCACTGCCTCCAGGATATGCCCCACCGGTTCCTCCTTCAGGCCGACGTCCGCGTGCAGCCGCGCCCATATCCTGTGCCATCGGTCGGCCGCTGAGGAGTTCAGCCACCAGGGACCTGCGCCGAAGAGGAGTGCCAGCCTCAAGGGCGAGGGTAACCCACGCCACCGGCTGCCAATAGGGACGACGATGACGCCCAGTTCCCGGCACAAGTCCAGCAGGCACGCCCGGTACTCTAGGGGGAAGGACGACCAGCGTCCTGCCTCCCAGTCGGCCCGGTCGATCTCCGCGCACAGAAGGTCCGGTCCGAAGCAGCGCACCAACGCGCCCAGGTGACGGAGGCTGTAGCGCGGCGCCCACCGGTGCCACGCACCCACAGTCCCCAGCACGCCCACCGGGGTCCTCCAGAGGAGGGATGGATGGGAGACCATCGAGTCATCAGCCTAGCCTGTCACGGGGGCGAGGAGGTCCAAGCGGGGTACGCACTCCTGCTCTCCTGGGAGGCCGCCGGGCCGCAGGCCGACCTCCACCGCCCGCTCAAGGCCCCATGCGGTGAGCGTGCCATTCCGAATGCTCAAGATCATCCCTTTGCCTCCCACCTGTCACATCCTGCCATTTCCTGTCCCGAGGCGTATACAGTATAACGCACCGCTCCCCATCCTGCATCCGTGAGCCCCGCCATCGTGGGCGGATGGAAGTTGCGGATTCCCACAATGTCGATCTATTGATACACGGGTCGGGGTATGCTATACTGCAGGGGGACGAGGTGGAGAGGAGGGGAGGATGGACGGGATGGGGCAGGCTGTGCGATCGCCAGAGGCCAAGTTGGACGCCCTCTACAGACTGGGGCAGAGGTTGATCCTCCTGCGGGATGAACAGAAGATCGTCGAGGCCGTCCTGGAGATCGCCGAGGAGGTGCTGGAGTTCCAGGATAGCGAGTTTCTGCTGGTGGACGAGGCGGCGCGCGACCTGGTCGTGGTGGCCCAGCGGGGCGAGTTCAACATCGCGCCGGGCCTCCGACTGCCACTGGATGGAGAGCGAGGTATCACCGTCGCCGCCGCCCGCAGCGGTCAGCCAGTCTGTGTGGCCGATGTGCGAGCCGATCCCCGCTACGTGTACGCTGGCTTCCCCGCCTGCTCCGAAGTGGCCGTACCGGTCCAGATCGAGGGCCAGGTGCTGGGGGTGATCAACGTCGAAAGCCGAGAACCGGATGCCTTCACCTCTGCTGATGTGCGTCTTCTCTCCACGCTGGCCTTCCAAGCGGCGCTGGCTCTGGAGAACGCCCGCCTCTACGCCCGGGAGCGGCGACGGGCGGAGGAGATGGCCGCGATCAACCGAATAGCCCGTCGCATCACCGCCGCATTGGATCTCCGGGAGACGCTGGATGTCGTGGTGGAGGCGGCCGCGGAGGTGGTCCCCTGCGTCCTGGCCGAGATCAGCCTGTGGGACGAGGAGCGGCAATTGCTCACCCTCCAGGCCCTCCGCTGTGAGCCGGATCGGGTCTTCCCCATCGGCAAGTCCTACCCGCCCGGGAAAGGGTACACCGGCTGGGTCGTGCGGAACCGGCAGCCCTTGCTGGTGCCGGACGTGGAGGCCCGCCAGGACATCCGGCCCGACCTCTTGCCGGGGGAGCGGCCTTTCAAGGCATACGTCGGCCTGCCTCTTCTCGCCGGGGATGAACTGATCGGCACGCTGGTGCTGATTCACGATCGGGCCAACGCCTTCGACGAGGAAGACCTGCGATTGCTGGAGGCCCTGGCCGGGCAGGCAGCCGTCGCCATCCGCAATGCCCGTCTGTACGAGGAGACGACCCGCCGCCACCGGGAGCTGGCTGCTCTCAACGCCGTCGCCGAGGCCCTCAACCAGCCGCTGGACCTGCAAACGCTGTTGGCCAAAGCGGTGGAGCGGGTGATCGAGGTTACCGGTGCCGACGCTGGCGGGATCCGCCTTCTCGATCCCCAGACCGGTACCCTCAAGTTCGTGTTCAGTCAAGGGCTGTCGCCGGAGTATGAGGCGATCATCCAGTCGGTTCGTCTGGGAGAAGGGACCGCAGGCCGGGTGGCGTTGACAGGGGAACCGGTGCTGATCCCAGACATGCTGGCCCGCCCCTCATCGCGACCGCAGGTTCGGGCTGCGCTGATCAAGGAGGGACTGCGTGCCCGCGCCGAGATCCCCCTACGCTCCAGGGAACAGGTGGTAGGCACAATGGGGCTTGCCTCTCGAACGCCAGGGGCGTTTGGGGCGGCGGATCTGGAGCTGTTGACGGCCATCGGCCACCAGATCGGCGTGGCTATCGCCAATGCCCAGCTATTTGAAGAGACCCAGCGGAAGGCGCGGCGGCTGGCCGCTCTCAACGCGGTGGCCTCGGTGATCAACCAGCCGCTCCCCCTGCAAGAGATGATGGATCAGGCGGTCGACAAGGTCATCGAGGTGATGGAGGCGGATGCCGGGGGGGTCCGCCTGCTGGATCCGGCAACGGAGGAGTTGGTCATCGTCTCCTGCAGAGGGTTGAGCCCGGAGTACATCCGACAGGTGGACCGCCTTCGGGTAGGGGAAGGGATCGTCGGACGGGTGGTCCAGTCGGGCGAGCCGGTCGTGGTAGAGGATATGGCCCGTGATCCTCGGGTGGAGACGACGGCGGCGGCGCTGGAGGGATTTCATACCTTCGCCGTGGTCCCTCTGCGGACCCGGGAGGAGATCGTGGGCACCCTGGGAGTAGTCACTCGCCAGCGTCGCGCGTTCACTGCCGAAGAACTGGACCTGCTGATGGCCATCGGACACCAGATCGGTGTGGCTATCGAGAACGACCGTCTGCGCCAGCAGGCGCTGGAGGCCGAGCGGCTGGCCGCCGTGGGGCGGATCGCCGGCACCCTCGCCCATGACCTGCGGGGGCCGCTGGGTGGCATCGTGCGCAGCGCAGAGTTCCTGGCCCGCCCCGAGCTCTCCGACGCTACGCGCCAGAAACTGAGCCGGGCGATCGTGGCGATGGCCCGACGGCTGATCAACACCGCCCAGGAGATCCTGGACTTCACCCGAGGGGGGCGGATGGCCCTCCATCCTGTGCGCTGTAATCTCCCCGCCTTTCTGGACGAGGTGTTGGATGTGTTGCGGGTGGATTTCAGTGACCAGGGGATCGAGGTGACGGTGGAGTGGGGGTAC
>DUEL01000130.1 GCA_011192125.1 Thermoflexia bacterium
ACCGGCGTATCGGGACCTTCTCGAAGGGGATGCAGCAGAAACTGGCCCTGGCGCGGGCGATGCTCCACGACCCGTCGGTGCTTCTGCTGGACGAGCCGACCTCGGCGATGGACCCCTATAGCGCGAAACTGGTCCGCGACGCCATCCTCTCCCTGCGGGATCAGCGGCGGGCGATCATCGTCTGCACCCACAACCTGGCCGAGGCCGAACTCCTGGCCGACCGGATCGCCATCATCCGCCAGGGCCGCCTCGTCGCCATCGGTACTCCCACCGAACTGAAACGGCAACTGGTCGGCCCTCCCTTGATGGAACTCCACCTGAAGGACGGCATCGGCCGAGCGTACCTCCTGGTCGGCCAGTTCGCCCGCATCGCAACAGTGGATGGCAACCGGATCTGGTACGAGACGGAGACCCCGGAGACCACCAACCCGCAGATCCTGCGCGCCCTCATCACGGCCGGCGTCGAGGTGATCACCCTCACCCAGAGCGAATGGAGCCTGGAGGACGTCTACCTGCGCATCGTGGGAGAGGGACGATGAGACAAGGATGGCAGGAGGAACTGCGGTTGATCTGGACCCTCACCGCGCGGGAGATCCGCGACGTCCTCCGCGACTGGCGACTTGTGACGCCGATCCTCCTCCTCACCCTCCTATTCCCGATCGTCGCCACCCTCGTCGCCCAGGTGACGTTCCGGTTCTTCCGGCGGTTCGGAGGGTACGTCCTCTCCGAGCGGATGATCCCCTTCCTGCTGATGATCGTCGGCTTCTTCCCCATCACTTTCTCCCTGGTCATTGCCCTGGAGTCGTTCGTGGGGGAGAAGGAACGGAAGAGCCTGGAACCGCTCTTGGCAACCCCCCTCTCCGATATCCAACTGTACGTCGGTAAACTCCTTTCCTCCCTCATCCCCCCGCTGGCAGCCAGTTACCTGGGAATGGTGGTCTACCTGATCGGCCTTTACTTCTTCCAGCGATGGTCCCCCTCCCTCGAACTGCTGGCTCAGATGTTCGCCCTGACCACCGCCGAGGCCCTGGTGATGGTCTCGGGAGCCGTCGTGGTCTCCAGCCAGACCACCAGCGTCCGCGCGGCCAACCTCCTGGCCAGTTTCATCATCCTCCCGATGGCCTTCCTGGTCCAGGCGGAATCCTTCCTGATGCTCTGGGGACAGTACGCCAGCCTGTGGTGGCTGCTGGCCTTCCTGCTGGTCGGCGACGTCCTCCTGATCCGGATGGGGCTGCGGCTGTTCAACCGCGAGGAGTTGCTAGGGCAGGAGATCGACGTGGTGCAGATCGGGAAGCTCTGGCGGATCTTCCGTCGGCACTTCGCCTGGGAATGGTGGCTTTTCGGGAGGGACCAGGAGGAGGTTCCCCGCCCCGTCCGCTGGACGGGGTGGCTAGCGGGGTTTTACCTGCGCGAGGTCCCGGCGATCCTTCGCCGCTCCTCGCTGGCGATGCTCGTCGTCCTGGCCGGCATCGTCGGTGCAGGCGTCCTCGGCTGGAACGTTGCCAGCCGGTACCCGGTTACCCTCTCGCTCGGTGAACCGGGGCGTGACTTCTTTGGGGGGATCACCCCAGCCTTCATCCTTGGCAACAATCTGCGGGCGTTGACCCTGGCTGCCATTCTAGGAACCTTCTCCTTCGGCTCGCTGGCCGTGACCCCACTGTTGGTCACCCTCGGCCTGGCGACCTACCTGGGTTTGCAGATCCTGTGGTCCGGCTACAGCCCCTGGGTCTTCCTCGCGCTGATCGCGCCCCACGGCATCTTGGAACTACCCGCCGCCTTCCTCTGGTGCGCGGCTGCCGTCCGGCTGGGAGCCGCCTTCATCGCGCCGCCTCCCGGGATGACGGTGGGGGAAGGCTGGCTGCAGGCCCTGGCCGACTTCCTGAAGATCGCTCTGCTGGTCGTCCTGCCCGCCCTGACGATCGCGGCCCTGATCGAAGTCCGCATCACGCCGGGGGTGGCGATGTGGGTGTTCTGGGCCTACGGGAGGTGATATGGCACGTCTGATCCTGCTGGGAACGGCGACGGCGGTCCCAACCCCCGACCGGGGTCCCACCAGCCTGGCGGTGGAGGGGGAGGACGGGTTCGTGGTGGTGGACTGTGGGGAGAACCCCCTCCGCCACCTGGCCCGCGTGGGCCTGGCGATCGAGCGGCTGCGGGGGTTGCTCCTCACCCACTTCCACCCCGACCACGTCGCCGGGGTGGCCCCCTTCCTCCAGAGCCTCTGGCTCCTGCGCCGAGAAGAGCCCTTGCCGATCTTCGGGTTGCGGGAGGTGCTGGGGCAGGTGTGGGACCTCCTCTCTCTCTTCCGGTGGGAAGGATGGGAGGGGATGTTCCCGGTCGAGCCGATGGTGGTGGAGCCGGAGGTGGGGGCGCGGGTGGCGGAGATCGCCGGGCTGCGGATCACAGCCGCGCCGGTGGATCACTCCCGCCCCACGCTGGCGTTCCGCTTCGAGGCAGCGGGGGGAGGAGCGGCGGCCTATTCGGCAGACACCGCACCCTGTGAACCGGTCGTCGAACTGGCCCGAGGGGCCGACCTGCTGGTGCACGAGGCGACGGGGGACTTTCCCGGCCACACCACCCCTGCTCAGGCGGGGCAGATCGCCCGTCGGGCAGGAGTACAGCGACTGGTCCTAGTCCACTACCCACCCTTCCCCGAGCACTACGACCGATGGCTGGAGGAGGCACGTGCCGCCTTCAAAGGGCCCGTCTCCCTGGGTCGCGATGGAGATGTGTACGTCTGGTGATGACCACAGCGGCACAGAGGACACAGAGAACTTTCAGAAACTCTGTGCCCTCCGTGCCTCTGTGGTGAGATAACACCGAAAAGAGGTAACCTCGATGACGGATGAGACGAAGCGATTGGTCCTGACCGACGGCTCCCGCCTGATCGCCGAATCTTGCGTGCGGGCGGGGGCGGACGTCTATGTGGGGTACCCTATCACCCCGGCGAGCCTCATCTACGCCTACGCTGCCCGTCGTTTCCCGGCCATCCTCCCCGCGCCGGACGAGATCACAGCGTTGCAGTGGATGGCTGGTCTATCCG
>DUEL01000131.1 GCA_011192125.1 Thermoflexia bacterium
CAGCACGCCGGGGAATGGTCCGCCGGCCTTGCCGCCCTCCTCGGCGCGGTCCCTCTGATGGTGCTCTCCCTGATCGCCGTCTCCGTCGGGGGAAGCAGGGTAAGCACCACAGAGGCACAGAGAACACAGAGAGGCCTCTAACTGGAGAAACCTCTGCGTTCTCTGTGTCCCTACGGTGAAATTTCCAGAAAACGCTGTGCCCTCTCCGCCCCCGTGGTGAAACTCACAGAAAGGTCACCGCGAAGGCGGCGAGGAGGAGGAGACCGACGAAGGTCAGCAACCATCGGTTCGCCCGCACCGCCTCCTGCCAGGCGCGGCGGGGCGGCACGATGACGGTAAAGGCGTCGGTAAGAGAGGAGTTGTGTAACATCTGGCGGAAAGCATCGACCGTGGGCGGACGATCGTCGGGATGCATCGCGATGGCCGCCAGGATGGCTCGCTCCGTCGTCGGGGAGATCCGCGGGTTGAGTTCCCGCGGCGGGATCAGACTGTCCGGCCGAAGGAACCGCTGCTTGGCGTCCGCCGGGGGTTGACCGGTGAGCAGATGATAGAGCGTGGCACCGAGGGCATAGATATCGGATCGGACATCAGTATGGCCGGTGTCGCCGCCGTACTGCTCCAGGGGCGTATAGGCCACCGTTCCCCTTCCCTGGAGCACCGTCACCGTGCGGGCATCGTCGGTGATCATCAGTTTGACCAGGCCGAAATCCACCAGTTTGATCAGCCCGCCGGGGGTCAATTTGACGTTGGCCGGTTTAATATCGCGGTGGAGGACAGGGGGAGTCTGACTGTGGAGGTAGGAGAGGGCATCGCAGAGCTGGTCGGCCCAGCGCAGCACCTCCCGCTCGTCCAGAAGTCGACCTGCCCGAAGTTCCTTCTCCAGGACCTGCCGGAGGTCGGGACCGGCGACGAAATCCATCACCAGGTACTCCCGCCCCCCCTCGGTGAAATAGTCGGACACCTTGGGCAGGTTGGGGTGGTCGAGACGGGCGAGGACGCTCGCCTCACGGCGGAACTGGGCCTGCATCTGCGCGGCGGCCTCGGAGGGCAGGTCCGGATCGGGGCACACCTCCTTCACCGCGCAGATCCGCCCCTCCAGCCGGAGGTCCGCTGCGCGGTAGACGGCCCCCATCCCTCCCTGCCCTACGCAGGCAAGAATCTTGTAGCGCTCGCGGAGGACCGTTCCCGGTCGAAGCAAGCGGGCCATACTCTTCTCCTCCTCCGACCATATGATAAAGCAGAAAGGGAACCTGTCAAGTGGGGCCACGAATAGGGCCCCGAATACACGAATGGATTGTGGAGGGGCCGTAGTATGGAGATGTCGGAACAACCCAACATCCCAATGCTGGTCGCTTACGAGGGGAAACTGGCCGGTCAGCGGTGGCTCGTCGAAGGAGACAGCCTCCTCATCGGCCGCAGTCCAGATTGCGACGTCATCCTTCCGGAGCGTCCGGTCTCCCGCCACCACGCCCGTATCGAGCGGACGGCGGACGGCCAATACGTCATCCGCGACCTGGGAAGCAAGAACGGGACCTACGTCAACGGCGAGGAGGTCCGCGACGAACCCCGGGTGCTTCAGGACGGCGACGAGATTCAGATCGCCTTGTGCGTCAAACTAGGGTTCGTGGGTGCGGACGCCACGTTGCCCCTGGTCGTGGAAGGACCGACCCGAGGGCTGCGAGTAGACCGGGCCAGCCGCCGGGTGTTCATCGGCGGCCAGGAACTGACCCCACCTCTCTCCCCCGCCCAGTACCGCCTCCTGACCACGCTGTTGGACGCAGAGGGGAGGGTGGTCACCCGCGAGGAGATCGTCGCCGCCGTCTGGCCAGAGGAGGCCAAGGCGGGGATCACCGAGCAGGCCATCGACGCGCTGGTCCGGCGGCTCCGCGAACGGCTGGCCTCGCTCGACCCCGATCACAACTACATCGTCACCGTGCGCGGCCACGGCTTCCGCCTGGAGAACCGATAATCAAAGCCACAGAGACGCAGAGGACGCCGAGGAGCCTCTCCGAGCCTCCGCAACCTCTGCGTTCTCTGCGCCTCTGCGGTAGAAAATCCTACCGGCGGGCGATCTCCAGCCCGCTTGGCGGTTTCTTCTCCGGCGGCTTCTTCTCCTCCTTCGGCTTTGCCTCCACCATCGAGCGGGCCACCTCCAGCGCGATCGCCGCCCGCTCCGCAGCCTGCTCGTCGCCCCCCTCCCGCAACTGCTGCTCGACCTGCTCCAACAACTGAAGGAACGACTCATCGACCAGGGGGCGATTGTCCTCCAGAGTCTGTCGGACCTCTTCGACCTCCTTTGCCTCCAACACCGCCGTGAGAAGGACGATCTGCGGCGGGACCTGCTCCCGGATGAGGTCCATCGTCAACTTCCAGATGCCCTCCAGCCGGGAGGCGGTCTCCCGATCCCCCTCTCGCTGCGCCCGCTCGATCTCCGCGCCCAGCACGCTGAAGAACAACTCATCCAGATCGGCCAGGCGACGCCGCGCCAGGAGTTCCGGCCGCTCCGTCGCCAGAAGATCGCGTACCAGCGCTACCTTCGACTCTACCACCTGGCGGGCCTGGTCCTGCAACTTCTGCCGGACCTCCATCACCTGCTGGCGGATCGTCTCCAGCCGCTTCCGCTCCTCCTCGTCTCCGGCCTCTTCGATCCGCTGCGTGAGCGTCTGGAAGAAGAAGTAATCCACCAGCGGCTGCCCAAAGGTCACCAGCGCCTCCCGCGTCTCCCGATCCTCGTGCTCGATCAGGAGCTCGAGCAGTTTCTCCCGCGTTGGTTGCTCAGAGAGGGCCCTCAGCGCCTCGGCACGGGCCGCCAACCGCCGCCCCACCGCTGTTCGCTCGAACAGCAGTTGCTGCACCTCCCGCAACCGCTGGACCACGTCCTGAACTCCCATCGCCTCCAGGTCCATCAAAGTGGCGGAGAGAACGCGGAAGAAATCGTCGTCCAGTAGCGACTCGTTCTCCTCGATCAGCGCGATGCGCTCTTCCTCACTCGCGGCGTCAAGGAACTTGCGCAGCAACTCCGACCGCGCTCTTCGGGCCTCCAGCACCTCCTCCGTGATCCCGTCCGCCTCCAGCACCGCCTTGACCAAGCTCTCGTAGGAGAAGAAGACCTTCGGGTTCAGCAGGTAACTCTTCCGCTGCTCCGGCGGCAGTTGGTTCATCACCGCCTTCGAAAGGGCACCGATGACCTGCTGCCGCTCCAGGTCGGTCTGCCCCGCCTCCATCGGCAGGAAGACAAACGCCAGTTCCTTCGAGGGGTCGTGATAGAGAAACGGAAGGTTGACCGCCCCACCCGCTCCGCAGTGGGGACAGACCACGAAGTTGACCTGCCCGGAGAGAAGCCGTGCCTTCGCGGAGGGATCCACCTCCACATCCAGGACCTGCTCCAGCGGCGCAGCAAAGGGTCGGCGACAATTGGGACAGGTTATTCTCACCATCGTTTGTGACATCATCCTCACCTTTCACTCGGTTGATGACGGGGAAGGGCAAACGAGAAAGCCGATCCCTTCCCCGGCTCGCTTTCCACCCAGATTCGCCCTCCGTGGGCCTCCACGATCGCTTTCGCCAGGTACAGCCCCAGCCCGACCCCCTCCGTCTCCCGCCCGGCCGAGCCGTTCACCCGGTAGAAGGGTTCGAAGATGCGGGATTGCTCGGGAGCGGGAATGCCGATCCCCTCGTCGGTCACCGTCACAATCACCTCCTCGGGTCGGACTCGCCCCCGGATCCGGATTCGCCCCCCATCGGGAGAGTACTTGATGGCGTTGCTGACCAGGTTGTTGAGCACCTGCTCCAGCCGTCGCGGGTCACCTCGGACCGTCGGAAAGTCCGGCGGGAACCGGGCTGCGATGTCGTGCTTGTCCGTCTGCGTCTGGAATCGCTCCACCACCCGCTCGGCCAGCCGGTCCAGCGCGACCTCCTCCATCTGAAGGGAAAGCGCGCCCGCCTGCAGTCGAGAGGCGTCCAGTAGATCGTCGATGAGCTGGTTGAGGTGCTCCGCCTCCTCCACGATGACCGCCAGCCCCTCCCGCAACGTCTCCCGGTCCCACTCCGCCTCCGGCCGGCTCAGCGTCTCGGCGTACCCCCGGATGATGGTCACCGGCGTCTTCAACTCGTGCGAGACGATGGAGACGAAGGTGTTCTTCAGCCGGTCTGCCTCTCGAAAGCGACTGATGTCCCGCACGTTGCCGATGATGTTGACCAGCCGACCCTCCCGATCGAGAAGGGGCGCGTAAGTGATGCCGACGCTTACCCGCCCTCCATCTCGCTGACGGAGGTCCCCTTCCACATAGAGCGGAGCCTTCGGCCCAGCATCGGTCGCCAGCGGCCACCCCCCAGCGATCGCCTTCGAGAGGTCCATCTCGGTCTCCAGATGGTGCCACTGGATGACTTCGTCGTGGTGGCGGCCCAGCGCTTCCGAGACGGGCCAGCGGGTCATCTCCGAGAGAGCCCGGTTGAAGACCGTGATCCGCTGGGCCGGATCGAGCACCATCACTCCGTCGGCGCTGTACTGAAGGATCGCGTCCAGTCGCCGCTTCTCGGTCGCCAGTTGGTGATACAACTGGGCATTGTGGACGGCGATGGCGGCCTGGTCGGCGAACGTGGCCAGGACCTGCCGCTCCTCCGGTGTGAACACACCGCCGTGGACCCGGAAGACGTACAGCACTCCGATCAGGTCGCGCCCGGCGAACATCGGCAGGGCAACGACCTGGCGAAGTGGCAGCGCCGTCTCCAGCGCCACCTGGCGCAACTTCCGCGCCAGGTCCGGGATGAGGAAATCGGACCGGTCGGCCCGCTCCGGGATGTCGGAAAGGAGGACCGAGAAGTAGTCCTGCAGTCGGACCGGCAGGCCGTACACAGCGCGGATGGCGAACCGACCGTCGGGTTGCCGCAGGGCAATCAGGCCGGCCTGTCCGTCCAGCAGGTTCACGGCCGCCTTCAGGACCATCTGCAACACGGTATCCAGGTCCAGTTGCGCCGTCAGCGCCTGGCCGATCCGCAGCAGATAGTCCCAGTGCCGTGCCCGTAGGGACAGGGCCAACCCGCGCCTCCTACGAAACTCCGAAGACCCCAGAGGCACAAAGGCCGCGAAGAAAAACTCCTTGAAAGTTTAGGAAAGGCTGGGCTCTCCGTGTCTCCGTGGCGAAAACTACAGATGCGGCTCGATCGCCGCCAACAGGTCCTTCTTTGGACGGTATCCCACGACCCTCGCCACCTCCGTACCGTCCTTGAACAGGATCAGCGTGGGGATCCCCATAATACCCAACCGCGCCGGCGTGGCAGGGTTCTCGTCCACGTTCATCTTGACCACCTTCAAACGGCCTTCCAACTCCGTGGCGATCTCCTCCACGATCGGGGCGATCATCCGACACGGACCGCACCACTCGGCCCAGAAATCCACCAGCGTCGGCAGGTCCCCTTGAAGGACCTCGGCCTCGAACGTCTTGTCGGTAACTTCCTGCATTCTTTCCTCCATAGACACAGCGCTCATTGCGCCGCAAATTCTTTAGGCCGCCCCCGGGCGGCCGAAGGGGAATTATCCTATAGACCAGGCCACCTGTCAAGCAGATCGGCTACCTGCTCCACCAGCACGTCCTCCGGCACCACCGTCCGTTCCTCCAACCAGCGGGCCTTCACCTCCGCACCGCCCCTCTCCAGGCTGCGGCGGCCGATGGTGACCCGAACGGGGCAGCCGATCAGGTCCGCATCGGCGAACTTCACCCCCGCGCTCTCACCCCGGTCGTCGTAGAGGACCTCCAGGCCCCCGTTCCGCAGCCGCTCGTAGGCTCGTTCTGCCGCGGCCTGGTCCTCCTCCGACCGCGCCAGCGAGACCAGGTGGACGTCGAACGGGGCGACGGCCGGCGGCCAGACGATCCCGTGCTCGTCGTGGTGGACCTCCAGGACGGCTGCCAGCAGGCCGGAGAGGTCGAACCGGTACGATCCCACCATCGGCGGTCGCTGACGCCCCCCCGCATCCACGAAACCGACCTCGGCCCGCTCCGCCGGTCTGATCCCCCATTTCTCGCACCGTGCCAACTCGACCGCCGGTTCCACCTCCAGCCGCCCGTCGCACCGGGGGCAGAGGTGGCCCGGCTGCGCTTGCGCCACGTCGACCAGCAGGGTGACGCCGAAGTCGCGAGGGTAGTTGACGCCTGTGAAGTGATACCCCTCCCGGTTGGCCCCAGCCACGAAATTCGCCCCCGCCTCGATGGACCGGTCGCCCACGACGAGGACGCCGTCCCCATCCAGACCCGACCGCACCTTCAGCCCTACCGGCGATGCGTACCCCGGCTCGGCTCCGGCTGCGCGGATCAGGTCGTCGGACGCCGGGCACAGGGTCCCCCCTCCCAACGCGGTCAGCAACTTGGCCTCGTTGACCTCCAGGTCGCCCCGGATGACGACGAAGACCAGCGTCGGTTCCCGCTCCGGCTCCGGCCGCTCCCAGGCGTAGAAGACCGCCTTGAGCGTCCGGGAGGTCTCAACGCCTACGTAGGCCGCGACATCGGCGATGGTCGCGCAGTCGGGGGTCTCCACCGGCTGGATCGGCTCCAGCTCCATCTCCGCCGCCGGTGGGAGGCGGAACGTCGCTGCCTCGGCTGTGGCGGCGTATCCGCACTCAGGACACCGAATCAATCGCTCGCCCCCGGTTGGATGGGGGAACAGGATCGCACTTCCCTCTACCCCTCCGAGGCCCGCCTCGGCCCACACCCCCTCCAGACCACATCGGTCCACGATCGACTCCCAGGCCGTAGCGACGCGATCGTGGAGGTCATCCAGGCCATCGCTGCCGACGTGGAGGCTGTAGGCCTCCAGCACCCGCGCCGGTAGGATTGCCAGCAGGCCTTTGCCTCGCCTCTTTTCCGCCGCGTCTCGGACCTGGTACAGCAGGCGCGGGAGGTCGCGGTAGGAACGAATCTCCCGACGGGCCAGTTCGGCGATTGCCACCAGGTCGTCCTCTACCGGCGGCAGGCGCATCTCCTGCCCGCCCAGCCTTTCTACCGCCTCCCGTAGCAGACCCTCGGCACGGCGCATCGCTCGCCAGCCCAGGGGGAGATAGGCATACCGCCCGGCCCCCACTGGTCGGACCACTCCGGCGCGCACGGCGAGCCCCAGGCCGGGGGTCTGCGCATCGGCCGGGGGCTTGCGCAGCGTCCGTCCAAAAAGTTGAGAGAACCGCACACCCAACCTCCTTTAGATTTTCACCGCAGAGACACAGAGAACACGGACTTTTTCTCTTAAATCATGACACCTCTGTGCCCTCTGTGTCTCTGTGGTTTTCCATCAAAAAACTCAAGACCTCCTCCAGCACCTTCTCCGGTGTCCGTCCGTCCGTCGCTACGATGAGGTCGGCGTGAGAGCGGGCGTGGGAGAGCCGCTGGAGGATCTCCTCCCACCACTCCGCCGGAAGGGTCCGCTGCAGCCTGCGCTCGGCCTCTTCTCGGGAGACCTCCAGGTAAACGAGGACGTCGGGGCGGGTGATCCGCTGCCACATCGCCGGGACGTAGGAGTGCTCCTGTGCCACCTCGCGGGCCCGGATCCCCCGTCGGCGGAGGGCTCCTACCAGGGTGCTCTTCCCGGCCCCGCACGGCCCCACCACGCCGACCAGCGGTCCCTCGGTCAGCGGTCGTGCCTCCTCCGCCGCAGCCCCAGTAACAAACCCTTGAGACCCCGCCCCGGGGAAGCGCATTCCTCCTCCCCAACGTTCATCTGATTCAGACAGGTCAGGGCCTCCAACGTAGCGAAGACGACAATCTGATCCCCCTCCTGAAGCGTCAGGTCGGCTGTCGGGTGAAGATCGACCCCCTCCGGCCCCCGATGTAGGATGATCGAGAGGTCCAGTTCCTGCTCCACCTCCCCCACCCGCTTGCCGACCAGCGGTGAACCGGGAGCCACCGTGACCCGACTGACGTTGAGCAGCACGTCGTCCACGTAGAGGGAGTGTTCCACCGCCGCGCGTGTGGCGGCGGCGGCGAAGGCGGGAGCAGCAAGTGCCGAGGTGCTAAAAGCGGTGTGGATGCCGAACCCCTTCCGGACCCGCTCAGCCAGTTGCTCGTCGAACATTCGCATCACGATCTTGACGCCGGGGTTCAGTTCCCGCGCCTCCAGCGCGATCTCCAGGTTGGTCAGATCGTCCTCCGTGCAGGCAACCACCGCTGAGGCCACCCGCACCCCGGCCTTCTCCAGGAGGTCCGATCGCCGTGCGTCGCCCACCAGGATGGGCACCCCCTCCGCGCGGAGCCGGTCCAGAAAGATCCCGTCTGGATCTCGCTCGATGCCCACCACCTCGTGCTGCATCCGGAGTAACTGGAGCGTGACACGGTAGCCGACCTTCCCTAGTCCACAGACGACGATGTGCTCTCGATAAGTCGATGCCACAGCCACCTGCCAGGCCTCCCTCCGTTCCTGACGGTTGAAGAACGCCGTTCCGAAGCGGACCACCCCGTTGACAACTAGGAAAAGTCCCAACACTGGCCACAGCACAAAGATCACTTGGGCTACCAGGTGGTCCGGATACTCGGCCACCGTCTCGAAGAACATCAGCTTGAACGTGATATGAAACGCCTCCCCCCACCCTAACGGCTGACCGGAGCTGTAGGTGAAGCGGAGGGCTAGAGTGCCGAGGAAAAGGAGCGTACCGAAGGTCAACAACGTGCCCCGAAACTGGCCAAGGAGGACACGCGTATCCCTCAGATAGGCACGAAGCCACCGTCGGACACGTTGCCAATCCATCGCTCGGGAGCCTCAGGAGAGGGGCATGCGTACCGAAAGGGTACGGATCTGTCCCTGCTCTCCCGGTAGGACCTGAAGGACGAGAACGCTGATGTCGTCGCGCGGGCGACCCGCCTCCAGGGCCAGAGCCTGCTCCAGGAGCCCGTCGGCGATCTGACGGGCGTTCTTGCCTTCGGCGACCATCCGCTCCACCACCGCCGGCAGGTCCATCGTTCCACCCCGGTGCTCCCCGGCGTGCAGGAGGCCGTCGGTGTAGACCACGACGGTGATCCCCGGTCGCAGGGGGACCTCGGCGATGACCGGCTTCGTCCAAGAGTAGATGCCAACCGGGGTGGAGGGCTGGTCCAGCAACCGCACTCCCTCCTCCGGAGTGACCAGGATCACCGGGCAGGGATTGTTGCGGGAGAGGACCAGGGTGCGGGTGTTGAGATCGACGGAGACGATGTTCAGCGTGGCTGAGACCTTGCCGCCCTTGTAGGCGTGGAGATAGTCGTGGGCGGCGCGGGCGACGGCCCCGTCACGCACCCCCTCGGCCAGTTCGGCGATGGCCTTCCGGGCGACCAGGTTGCTGATCGCCTTTGCCGCCCTTCCGGACCGTTGCCCATCGACCAAGACGAAGGAGAGGCCTCCGCGGGGCCGCTCGATCATCTCCAGGGTGTCCCCGCTTTCCGAGGTGGCCCACTTGGGCACCTTGGCGACGGCGACCTCAACCTCCACTTCTCCGAGTCACTCCTCTTCCCCAATCGGCCCGACCTGACCGCTGATCGCCCGCAGGCTGATCTCGATCTCCACCCCAGGGGCTATCTCCAATCGAGCCCGGTTCGCCTCCCGATCCAGACGGGTCAGTTTGCCATAGATCCCACCGATGGTGACCACCTGGTCACCGACCTGTAGCCCCTCCAGCCGCTTCTCATACCGCCTCCGGGCCCGCCGCTGGGACCAGATCATAAAAGCCCCCATCCCGACGATGAGGACCAACAGTAAAAAGGTCTGACTGTCCACCCCCACTCCTTTCAACCGAATTTGACGAAACAACGCAGGCTAGAGGATTATACCCGCGAAAGGGTGAAGTGGCAACCAACAGAGCCGACCTACAGAGACACGGAGGGCAAGGGTGTCTTCCGGCCCCCCTGTGCCCTCCGTGTCTCTGTGGTCTGTCTGTAGCAGTACCTAGCCGAACCGCTCCGCCAGGATCCCCTTCAGCGTGGGTCGGCCGATGACCTGGAGTTCGTACCGCACCCTGTCCATCGGGTGGCGGACCTCGATCAGCCGTCGCAGGTCGATGGGGGTGGCGACCAACACCAGATCGCACTCGGTCCGGTTGATGGTCTCCTGCAGGTCCTTGATCTGCTCCTCCCCGTAGCCCATCGCGGGCAGCAGCGGGCCGATGTGGGGGTACTTTTCGAAGGTGGTGGCGATGGAACGGACGGCGTAGGGCCGCGGATCAACCAGTTCGGCTGCGCCGAACCGCCGGGCCGCCACCACGCCGGCCCCGTAGGTCATCTCACCGTGGGTCAGCGTGGGCCCGTCCTCTACTACCAGCACCCGCTTGCCCCGAATCGCCCCCGGGTCCTCGACGAAGATGGGCGAGGCCGCCTCGACAACGACTGCCTGGGGGTTGACCGCGTAGATGCTCTCCCGCACCTTGGCCACGCCATCGGGGGAGGCGGTGTCCACCTTGTTGATCACCACTACGTCCGCCGCTCGCAGGTTGGCCTCGCCGGGGTGATACCGGAGTTCGTGGCCCGGCCGGTGCGGGTCCGTCACTACGATGTGCAGGTCGGGCTTGAAGAAGGGAAGGTCGTTGTTCCCCCCGTCCCACACCACCACATCCGCCTCCGCCTCCGCCTGGCGGAGGATCTGCTCGTAGTCCACCCCAGCGTAGACGATCACCCCCCGATCCAGGTGCGGCTCGTACTCCTCCCGTTCCTCAATGGTGCAGCGATGCCGATCCAGATCTTCGTAGGTGGCGAACCGCTGGACCGCCTGGGCGGCCAGATCGCCATAGGGCATCGGGTGACGGACTACCACGACCTTCTTGCCCATCTCCTGCAAGAGATCGCAGACGTGTCGGGTGGTCTGGCTCTTCCCGCAGCCGGTCCGCACGGCGCACACGGCCACCACCGGCTTGTCGCTCTTCAGCATCGTTGAGCCGGCCCCCATCAGCCAGAAATCCGCCCCGGCCGCCAGCACCTCGGAGGCCTTGTGCATCACGTACTCGTGGGAGACGTCGGAATAGGCGAACACCACCCGCTCCACCTGGTGGCGTCGGATCAGGTCGACCAGTTCCTCCTCCGGGTGGATGGGAATCCCATCGGGATACAGTTTCCCGGCCAGCACAGGCGGGTACTTGCGCCCCTCGATGTTGGGAATCTGCGTAGCGGTAAAAGCGACGACCTCGAAGTCCGGATTGTCCCGAAAGAAGACATTGAAGTTGTGGAAATCCCGTCCAGCAGCGCCCATGATGATCACTTTTACGGCCATTGTCCTCTCCTTCACGTCTGGAAATGATAGAACAACGGCCCCTTTTCGGGGGCCGTTGCTATTCCTCACCAGCCTCTTGCACCGCTCTAGCGATGGCGCCCTTACGGGGCACCAGCGCGCCGAGGACTCCGTTGACGAAACGAGAACTGCTGTCCGACCCGAACATCTTGGCCAGTTCCACCGCCTCGTTGATCGCCACCTTGACCGGCGTAGTGCCGTCCACGGCGAACTCGAAAAGGGCCATCCGCAGGATGTTCCGGTCGATACAGGCCATCTGCTCCACGGGCCACTCGGGGGCGTGTTCCTGGATGAACTGATCGAGTACCTGCCGATAGCGGAGCACGCCGAAAACCAGACGACGGCTGAACTCGGCAGCCGACTCCGGAAGCGGCGTCTCCGCCAACCGCTCCTCGATCACGACGTCGGGCGGATGGCCGACGCTATCGATCTCGTAAAGAGCCTGGAGGGCAAGCGCACGGGCACGACGACGGGCTTTCACGTCGCCTTCCGACCTCGCTAGCCTTGAGGAGGAGAGACCACGTCCTCGATATGGACGTTGACGGCCTCCACAGGCATCCCCACGATGTCGCTGATCGCCCGGGTGACCTCGGCCTGGATCTGACGGCCCAGCGCGAGGAGGTTCCGCCCCGTCTCGACGACGACGTACAGCTCCACCCACACCCTGCCGCCCCGCACAGTGACCTCCACCCCATCCTCCATCCCCAGGATCCGCTGCAGCCCCAGGGGTGGGGTCATCCGCACGACGCCGGGGACGGCCAGCGCCGTCATCCGGGCGATCGTCCTCAGCACATCGGTGTCAACGGTGATGCGACCGACCGCAGGGGTCTCTTCGTATTCACTCAAACTTCTACCTCCATCCCTCAACCGGACATCACCAGACCACCGTCCACCGGCAGGACGACGCCGGTGATGAACGCCGCCTCATCAGAGGCCAGGAAGGCCACGGCGTAGGCCACCTCCTCCGGACGGCCCGCCCTCCCCAGCGGGGTCTGCTGGATCGCCTTTTCGCGCAACTCCTCCGGCAGGTCCGCCGTCAGGTCCGTCGGGATCAACCCGGGGGCGATCGCGTTGACGGTGATGCCCCGCGGCCCCAGCTCCTTCGCCAGACTCTTGGTGAACCCAATGACGCCCGCTTTGGCCGCGGCGTAATTTGTCTGCCCACCCTGCCCGGCGATGCCGACGACAGAAGAGATGTTGATGATCCGACCGTACCGCTGCCGGATCATCGGCTTGGCCGCCGCCTTGCAGGTGTTGAACAGGCTCTTCAGGTCCACCCGGATGACGGTGTCCCAATCCTCCTCCGTCATCATCAGGATCAACCGATCGCGGGTCACTCCGGCGTTGTTGACCAGGATGTGCAAGCCCCCGTAGGTATCCAACGCCGTCTTGACCAACCGTTGTGCCTGGTCGAACTGAGAGACGTCCGCCTGGCAGGCGATCGCCTCCCCTCCCTCCGCCTGGATTGCACCTACCACCTCGGCCGCGGCGTCACCGCTCCGGTTGTAGTTGACGACTACCTTTGCGCCCCGCCGGGCCAGTTCCAGCGCGATCGCCCGACCGATCCCCCGCGATCCGCCAGTGACGACGGCGACCTTTCCCTCCAGTAACTTTCCCATCGGCGATCCTCAATCAGTTTGGTTATTCTTCTACTTCGATCACCTCACGCCCGCGGTACATCCCGCAACTGGGGCAGACCCGGTGGGGAAGCATCGGCTTATGGCAATGCGGGCAGAGCACCAGGTGGGGCAACCTCAGCGCGTGGTGGCTCCGGCGCCGGTTGCGCCGCCCTTTGGAGACCTTTCTCTTCGGAACCGCTCCCATCTTGCCTCACGCTCCTGTCAACGAAATGCCCCCTCCCAGTGGGCGGGGTTGGTAATTATAGGGGCAAGCGGGCAACCTGTCAAGGTCGCTACCGATCGCTCAGTGCCGCCACACCGGGCAAGGTCTTCCCCTCCAGAAACTCCAGGCTCGCCCCGCCGCCGGTGGAGATGTGGGTGAACCGATCGGCCAGCCCGCTCCGACGGACCGCCGCCGCGGTGTCCCCCCCGCCGACGATGACCGCGGCATCCAACTCAGCCAGCACCTCCGCCAGGCCAAAGGTCCCCTTGGCGAAAGGCTCCATCTCGAAGACCCCCATCGGCCCGTTCCAGACCACCGTGCGCGCCCCTGAGAGGGCGGATTCGAACGTCGAGAGCGTCTTCGGCCCGATGTCCAGCGCCCGCCACCCCGCGGGAACGCCGTCGGGGGCGACCACCTTCGTGTGAGCGTCCTCGGAAAAAGCGTCGGCCACGACCAGATCCACCGGCAACACCAGCCGGCTCCGGCCTTGCTCGAGCAACGCCCTGGCCGTCTCCACCGCCTCCTCTTCGACGAGGGACTCCCCCATATCGAAGCCCATCGCCTTGAAGAAGGTGTTCGCCATCCCTCCGCCGATGAGCAGTCGGTCGCACCGCTCCAGCAGCCGCTGGATGACCCCGATCTTGTCGGAGATCTTCGCCCCGCCCAGGATAGCGACGAAGGGTCGCTCGGGGTTTTCCACCGCCTCACCCAGGAACTTCAGTTCCTTCTCCATCAGAAAGCCCGCCACCGCCTCGCCGCCCCGCTCTCGGACCACGCGAGCCACCCCCTCCGTGGAAGCGTGGGCACGGTGGGCGGTGCCGAAGGCGTCGTTGACATATAGGTCGCCCAGGGCGGCCAGTTGGGCGGCGAAGGCCGGATCGTTGGCCCGCTCCTCTGGATGGAAGCGGGTGTTCTCCAGCAGGACCACCTCGCCAGGCGCGAGGGCCTTGCAGACCGCCTCCACCTCCGGCCCGACACACTCGTCCAGTTTGCGCACCGGCCGGCCCAAGAGTTCGGAAAGACGGGCCGCCACCGGGTCCATCCGGAGTTCGGGGACCACCTTCCCCTTCGGTCGGCCCAGGTGGGACATCAAAATGACCGCCGCACCGCGGTCGAGAAGGTACCGGATCGTGGGCAACGCCGCCCGGATCCGGGTATCGTCCGCCACCTTCCCGTCCGCCAGCGGCACGTTGAAATCCACGCGCACCAGCACGCGCTTGCCTGCAACATCGACGTCGCGGATCGTCTTCTTGTCCATCGACTCCCTCCCGGTTTATGTCACCACAGAGACACGGAGGACACAGAGGTTGTGGATGTTCACAGAGAAATTCCTCCCGGCCCCAACCCCGCTCATCCAGTCACCCAACCCTCAATCCGTTCACGGAGCGGTCTCCTCCTCGGGGACCGGCCCGAAGACCGCCTCCACCTCCTCCCGACTGTATACCTCCAACATACACTCCCACCAGGTCAGCCCGTCGGTCTTCTCGAAGTGCCACCACCGGATGTCGGGCCAGTAGTACCGCCAGCGGTAGAGGGCCGGGACCCGTTGCCACCCGTAATCGGCGGCGAGGGTGGTGAAATCGACGTAGTAACCAGATGGGACCTCCTCCATCGGCCGCCCACCCTGCACCGCGGACAGCCCTCCCTCCTCCCGCGCCTTCAGGTCCCACGGGGCGACGCGCAGCGGTTCCCCCATACTCCCATCCTGCTCGACGGTCCGGAGGAAGACCCTCCAGTAGGTCTCGTTCCCCACGTCCTCGCGCACCAGATAGACCAGAGGGTCGTCCCGATCGTAGAACCCTTCATTAAGATCGAAGGCCCGCCCGCAGACGTGCCAACTCCGACCCGATTGCCCTGGCTGCACGGCGCGGTCCAGCGGCCGCCACACCTCCCCCAGCGCCGCCAGATAGTCCCGGCCGGTCTCCTCCAACACCCGTTGCCGCAGCGCTTTGAAACTGTCGTCCACCCGCTCGCTCAGCCGGACCGGCCCGTCGGCCCCGTCGATGTCCGGCAGATACACGAGGCGGTAGGGAGGATCGGAGTCGGAGGGCTGGACGAACTCGGTGTAGAGCGGCGGCTCGTTCTCCGGCTCGGCGGCGCGCGCGCGGGCGATGGCTCGGGGGGAAAGGGGCACCGCTCCCCAGACCGGATCGCCCACCCACGCTTCCGCGCTGTACACCTCCTGGGAAAGCCCCCATCCATAGAGACTGGAGGCAATGAGGTAGGACCGCTCCTCCCGCCGATAGACGGTGACCAATCCTCCGCCGTCAGGAGCCCAGGTGGGGGAGGAACCGGAGCCGAACAGGTCGGTGGAGGCCAGACGCAGCACCCGTTCCGTCTCCGTGATCCCCTCGGTCTGCCACTGCAACCGGCTGAGCCGGACCGTGGCGTAGCCCGCCCGGCCGATGGTGTAGGCCAGCGTCTCTCCGTCGGGCGACCAGGCGGGGTCGGACTCGTCGGCGTTGGGACTGTTGGTCACGTTGACCTCTCGCCCCGCCTCCTCCCCCTCGATGAGGTACAGAAAGATGTCCTGATTCCCCTCCCGATAGGAGACGAAGGCGATGGCGGAGCCATCCGGCGACCAAGCCGGATCGTAGTCGGGGGCCGGGTCGGTGGTCAAGCGACGGACGTTCCGCCCGTCGGCGTCCATCACATAGATATCCAGGTTCCCGTCCCGGTAGGCCTCGAAAGCGATCCGGGAGCCATCGGGCGACCACGTGGGGCCACCGTCGAAATCAGAAGCGCGGGTCAGCCGGATCAGCGCCCCTCCCTCCAGGTCCAGCAGGTACACATCCCAGTTGCCGCCGCGATGGGAGGCGAAGGCCAGCATCCTCCCATCGGGCGACCAGGCCGGATCCCGGTCCTCTGCCGGGTCGCTGGTGAGGCGGACAACCTCCCGGGTCGTCTGGTTGATGGCGTAGATGTCGGCGTTGCCGTTCCGACGGAGGACGAAGGCGATGGCCCCGCCGCGGCCGAAGGGGGTCGGTGTTGGACCGGACACGGCGCGCGCCTCCGGCGTCGGTGTGACGACGACGGTCACTACCGGCGGCTGGGCGGTGAGGGCCTCTCCGGTGCGGTAGAGGGCCCAACCCAGCAGAGCCAGCACGATCACGTTGCCCAGGACCAGAAGGGCCAGCAACTGCAACCCACGTGGGGAAAGGGTCACCGGCCGCTGAACCCGCTCCGGACGGGCCAGCCAGAGCCAGAGCCGCCTCCACCGACCTTCTTGATGGTGCTGATCCCCTTGGGTCATACCAATTACCGCTCATTTCCCACCACAGAGACACAGGAGCAGAGTTGTCCTTCCACCCGAACGTATCTTTGTGCCCTCTGTGCCTCTGTGGTTGGGGACACCGGCATAACGCTCTCCAGACACTTGTGGTATAATACCGCGGCATCAACCTTCCGGAGGCACCCTATGGAGCAAGCAGGTCTGGCACTGGTTACCCTTCTGGGCATCCCAATCGGCGCGATCCTCAACCGACTGGGCACCGACCTGCCAGCCCGCCGCCCCCCGCGCCGCCCCTTCTGCCCCTACTGCGGCCGTCCGCGTCCCTGGTACCAATGGATCGCCCTGCCTGCCTACCTCACAGGCCATGCCCACTGCCCCCACTGCGGGGCCGCTATCCGTATCCGCTACCCTCTGGTGGAACTGGTGACCGCCTTCCTGTTCGGCTTCCTCTACCTCCGGTACGGCCTCACCCTCCGTTTCGGCTTCTTCGCCGCCTACACCGCTATCCTGATCCTGATCGGGATCACCGATTTCGAGCGGCGGCTGATCCTGAACGTCGTCACGGTCCCGGCGATGGCCCTCGCCATCGTGGGGTCCTTCCTCACCGGTCACATCACCTGGAAGGGCGCGCTGATCGGTGGCCTCGTCGGCTACTTCACCTTCCTCGTCCTGGCCCTCGTCGGCAATGCACTGGTGGGCCCCGGCGCGCTGGGCGGCGGCGACGTAAAACTGGCCGCGTTCGTGGGCCTCATCACCGGTTTCCCCCTGATCATCGAAGCCATCGTCCTGACCACATTGGCCGGTGGGGTGACCAGTTTCTTTCTGCTGATCACCCGGCTCCGCCGCCCCAAGGACCCCATCCCCTACGGCCCCTTCCTCATCATCGGGGGCTGGGTCACGCTGATCTGGGGGATGGAGATCGCCCGCTGGTTCTTCGGTCTGTGACCGGTAAATCACCCCAGAGACACGGAGGACACAGAGGTCAAGAGAGCCTCTGCATCCTCTGTGTCTCTACGGTAGAATCCACCCAGGCTCCCCTCACAGGCTTTTCGCCATCAGCGCCGCCAGGTCGGCCACGCGGACCGAATAGCCCCACTCGTTGTCGTACCAGGCGACTACCTTGACCATCCGGTCGCCCATCACGGCGGTCAGAGAAGCGTCCACGATCGAAGAGCGCGGATCGCCCTTGTAGTCCATCGACACCAGCGGCTCCTCCTCGTAGCCGAGGATCCCCTTCATTGGCCCCTCGGCGGCCGCCCGCAGCGCGTCGTTGACCTTCTCCACGGTGACCGGCTCCTTCACCACGGCCACGAAGTCGACGATGGAGACGGTGGGCGTGGGGACGCGAAGGGCGAAGCCGTCGAACTTCCCCGCCAGGTCCGGGATGACCAGCCGCAGGGCCTTGGCCGCGCCGGTGGTGGTGGGGATGATGTTGAGAGCCGCCGCCCGCGCCCGTCGGAAGTCCTTGTGCGGCAGGTCCAGGATGCGCTGGTCGTTGGTGTAGGAGTGGATGGTCGTCATCAGGCCGTACTCGATGGTGAAGTTGTCGTGGATCACCTTCGCCACCGGAGCCAGGCAGTTGGTGGTGCAGGAGGCGTTGGAGACGATGTGGTGCTTCTCCGGATCGTACTGGTCGTCGTTCACACCCAGTACCACGGTGAGGTCGACGCTCTCGGCCGGCTTGGCCGGTGCGGTGATGATCACCTTCTTGGCACCGGCCTGGATGTGGGCCGCCGCCTTCCGACCGTCCCGGAAGACGCCGGTCGCCTCGATCACGATGTCCACCCCCAGGTCGCCCCAGGGAAGGTTCGCCGGATCCCGCTCGGCGAAGAAACGGATCTCCCTTCCATCCACCACCAGGTTCCCGTTGCGGACCTCCACCGTGCCGTCGAAACGGCCATAGTTGGAGTCGTACTTGAGCAGGTGGGCCATCATCTCCAGGGAACCCAGGTCGTTGGCGGCGACCACCTCCAGTTCGTCGCCGTAATGGTCGCGAATGGCCTTGAACGCCTGTCGCCCGATGCGACCGAAACCGTTGATGCCAATCCGAACAGCCATTTTCCTTACCCTCCCTTTCAGTCGTTACTGATCAGTGGTCAAGAAAAGCGAGAAACTGATCCGCGCTGCAGATCAACCTGGCAGGCGACAACGTCGACGCCGGACTGTCCCTATCCCGGCTCCCCTTTCAAGAGTTCCATCAGCACTTCGGCCAGTTTTTCTCCATCGTGCCGCCAGGGACGGGCGGGGTCCACCAGATCCGCTGTACGCAGGACATAGGAACCACCCAGCCCACCTGCCCATCGAACGGGCTCTACACCCTCAGGGAGACTCTCCACATACCGGAAGTTATCGTTAGCCAGGACGACGGGGAAGAGCCCTGGCCCCACGTGCCGCTCCAACGCCGCCACGTGGTCCTCCACGGTGTATCCGTCGGTCTCCCCAGGCTGCGTCGCCACGTTGCAGACGTACACCCGCACCGCGCGGCTAGCACCGATCGCCTGGGCAATCTCTCCCACCAGCAGGTTGGGAAGCAGGCTGGTGTACAGGGAGCCCGGCCCCAATACGACCAGGTCAGCCTCCAGGATGGCCCGCACCGCCTCCGGGTACGCGGGCGCATCGTTCGGCTCCAGGTAGACCCGCTCGATGACACCCTGCGCTTCGGTGATCCGCGATTCCCCTTCCACCCGACTCACGCCCACCGGCTCGCTCCTCAGGTCCCCCATCAAGGTGACGCTGTGCAGCGTGCTGGGAAGGACCCGTCCCTGGACGGCCAGGACCCGGCTCGATTCCAGCACCGCCCGCTCGAAGGAACCGGTCACTTCCGCCATCGCGGTGATGAAGAGGTTGCCGAAACTGTGGCCGTTCAGACCGGCGTCTACAGAGGTGGTGGGGAAGCGATATTGGAACAGTTGGGCCAGGAGCGTTTCGTCATCCGCCAGGGCGGCAAGGCAGTTGCGGATGTCGCCCGGTGGGAGCACGCCCAACGCCCGCCGCAGCCGCCCTGAACTTCCCCCGTCGTCGGCCACGGTGACGATGGCGGTGATGTTGGAGGTGTGGGCCTTCAGCCCTCGGAGCAAGGTGGAAAGGCCGTGCCCCCCGCCGATGGCGACGACTTTCGGCCCACGGCCCCGCTTCCGGTGTCGATAGAGGACCTCCGCTACCTCGCGCGTGTCCGGGACAAAAGGAGAGAGCAACGTCCGATTCAACCGGGCGAGGCCCAGGACCAGCGCACCAATCCCCAGCGATCCCCAGACCAACGCCCGCGCCCAAACGGGGAGAAAGCCTAGGCTCAAGTACCGAGGAACCGCGGAGAGCAGGGGGACCTGGGCCAGCAGGATCCCCACCCCCAGGCCCAACAGCGCCACGCCCAGGGCCATCACCACCAGCCAGCGCTTCACCCCCATACCAGGGAGAAGCCAGCGCAGATAGGAACGGAGCGGCGTTGGAAGTCGCATACAGTCTCTCCCGCCCGGGGTCGATCCACAATCCACCCCAGACCGGGGTCATTATAACCGAAGGGACCAGGGACGTCAATGTGGGGTCAAGGGCCGCCGAGGGGTTGGCTTCCAGCCGCCGGGAAAGAAATGTACGAACTCCTGTCCGAACCTCAAGGGGAAATCCCGATCATCCCTCCCGTAACACAACCGGCAGGTAGAACTGCCAGGGCTCCACCCACACCCACGCCGGTCGCTCCCACCGCCCACCCGCCCCGTCCTCCACGAAGGCCACGCTGTAGAACGGCTTGCGGGAGAGGACCGAAGGCAGGGCTATCCTCCAGGAGACGGTCACCTGCGCCCCCGCACTCACCGCCCCCCGCCAGCGGACGGCACCGGTGAGGACCTCGGCCACGCCGCCGCCCCACCTCAAGGAGCCGGAAACCGGAGAGGTACCCACAGGCAGGGAGATCACTGCCGTGGCGGTTGTCGCATCAGCGGGCCCGGTGTTGATCAAGGTCAAGACGGCACCAACATCCCCGTTGGGCTTGGTGGGTGAGGGGGTCAGATGCAGGATGGAAGGGGAAAGATCCGGCGTGCCCACCCGCACCACAGCGAGCCGATGAAAGTGAATGTTCTGATCCTCCAGCCCCAGGCGGACCGGGTTGGCGACGACCGCACCGACGGGGAGTCCTGTCGAGACCGCGGCCTGATAGGCAACCGTCACCCCCTCCCCCGGCGACAGCGGCCCCTCCCAGGTCAGGCGACGCGCTACTGGGTCGTATCGGGCCGGGCCGGTCAGTGTGCCAGAGAGGAGGCTGAGGCTGACGGGAACGGTGTTGGAAATGGAAGCAACGACCGGAGACGGTCCATCGTTCCACAGGCGAAGCGTGTACGTGACGGTCTCCCCGGCGAGGACTGCTCCCCGGTCGGCCTGGAACGTCGACCTCCCCAGCCAGGAGAGATACCCCACGATCCGCTCCATCATCGCCGGGCGCGCCCCCTCCGGCAGGGCTTCGAAGGGGAAGGCGAAGAAAACCGTGGCCCAACTCCCTTCGCGGTGGGCCAGGCCGATAGGACGCCGGTTCTGATCCCGCATAGCAACCCCCACGTTCGGCATCGGCTCCACACCGTCGGACCAGTTGGGGAAAGGATAGTCCAGACCCCAGGGTCCCATTCCGTCGCCAACGGGGTCCTCCGGCACCCCTACCGCACGGGCGGGGGTCACGGCTTCGGTGTAGGTCAGCACCCCCAGAAAATCCCGACTGAACGGATCGTCGGCGTGGTAATACAAGAAGTCCTGCGAGGACAAGAAGAGCCGCCCCCCACCCTCCAGGTACTCCCCCAACGCCGCTACCTGCTCAGGGGTGACCGGAAGATACCAGTCGTAGCCGGTCCACCAGAGGACGACGGGGTACCACGCCAGCCGCTTTGCCGAAGGACCGACCTCCTGGCAGTGCCCGACGGCCGGACAGGTCTGCCACAGGTCGTACGGCACACCGACCGACTCCAGCGCGGCGCGGTATTTCTCCACCTGCTCGTACCAACGGTCGTCATCCACCAGCAGGACGGGGGCCGGGGCTTTGGCGGTCAACACGGCCGTACTGACCACCGCGGGTGAGATGGAAGATCGAGCCGTCAGCGTCATCACATCCCACACATCCCACCCGACCGTCGGCGGAACGGCAACGGTGATCGTCACGGTCGCCGACGCGCAGGGACCCAGCGTCAGGCTGGGGGTACTGAGCCAGGCAGGCCAGGAAGCCCCCTCCAGCGTCAGCGCCACCGTGTCCGTGACGCCTGCCTGACCCAGATGACGCACGCGGAGCGGTTGCGTGATCACAGAACCCGGCGGACCTATGATCGTCCGGGCTGCAGGCTTCAGTTCCAAGCCCACGGCCGGCGGGTCGGCTGTCAGCCATTCCAGAGACCGCTCCATCACCTCCCGCCGGTCCCGACGGTCGTTGACGGCCTCAAAGCCAAAGGAGAAGTAAACGGCCCGATAATCCAGGCAGGTCCCCACCCGAACCCCCGCACACCCGTCCCCTCGATAGGTCCACACGGGGGCTGCGCTGTCCTCATCGAGGATACTGATCTCGTCGGGATAAACCTGGTTGTCGGCCCCACCTGTACCGCTGATGGCGACCGTCATCCCGGAGAACAGATCGTCGGGAACCCCCTCAACGGTCCACGTCCCGCTGCTATCCCGGACCAGATAGACCTTCAGGAGGTCCCGGTAATACGACGCGCTCCCCCATCCGCCTCCGTCCAGATACCCGACGTCCTGTCCGGTCAGGAGGAGCCGCCCGCCGCCACGGAGGTACCCACTCACCACCTCGCTGGCCCCGATGTAGCCGGGCGCATCCCAGGGCGCGCTCCAGATCACGATGTCGTAGGGGGCTAGGTCCTCTATCTCAGGCACGTCATCCGGTAAGAGATCGATCGGCCACTCGTCGTAGACGTAGGCCAGGT
This sequence comes from Thermoflexia bacterium, assembly GCA_011192125.1. GTDB lineage: Bacteria > Chloroflexota > Anaerolineae > B4-G1 > DUEL01 > DUEL01. The sequence continues at coordinate 22,210 of DUEL01000131.1, forward strand.
CGTCCAATGCCTGCCGAAAATAGCCGATCTGGCTCTCGTAGTACCACCGTCCGCTGTCCACCAGCAGGATCGTCGGAGCGGAGGGAAGGGAAAGAGACGCCACCGCAGTCTCACTCACACTGATGGCGACGGTGGCGGTGACCAGCCGGTATCCCAGGCGGCGGGCCTGCACGACGTAGTCCCCTGCGGGCAGGGAGAACGTCACCACACTGCCGGTCGCCTCCAACGGGGTATCTACCACGCCGACCGTCGCAGTGAGCGGCGCACCGGTCGTCGCGTCGGTGACAGCGACCTGCAGCGTGCCTGTCGGCAGCGGCGTCAGCGCGATATCCACCACCGTCGTCGCGTCGGTCACCACGGACACCCCCCAGACCGTCTCCGAGACGTACCCGAACGCCGACGCGGTCAGGTCGTAGATCGACGGAGAGAGCGCGAGACGGTACCGGCCGGCCCCGTCCGTCGTCGTCTGCCCCCCGCCTCCGCCACCACGGGACGTTGCGATCACCATCGCCCCACCGACGGGGGCATCGCCGTTGCTGCGCACCGTCCCACTGATGAACCCTGGATGAGCCAGGGCGGCGACGGCGGCGAAAGCGTCCACCCGCCCCCAGCCGGTGTCGTTGTTGGGGACGGGGTCCCCCAACGGCACGGCGGTGGAGGTGATGACGAACATCGCGCGGGTGATGCTCAGAGTGGGGCTCACCGAGCGCAGGAGGGCCACTACGCCGGAGACGTGGGGGGCGGCCATCGAGGTCCCGTTGGATGAGCCGTACCTGCCTCCGGGGAGACTGGAGCGGACGTGGACGCCGGGGGCAACGACGTGGGGGCGGACCTCTCCCCAGGGGGAAGGGCCACGACTGGAGAAGTAAGCCACCTGATCCTGCTCGTCCGTCGCGCCGACGGCGAAGGCCTCCGGCAGGGAGGCCGGTGAATTGACGGTCGCCTCCCCAGGCCCGGTGTTCCCGTTGGCGAAGACGGCCAGGATCCCTGCCGCCCGCAGCGCGCGCAGGTCGGCCTGAAAGGTGGTCAGCGCGCCGTTCTCGTTGCTCCAGGAACAGTTGACCACGTCGGGGGCCAGCGCGGGGTCGCCAGCCGGGGCGAGGAGCCACTGGAACCCAGCGTGGATCCAGGAGTCGTACCCGTACCCGTTCCGGTCGAGGACCTTGACCCCGATCCACCGCGCGCCCGGCGCCACGCCGATCCCCCCACGACCGACAGCGGTGCCCAGCGTGTGGGTCCCGTGGCCGTGGTCGTCGGTCGGGTAGAGGGTGCCGTTGACTGTGTCGAACCAGTTACCCGTGTGGTTGTGAGCACCGTGGGGATTGTACCCCCGGTAGCTGGCCTGCAACGCCGGGTGGAGCCAATCTACCCCCGTGTCCATCCCGGCCACCACCACTCCCGTGCCGCTGATGTGGAGGGTGTTCCAGACCTCGTCGGCGCGGATGTGGGCGATGTTCCACTCGACCCCCGCCGCCTGAAAATCGGCGTCCGCCGTCGCAGCACCGTCGTCGGGGAATGCTACCCAGCGGCGATACCGGTCGAGGCGGACGAGGCCGACGGCGGGATGAGCCGCCAGGACACGGATGACCTCAGGACCGGCGCGGACGGCCAACCCGTTGAAGATCCAAAAAGATCGGTAGGAGACCACCCGACCAGCAGCCCGCGCGCCCTCAAGGTAGGCCCGCAACGGAGCCTGGGTCCGCTCGGCCAGCGCCTGGAGGGCGGCGACGAGGCGGTACCGCGCCGCTGCCGGCCCAGGGGAAAGCCGGGCGATCTCCCCTGGGTCCACCTGGCCTCGCAACTCGACGATCACGGAAATCGTCCGATCGGGCCTGGCCTGCGTCAACGCCCGCACCAGGGCGGGGTCCAGGCGGGAGGGCGGTGGTGGATCGAGAGGGCGCGGGGAAGCCCATACGGGTAGCACACCAGCGATGGAGGCCGACGGAGAAGGGTCCCCATCCGGGCCTATCCCATCCCCCCTGACACCGACAGGGAGGAGAGCCAAGATCAGCAAGAGCAGGACACAGTGCCTCACAATGGGGATTATAGCCGGTAGAGAAGGGGGGGCAAATCCTTGCTCTTGACGGAGAAGAAACAAAAAAACGCCCGGGAATCCCGGGCTCTGGTGCCGAAGGTGGGAGTCGAACCCACACGGCCGTGAGGCCACTGCGCCCTGAACGCAGCGCGTCTGCCTATTCCGCCACTTCGGCAAGGCGAGGATATTGTAATGGGAAACCGCCGGTTTGTCAAGTTGAAGTGGGGCTGATCTTCGGACAGGAGTTCGGACATCGCCAATGAAACCCTTTCCCGACTCGTCCACTGAAGAGCCGGTGCTGGACGAGCCGGGAAAGGGTTTCATTGGCGATGTCCGAACTCCTGTCCGA
>DUEL01000132.1 GCA_011192125.1 Thermoflexia bacterium
AAAGAAACCTTGGGTGAGGTCAAGGATCGCCTGCAACGCCAACTGATCACCGGCGGCTTGCCTGCCCCCGCTCCGTTGCGAGGCAAGGTGGCTGCCGCTCAGCTGCTAACTGCGTAAGTCCTGTTACTATCTGACCGCTGACCTGCCCACCGATGGGACCAACTACGTGGGTCTCTATGGCGTCGTCATCGCGTATACCATAGACCGACCCTATTAGCCAGGCTCGGAATTAGCCTCCCGCAGGTGCTGCAACCTGCGGGAGGCTAATCCTTTCCCCCCAGGATCTCCAAGGTCGTTGTCAATACCCGTATCCCTCGCTGGAATTCGGCAAGGTCGATGTACTCCTCGGGGGTGTGGTCAAGGGCCGAGTTGCCTGGACCGTAGGCCGCGATGGGACATCCCCATGCCGGACCGACGACGTTCATGTCCGAGGTGCCGGTCTTCAGTTTAAAGCGGGGCCGCCCTCCCTCCGCACGGATGGCCCGCAACAGCGCCCGGACCAGAGGGGTGTTCTTCTCTGCCCGGAAAGGGGGTTCGGCGTAGGGGAAGGTCAATTCCGCGCCGTCGGCCCAGGTGCGCATCCGCTGCACCAGCGCTTCCACGTCGATCCCGGGGGGCAGGCGCAGCCCGATGTGCATTTCGACCCCCTCCTGGAGGCCGTCGCCGAAGGTGCGGATGGCCCGCAGGGAGGGGTCCAGCGCCTCGAACCGGGGTGGGTCGGCTACGTCGCGGGCTGCCGCCCGGCGTTGGTTAACCTCCCGGGTGTACTCCACCAGCCGGTTCCAGAAGGCGACCGCCGTCTGTGCGGGCGGCTCTCCAGCCCCGGCGGTGTGGCCCACCGGCTGCACCCGCCGGTACTCGACGGTAAGGCTCCCCTTGTAACCCAGGGTGATGCCGTCCCATCCGCTCGGCTCCCCGACCAGGGCGTAGTCCGGCGGCGGCACCGTCTCCACCAGATGGTGGGCCCCTTTGGAGCGCCGTTCCTCCTCCACCGCCCCTACGACCACCACCCGTGCCTTCCCCAGGCGTGGGGCCGCTCGGACCGCCGCCAGCACGAAGGTCGCTAACGGTCCTTTGGCATCCACCGTGCCTCGGCCGTGGAGCCGGTTGCCCTCTCGGCGGACCGGAATCCATCCCTCTACCGTGTCGATGTGGCCCAGGAGAAGGATCGTTGGTTTTCCCCCCGGAGGTCCCAGAACGCCGACCGCGTTGCCCGCCCCGTCGCGGTAGGCGTGGAACCCCAGTTCGGCCATCCGCGTCAGGAGCCATTCGACGGCCGTCTCCTCTGCCCCGGAGGGGCTGGGGATGGCGACCAGTTCCTCGAGAAAAGCGATCTCGTCCATGGGTCTGTTTTTTCACCACAGAGGCGCAGAGGGACAGAGCTTTTTACAGAAGAGATTTCTCTGTGTCCTTTGTGTCTCTGTGGTGTTTCTTCAGCACGGCTTCTACCCGCTCCACTACCGTGTCGATCTCCTCTTCCGTGATCACCAGGGGCGGGAGGAAGCGCATCACGGTGGGCCCGGCGGTCAGCGCCAGAACCCCCTCCCGGGCCAGGGCCGCCAGCAGCGGGCTCACCCGGACCCGCAGTTCGACGCCGACCATCAGCCCCAGGCCGCGCACCTGGCGGATGAGGGGGGAGGGGATGGCCCGCAGCCCGTCCAGCAGCCGCTCCCCCAACCGGGCGGCCCGCCCGGGCAGGTCCTCCGCCTCCAGGGTGTGGATGGTGGCGAGGGCGGCGGCGCAGGCCAGGGGGTTGCCGCCGAAGGTGGAGCCGTGCACCTTTTTGGGCAGGTCTCCCACCCGGTCGCCCATCAGCACCGCGCCCATCGGCACCCCCCCGGCGATCCCCTTCGCCACGCACATCAGGTCGGGCTCCAGGCCGTGGTGCTGGCAGGCGAACATCCGACCGGTGCGCCCGAAGCCGGTCTGTACTTCGTCAAGAATGAACAGCGCCCCCCGTTCCCGGCAGATCGATTGCACCCCCTGGAGGTACGCCGGGTCGCCGGGGACGACCCCGCCCTCCCCCTGAACCACCTCCAGGATGACGGCCGCGGTCTGCTCGTCCACCGCCTCCTCCATCGGCTCCAGCCGGTTGTAGGGGACGAAGGTGAAGCCGGGCACCAGCGGCTCGAACGGTTTGCGGTACTCCTTGCGCCAGGTGGCGGAGAGGGCGCCGAAGGTGCGACCGTGAAAGCCTCGCATCGCCGCCACGACGTTGGTCCGACCGGTAGCGAGCCGCGCGAACTTCAGGGCCCCCTCCACCGCCTCGGCCCCCGAGTTGCACAGGAAGGCCCGGTTGAGTCCCGGAGGCGCGATCCGCATCAGTTCCGCCAGCAGCCGGGCCCGCTGGTCGTTGTAGAACCCGTTGGGGCAGGTCGTCAGCCGTTTCGCCTGCTCGGCGATAGCCTGGACCAGGGCGGGGTGGGCGTGGCCGAGGACGGCGACCCCGTGGCCGCTGGTGCAGTCGATGTACTCCCGGCCCTCGACGTCCCACACCCGCGCCCCCTCCCCCCGCACCAGTACCAGCGGCTGCTTGGGATAGACTCCGCTGCCGTGTCGGTTCTCCAGTGTGATGAGTTGTTCCTTTTCCATTTTTTCGAACCCCAAACCCCCAACCAGTAGCCGCCTCACGCGATCACCGTGCCGTACCCCCGCAGCGCTCGGTGGACCGGCTGGTCGGTCCGGCCGTCGGCGATGATCACCCGGCCCACCCCTGCGCTCACCGCCTCGACGGCACCCAGGAGTTTCCGTTTCATCCGGCCTTTGGCGTACCGTTCCAAGTACTCCGTCGCCCGGTCGGCGGGGACGAAGCGGATCAGGGAGGACTCGTCCGGAAAGTCCCGTAGGAGGCCCGGCACATTGGTCAGGATGACCACGCACTCCGCCTTCAGCGCCTTGCCGATGGCCGCGGCCGCCCGGTCGCCGTCCACGTTCAGCGCCTCGCCCTCGTAACTGACGGCCAACGGCGCGACCACGGGCAGGAAGCCAGCGGAGAGGAGGGCCTGGAGCAGTTGGGGATTGACCCGTTCGATCTTGCCGCTGTACTCGCCGCGGAGGACCTTCCGCTTGCCGTTCTCCACGATGCGGAGGACCGACTTGCGTTTGGCCTCCAGCAACCGACCGTCGAGGCCGGAGATTCCGACGGCGTTCACCCCGAGCCGCTGGAGCCGTTCCACCAGCAGTTTGTTGATCCGGCCCGCCGCGACCATCGCGAAGATCTCCAGCGTCCTCCGGTCGGTATACCGGCTGACGTGGCCCGATACAGAGGTCACGAACCGGGGGGGATGCCCCAGTTGGGTCGAGATCACGTCGGTCTCGTGGGAGCCTCCGTGGACCAAGACGACCTGCTCGCCCTGCCGCACCAGGTGGGCGACGTCGTCGCAGACTGCTTCGATGTCGATCTCCCCGTTGCCTCCGGCTTTCACCACAATCATCGATCCCTCCTTGGTGTTTTTTACCACAGAGGCACAGAGGGCATAGAGAAATCTCTATACAGAGAACCTCTGCGTTCTCTGTGTCTCTGTGGTGAGTTTAAATGGGATGGAGACCTGGGAACTCCAGGCCGGTCCGCTCCGGCCAGGAGTACATCACGTTCATCGTCTGCACCGCGTTCCCCGCTGCCCCTTTCATCAGGTTGTCGATGGCAGCGACGACCACCAACCGGCGATGGCCCGGGTCGGCGGCGAAGCCGATGTCGCAGTAGTTCGACCCGGTCAGGATCTTCGGCTCGGGGTAGCGGTGGATCCCCCGTCGGGCCCGGACCAGGCGGACGAACGGCTCGTCGGCGTAGTCCTCCCGGTAGATGCGCCAGACCGCCCGCTCGTCCAGATCCTCTTTCAGCAGGCAGTGGCAGGTGGCGAGCGCGCCCCGCACGATACCGACGGAGGTGATAGAGAGGTGCAGCCCAGGATCGGCGGGGTCCAGGTCCAGTTCCTGGATCAGCTCCGCCAGGTGTCGGTGGCGCACCGGCGCGTAGGTCCGCACGACCCCGGCCCGCTCCGGGTGGTGGGAGGCGGGGGTGGGCTTAGATCCTCCCTCCGAGGAGCCCACTTTGAGGTCGACTACCGCCTCGCGGACCAGGCCCCGGCGGTACAGGGGCCAGAGGGCGAGGAGGGTGACGATGGCGTTGCAGCCGGTGCCGCTGGCGTAGCGGGCGGTCCGCAGTTCCTCCCGGTGGAGTTCGGGCATCCCGTAGACGAACCGGTCCAGCCACCGGGGGGCCGGGTGCTCCCGCCCGTACCACCGCGGATAGTCCGCCGGGTCCCGCAGCCGGAAGTCCGCCGAGAGGTCGATGATCCGCTCGGCGAGGCTGGCGAAGTCGTCGATGCGGTCCATCGCCTGCCCGTGGGGGAGGGCCAGGAAGAGCAGGTCGCACGGCTTCAGGTCGGCCAGACGGACGAAGCGGAGGTCGGTGTGGCCGCGGAGGTTGGGGTGGAGGAAGTAGGCGTACTGCCCTGCGTAGGTCTCCGAGGTGATCTGGCTCACCTCCACGTGAGGGTGGGCCAGGAGCAGGCGGAGCAGCTCCCCTCCCGCGTAGCCTGACGCGCCCACGATCGATGCTCGGATCATCGGCCCCTCCTCGCCACCTCGAGAACGTAGTCCACAATGCGGCCGGCGATGTCGGTCTCGGCCACTTTCGCCGCGCCGTGGAACTCTGGCGTGTGGTTGACCTCCACCACCAGCAGCCGCCCGTCCGCCGACTCCACCAGGTCCACCGCCACGATCCCCCCGCCCACCGCCCGGGCCGCGGCCCGCGAGAGACGGTCGATCTCCGGGGTGATGGGGCAGGGAAGCGGCTCCCCGCCGCGAGCGGTGTTGGTGATCCAGTGGGGCGACTGCCGGTAGATGGCGTAGGCCACCTCGTCCCCGACGACCATCACCCGGATGTCCCGCCCCGGCTTGTCCACGTACTCCTGGATGTAGAAGACGGAGCCGTGGAGGAATCCCCCCAGCGTCGACTTGTGCTCCAGGAGCGCCTCCGCCGCGTCCTGGTCGTTCACCCGCGCCAGGAGCCGCCCCCACGAGCCGTGCACTGGCTTCAGCACTACCGGATACCCCATCGATTCGATGGCCTCCAGCGCCGCCTCCGGGCTGAAGGCGGCCACCGTCCGCGGTGTGGGCACCCCGGCCTCCTCCAGGACCGCGCTGGTCAGCAGTTTATCGCCGCACGTGGCGACGGTCCGATGGCTGCTCACCACAGGGACCCCCAACCCCTCCAGCCAGCGGGTGAGGTAGTAGGCCCGCGTGTGGCTCAGGCACCGGACCAGCACGACGTCGATCCCCTCCAGGCCGCCCCCATCCAGGTCCCACACCACCCGTCGCGGGTCGATCCGCTCGAAGGAGATGTCCCGGCCCCTCAGTGCCTGGAAGATGAGTTTCTCCTCCACCCGGACCCGTGAGCACGCTACCCCGACGCGCATCCGCTCACTCCCCCCAGTCCTCCTCCACCTCGGGGGCCAGGTCGACCGCGACCGGCTCCAGGCCCACCACCTCCAGTTCGACCCCGCAGTCGGGGCAGACCAGGATCTCGCCGACCTCCACGTCGGCCGGCAGTTCGACCGTCGCTGCGCACTCGGGACATTCTACCGTCAACATCGTTTCACCTCCTTGACAAGAGTTCGGCACTCGTAGTACGCACCACGCACCACGTATCACGCATCACGTATTTCGTGTTCCGTGTTTCGTGCTTCATGCTTCGTATTCCGTAGGATGGCTCTCGCCGCTTCGATCTGGGCCTGGACCGCTGAGGGGGCGGTGCCGCCCTCGGTGGCCCGTGCCTCCACCGACCGGCGGAAGTCGAAGACCGCGTAGAGGTCCTCCTCGAAGGCCGGGTGGATGGCCTGGTACACGTCGAGGGGCAGTTCCTTCAGGGGGATTCCCCTCTCCTCGGCCTGCCGGACCGCCTGGCCGACCAGCGCGTGGCTCTGGCGGAAGGGCACTCCTTTGCGCACCAGGTAGTCGGCCAGATCGGTGGCGAGCATCCCGTCGTCGAGCGCCTGGGCCATCCGGTCGGGCCGGACCCTCAGCGTGCGGACCACGCCGGTCGCCACGGGCAGTTCCACCGTCAGCGTGTCCACCGCGTCGAAGACCGCCTCTTTGTCCTCCTGCAGGTCCTTGTTGTAGCCGGAGGGAAGCCCCTTGAGGACTGTCAGCAGGCCCACCAGGTCGCCGACGATCCGGCCGGTCTTCCCGCGCATCAGTTCCAGGCTGTCCGGGTTCTTCTTCTGGGGCATGATGCTGGAGCCGGTGGCGTAGGCCTCGTCGATTTCCACGAAGCCGAGGGAGGGGTTGGCCCACAGGATCAGCGTCTCGGCCAGGTTGCTCAGGTGGACCTGGACCAGGGCGGCCCAGGCCAGGAACTCGACGACGAAATCCCGATCTTCCACGCCGTCCAGGCTGTTCTCGGTGACCCCGTCGAACCCCAGGTCGGCTGCCAGGGCCCGCCGGTCGATGCCGAAGGGGTTACCGGCCAGCGCACCCGACCCCAGCGGACAGACGCGGGTCCGCCGCTCCACATCGGTCAGCCGGTCCTGGTCCCGCTGGAACTTCCAGAAGAAACTCATCAGCCAGTGGGAGAAGAGGGTCGGCTGGGCGGGCTGCAGGTGGGTGTAGCCGGGCATCACCACGTCCAGGTGCTCCTCCGCCTGATTCACGATGGCCCGCTGGAGGTCGAGGAGGGCGGAGCGGAGGTGGGCGATCCGCTCCAGCAGGTAGAGCCGCAGGTCGGTGGCGACCTGGTCGTTGCGGGAGCGTCCGGTGTGGAGCTTCCCCGCCACCGGCCCGATCAGTTCGTGTAGTCGCCGTTCCACGGCGGTGTGGATGTCCTCGTCGCCCGGCCGGACCTGGAAGGTGCCCCCGTCTATCTCGGCCTGCACCTGCGTCAACCCGTCGATCAACCGCTGGCACTCCTCGGGGGTCAGCAACCCGGCGCGGGCCAGGGCCCGGGCGTAGGCGATGCTGCCCTGGATGTCGGCCCGGTAGAGCCGGTGGTCGAAGGGCAGGGAGTCGCCAAAGCGGCGCATCCGCTCATCCGGCCCTTTCGAAAATCGACCGCCCCACAACATCTTTTTTCTCTCCTGGTGTTTCACCACAGAGGCACGGAGGGCACAGAGTTCTCCCTTAATTCTGTTTCTCTGTGTCCTCTGTGTCTCTGTGGTTAGACTCCCTTACCTCCGCTTGAGTGGGCGTAGTCGGCGACCTGGAGCGGGACCCCCGTGCCGTTCTCCCGATCGATCAGGGCGCGCACTTTGAGCGGCAGGCCGAACAGATTGATGAACCCCTGGGCGTCGGCCTGGTTGTACACCTCGTCCTCGCCGAAGGTGGCGTACTCCTGCCGGTAGAGGCTGAAGGGGGACTTCCGCCCGACGACGGTGCAGTTGCCCTTGTACAGCTTCACCCGCACCGTGCCGGTCACCTGCTCCTGGGTCTTGGCGACGAAGGCGGAGAGGGCCTCGCGCAGGGGGGTGAACCAGAGGCCGTAGTAGACCAGTTCGGCGTACCGGACCGCGACCTGCTCTTTGTAGTGGAGCGTGTCCCGGTCCAGACAGATCTGCTCCAGCCCCTGGTGGGCGGTGTAGAGGATGGTGCCGCCAGGGGTCTCGTACACCCCGCGCGACTTCATCCCGACGAGCCGGTTCTCCACCAGATCGACCCGGCCGACGCCGTGGGCGCCGCCCACCTCGTTCAGGTGGGTCAGCAGCTCCACCGGCCCCATCGGCTTGCCGTCGACGGCGACCGGGAACCCCTTCTCGAAGTCGATGGTCAGGTAGAGCGGCCCGTCGGGGGCCTCCTCCGGGGCGACGGTCAGTTGGTACAGGTCCTCGTCCGGCTCGTACCAGGGGTCCTCTAGCGGCCCTCCCTCGTGGCTGAGGTGCCAGAGGTTGCGATCGCGGCTGTAGATGGATTTCGAGGTCGCCGAGACGGGGATGTTGTGGGCGTGGGCGTAGGCGAGGGCGTCCTCCCGGGAGCGGATGTCCCACTCCCGCCAGGGGGCGATCACCTTCAGATGGGGGGCAAGCGCTTTGACGGTCAGTTCGAAGCGGACCTGGTCGTTCCCCTTGCCGGTGCAGCCGTGGGCGACGGCGTCCGCCCCTTCCAGTTCGGCGATCCTCACCAGGTGCTTGGCGGTCACGGGGCGGGCGAAGGAGGTGCCGAGGAGGTACAGCCGCTCGTAGATGGCGCCGGCCTGCATCGTGGGGAAGGCGTACTCGGTGAGGAACTCCTC
>DUEL01000133.1 GCA_011192125.1 Thermoflexia bacterium
ATCCCGCTCGATGGTGCGCACGCCCACCCCTAGTGCCTCCGCCAAGTGCCGGTAGGTGGGAGCCGCGCCCTGGGCCTGGGCTTCCCGGAGCAAACGGAGCAGCCGCTGACGACGACGGGCAACCTTGCCCTCGATCTGCTCATCCGAAAAGGTTGCGACGGTCCAGACGACCTCCACGTACTCCTCTTCCCGCAACGGACGACCGGTGGGGGCATCGGCGCGGGGCAGACGCACGGTGAGGAGACGGGGTTGAACGTCCTCCCAAGCGGCCAGAATGTCGCGATGCTCTGGGACACGCTCACGGCTCATCCGCTGCTGCTCGGGGGAGAGGCCTGCCAGCAAGGTCTGCAGCCCGTGGTACGCCCGTTCCAGCGCCGCCCGCGCCTCCTCCCGCCGCCCCACGGCCTGCAAAGCTCGGTAGTGCTGGAAGTGAACGACGTGAGCCTGCTCGACGCCAGGCACAAGTCTAGCGACGGCCTCCTCCACCGCTGCCAGGGCGGCCTCCGGCTGCCCCAGTGCAAGCAGCGCTTCGCTCCGCACCGCAAGCAAGTTGACGCTCAGGGCCGCTAGGCCCAGATCCTCACACACCGCCTGGGCTTTCTCGACCTGCGCCAGGGCACTCCGCGGTCGACCTTCCTGGAGGGCCAAACGGGCCAACGCCCGACAGGCCAGCACCGCCATCCAGCGCTCGCCCACCTCCTCCAGGGCGGCCAACCCCGCTTCCATGTGCTGTCGGGCCGTTTCTAGGGCACCTCTCCGAAGCGCGATCTCCCCCAGAGTGACCAGGCACTGTCCCTCCCCCCGGCGATCCCCGGCGGCGCGGTGATACGCAAGGGCCGTTTCGACGTTCCGCTCGGCAGCCTGATCATCGCCGATCACATCCAGGTAGACCGCCGCCAGGTTCACCCGCACCGCTGCGCTACCCCGCTCGTTGCCCAGAGCGTCGAAGATGGTCGCCGCTTCCTGATAATGCTGGAGTGCTGCGCCGATCTGCCCATCGGTGAAAAGCACGTTGGCCCAGTTCGCCAAGTTGCGGGCCTCGTCGTAGCGAAAACCGATGGCGCGGCAGATCTCCAGGGCACGGCGGTAGTACGCGATGGCCTCCTCCGCCGCACCCTGCTCCATAGAAATGATGCCCAACGTACCCAACACAGTGGCCTGACCGGGGCGGTCGCCCAGTGTCTCATATAAGGCAAGCGCAGCCTCCGCTTCGGCACGTGCGGCGGCGTATTGCTGCATCCCCATCAGCGCGTTGGCCAGCGCGTGAGCCGTCTCGGCCTCTTGCTTCCGGTCGCCCGCCCGGCGGCACAGCGCGACGGCATCCCGAAGAAGGGGGATGGCACGGGGGGCATCACCGCGCCAGTTGATCGCCATCCCCAGCACGGTAAGCGCAGCCGCCTGCCCCAACGGATCGTCTAGATCGCCTGCGAGGTCCAGAGCCATCCGCGCGGCCGCCTCGGCCTCGTCGAACCGACTGAGATGGGCCAGCAGCCAGGCGCGTCGGCGGTGCACCTCCATAAGTCGCTTGGCATCCCCCCGCGCCAGACGTTCCAACACTTCCAGGTCGGCCATCTGCTCCTCGCGGCGCCCCAGCACGTCCAACGCCGCCTCCCGCAAGGACCGGAGCCCATGATGGAAAGAGGGTGACAGACCAGCCTCCTGAGCCAGCGCGATCGCCCGATCGTAATGGGTAACGGCGGTCGCGTAAGCGTGGACAGCGGCGGCGCGCTCCCCGGCCCGAAGATAATAGTAGGCCGCCTGATCCAGCCGCCGTCCTTGCTCCCAGTGGTGTGCAAGTCGTTCCACCCGACCGGGATGGAGGGCTTGCAACGCTTCAGCCGCTCGCCGGTGCAACGCCTCACGCTCCTGGCTCGGCATCTCCTCGCAAACCACCCGACGGATCTTGTCGTGACCAAAGTGGTAGGTAGCATCGACCTCGATCAGCAGTTGCCGTCGAATCAGTTCGTTCAACGCCCGCAGCGTAGCATCCTGGTCGAGCGGACTCGTGCGTCGCAGCAAAGCGAACGAGAAATCGTCCTCCAGCACGGCGGCAGCGTTCAACGTCACGCGTTCCTCTTCCCTCAACTGGGCCAGGCGACGGGCGATGATCTGTCCAACCCGTGGGGGAAGAGGCAGTTCGGCGTAATCGCTGGTCGTCTCGTCCCAGGGAGTGCACCAGGTACCGGTCTCATCGCGGAAGAGGAGCCCTTCGTCATATATCGCCCGCAGGGTCTCCAGGACGAAGAGGGGGTTGCCTTCAGTTTCCTGATAAATGCGCTCCTCGAAAAGCGGCACAGGGTGCGTCAGGCCCAGGCTGTGTCGGACCAGCAGGCCCGTTTCATCCCGGTTCAAACGGCGAAGGGCCAGATGAAGGGATGCCTCCCGCTGGAGACGAAGAAGACCGCGGGAGACCTCGTCCGACATCTCCACCTCCTGCTGGCGATAACTACTCAATATCAGCACCGCACTGTGCTGAAGATCCTTGGCCATAAACGCTAGCGCCTCCAGCGTCGACGGCTCGGCCCATTGCAGATTCTCCAGGATCACCACGGTGGGAGCAAGACGACCGAGAGCCAGGAGAGTACGAGAGAGAGCCTCCAGTAAGCGAAGTGTCTCATAGCCAGGCGCTAGGGTGGCGGAGTCCGGACAGTAGGGCAACAACTGTCCCGCTTCCGGCAACAGGCGGCTGACCACAGCCAGCCATAGAGGTTCTACAGGCAGAGGAGCCTTCAAACCGGAGAGGGCACAGCGCAAGACCTCCACCAGCGGCTCGAAGGGGACGTCTTTGTCATGCTCTCGGGCGTGCCCCCATAGGACACGCGCTCCACGCCATTCGGCAGCACGGGCCGCCTCGTGCAACAGGCGCGTCTTGCCCACCCCTGCCTCGCCAGCGACCAGCACCATTCCCCCCTGCCCGGCCATCGCGGCATCCACCCTTCGCACCAGAGCCTGCAGTTCGGCCTGCCGCCCCACCAACGGCAACTCGTGCTTACGCCCCAGGAGCGGAGCAGTATGTTGTGAGGGCATCGTCGGCACGAAAGGAGGTATAGCCGCTCCAGCACGGCGGGCGATCTCGCGTGCCAGTGCGACCGTCTCCGGCTCTGGGTCCAGACCCAGTTCCTCTGCCAGCACCTGGCGACAGCGCTCGAACTGACGAAGGGCAGCGTAGGGACGTCCCAAGCGCTGGTACAGGCGCATCGCCTCACGGTGGCCCGACTCCTGCAGAGGGTCGGCAGCGACCACGACCAAGATGTGTTCCAACGCTCTTTCGTAGTCCCCAGCACGTTTGTAGAGGGCGGCGAGGCGCCGACGCACATTCAGGTAGATATCGTGCAACCGCTCCCGTGCGGCCAGCGCCCAATCGTCGTAGAACCCCTCCAGTAGATCGCCCTGATAAAGTGCCACCGCCTCCTCAAGGGCCTCCCGCGCCGCAGCCTCCTCGGACGGTGGAAGGGCGAAAGCCCGCTCTGCGGCCTGCCGGAACGCATTGACATCCACCCACACCGGGACCTGGGGATCGACCACAAGCATGTCCCCCTCGGCTTGGACCAGATCCGGTATCGCACGGCGCAGGTGCCACAGGGCACGGCTCAAAGCGCGACGCGCCTTCGCCTCCGGCAGATCCGGCCAAAAGACGCCCACCAACACCGAGCGAGCCAGGGGACGCGTCGAGTGCATGACCAGATAGGCCAGCAACGCTCGTGCGTCGGCAGAGGCGGGCGGACTCAGTATCTGACCCTCTCGCTCTATGCGCAGCGGGCCGAAGAGATGGATGTGCAAACCAGGAGTGTCCATCAATCCGACATCTGTATCCACTTAGAGGTGCAATAGTTTAGCAATTTTGTCAACTTTCGTCAAGCCATTCTCGGACCCCTCGCGAGTGGACAGATCTCCCCGATTGATGCATAATATTTCCACCGCCAACCCCGCCTATTTACGGCGGGGCGGATCAGGTGTGTCCGAACCCCTGTCCAAACCCCAGGGGGAAGGGAGGGCAAGGGCCATGCGCAAGATCTATGCCACGACCCTGGCGATTCTGTTATGCGTTCTGATCGCAGTTCCGGTCAACGCCCAGGGGCCGATCGTCCACATCGTCCAGAGGGGAGAGAACCTCTTCCGGATCGGCCTCCGATACGGCGTCACAGTGGACGTACTCGCCGCGGCCAACGGCATCCTCAACCCCAACCACATCTACGCCGGCCAGCGGCTGATCATCCCTACCGGATCGGCCCCAGCCCCGTCCTCGCCGGTCCCCTCCACTGGGACCTACGTCGTGCGGCCGGGAGACACCCTCTTCCGGATCGCCCTTCGTCACGGCGTCTCCCTGTGGAGCCTGGCACGGGCCAATGGGATCCAGAACCCCTCCCTCATCTACGTCGGGCAGGTCCTGCGCATCCCCTCCGGCTCCGTATCTACTCCTCCTTCCCCCTCCTCCGCTCCCGCCCACGCGGGCCGCTGGATCGACGTCGATCTGAGCGCACAACGGCTGACCGCCTATGAGGGCAGCGTACCGGTCCGCACCACCCTCGTCTCCACCGGCCTCCCTCAGACACCCACCCCTACGGGCCAATACCGGATCTACGTCAAGTACCTCTACGACGATATGGCCGGGCCCGGCTACTACCTGCCCAACGTCCCCTTCGTGATGTATTTCTACCGGGGTTACAGCCTCCACGGGACCTATTGGCACAACAACTTCGGCCGCCCGATGAGCCACGGCTGCGTCAACCTCCCCACCCCGGAGGCCCAATGGCTCTACAACTGGGCCCCGGTGGGTACCCTGGTCAACATCCACTACTAGGACCTGCACCATGCCCTCCACAGACCCGCTTCGCATCCTGTTCCTGACCCCCCAACTCCCCTATCCTCCCCACCAGGGCACCGCCCTTCGCAACTGGGGCCTCCTCTCCCACCTCGCCCGCCGCCACCGCGTCAGCCTTCTCTCCTTCGTCGCTCCCGAGCAGGAGCCCCGGCCCGCCCCACCTCTCTCCGCCGTCTGCGCCCGCATCGAGACCGTCCCGCAGCCTGTCCGTTCCCTCTCCCGCCGGTTGCGCGATCTCCTGCTCACGCGCCAGCCCGATATGGCGCTCCGCCTGGAGAGCCCGCTGTTCCGCCGTCGGCTCACCGCCTGGCTGGCCCAGGAGCGGTTCGACGTCGTCCACGTCGAGGGGATCGAACTGGCCTGCTATCTGGACCTGTTGACGGAGGCCCGACCCCGCCCCTTCATCCTTTTCGACGACCACAACTGCGAGTACCTGCTCCAAAGGCGGGCCTTCCTCACCGATCTCACCCACCCTGCTCGCTGGCACGCCGCCGCCTACTCCCTCGTCCAGTGGCTCCGCCTCCGGCGGTTCGAGGCCTGGGTATGCCGACAGGCCGACCGGGTGGTGGCTGTCTCTGAGGCGGACAGCGCCGCCCTCCGCTCGCTGGTCCCTGGCCTCTCTCCCATCGTCCTCCCCAACGGGATCGACGTCGACGCCTACCGACCCGACACCCCGCCCGCTCCGGGAATGGGACAGGCGGCCCTGGTCTTCACCGGCAAGATGGACTTCCGCCCCAACGTGGACGCTGTCCTCTGGTTCGCTCAGGAGGTCCTTCCCCGGATCCGCCAGGAGATCCCCGAAGCCCACTTCTGGATCGTCGGGCAGCGGCCTCATCCCCGGCTCGATCCGCTTCGCAGTGACCCGGCCGTCACGCTGACCGGCCGCGTCGAGGAGATCCAGCCCTACATCGCCGGGGCGGCCGTCTACGTGATCCCGATCCGGATGGGCGGCGGGACGCGGCTGAAACTGCTGGAGGCGATGGCGATGGAACGGGCGGTAGTCAGCACGCGACTGGGGGCGGAGGGGTTTCCCGTGCAGGACGGAGAGGAGCTGCTGCTGGCGGATACGCCGGAGGAGTTCGCCGCGGCCGTTCTGTCGTTGCTACGCGACCCAGGCCGCCGGGAAACATTGGGCCGGGCTGGACGGCGCTTCGTCCAGACCTACTACGACTGGCGGGTCCTGATCCCCCGCCTGGAAGCAGCCTATCCCCACAGCGGCCTACGGCCCCCAGAAGGTAAACAGCCCCGCGATCCGGCCAGCGAGGACAGCCAGAGGCCGGGGGAAGATCCCTAGAAGGAGCACCCCGAGAAGGACCAGGTGGAGTATCACGATGCCGGGAGACGGCCTCGCCGGCGGAGCCTCCCCCTTTTCCCCATCTGTGCCGCGCTGAAGCGATTCGATCAGGAACCGCAGGAAACCCACCGCTGGTCCAACCGAGACCACCAGCAGGAGCAACCCGCGCACCGGATCGACGGACAACAGGGAGAGGAACATCGACCAGCGGGCCGCAAAGCCCACCGTCGGCGGGAGACCAGCGAGGGACATCGCGCCAACCACAACCGCTGCCGTGCTCCACGGCGCGCGCCGGATCAAGTTCCCCGTCGCCTCCCACGACCGGACGCTCGCCAGGCCCCCGGCCATCAGGATCATCCCCAGCGCCCGGGCGAAGAGCAACCAGATACCGACCCCTACCCCGCGCTGGCTGGCCTCCCCCAAGGCCACCACCGCCAGGCCGGTATCCACCATCGCCGCGTACCCCATCAGCGCGCCAGGACCCCGCCGCGTCGCCCCCAACACGCCCCCGACCACCGCGGTCGCCGTACCCGCCACGGAGAGCGCCGTTCCCCATTCGGCGTGCTCGACCAGCCAGGGATAGGTCTGCAGGTACTCCAGGAGCAGGAACCAGACCGCTCCCAGCCCCACCGAGTACACAAAGCCCGCCGCCAACGGCTCCCCGTCCTCGCCGACCATCGGCATCCAGGCGAAGAAGGGGAAAAGTCCCAGCAACAGCGCGAAGGAAACACCGATCAGACCCATCGCCGTGTACAGGAAGGCGGTCTGATCCGGCGAGACCGCATACATATCCAGAAGCCAGTGGCTGATCAGCAACCCTGGCAGAGCCAGCGTGTAGAAACTCAGGTAACGAAGCCCACCCCGGACCGGCCTTCCTCCCTCAGCGTGCAGGGGGAAGATGAGCAGGGTGGCTCCGATCTCCAGGAACAGCACGGCGTAAATGAGGGGGCGGATCACCAGGAGACCAGCAATCAACCCCAAAGTCCCCAGCCCCAACGGCGCTAACAACCCCTCGGGGTCGAAAGAGCCGCTAAGCAGGAAGAAGCCCGCCCCCACCAGGAACAGGAACCCCAACGCCAGCCGGTCGGAAAAGGAAAGCACTACCGGACGTCCGAGGACGGTGATCGACTCCCCCAGCGAGATCACCCTCCCGGCGACAGCCACGGTCCCTTCCAGAGGCAGAGCCAAGAGCGCTGCCCCCATCGCGATCGCAGCCGCCGCACCGACCCATGAGGCGACTCCCTTCCATCTCCGCAGCAGGAAGGTCACCCCACCCACCAGAACGGGAAGGATCAGCAGCGGTAGCGGACCTACGTTCATATCTCGACCTCGTGCTTCGAGACGTGGGTTACGGCGAGGTAGGTGACAGCCAGAGCGGAAAGGAAGTTCGTCGCTCCCAGCAACCCGGCCACGACCAGACTCGGCTCCAGGGCTCCGAAGAGGAGATCGAACCCCGCCAGAAAGGTCAGAATCCCCAGGCCAGCCCGGAAGGGTTCCTCCGAAAGCCCCATTAATACCAGCCCCCCCACACCCAGCAGGTAACACGCCAGATTGACGTCACCGGGCACCTGAGGAAGCGGATACCGAACCGACCCCCCCACAGCCAGCGTGTAGACGGCAACAAGGAGCAGTCCGCGAAACGGGGCGTCTCGGGGAACCAAGGGGCCCTCCTCCTCCTCCGTGCGCTCCCGCTCCCGCTCGCTGAGGTACCGGCCGGTCAGATACAACGCCATCGTGATCATCCACCCGATGAGCAGCTTCACCACGGCGACTTCGGGGCGGATGACCCGTGTGTGGAGCAGGGCCACGAAGAAGTACAGGAGCGCCATCCCCAGCGCGTGCATCTGCCAGCGCCGGAGGATCAGCAGCAACCCCAGAGCGACGCCGATCCCCGCCACGGCCGGCATCGCCGCCAGGAAGGAGATACGCTGAATGATCTCCAGAATCGTTTCCATGCAGAGCGACCTCAGTGTCCTCGTTGAATCACCAGCGATACCAGGAGCAAGAAGAGGACCAGTGCCCAAAAGACCGCGCCAGCCCCCTCCACCAGTTCCGCTGTGGCCTGGAAGAACTGCACTGCCCGCCGCAGCCCGCCCATCACCAGGTTGTACGCCCACCGCAGGTCGATCAGGTCGATGAGCGGCCGCAGGGAGGAGAGCAGACGAGGACGGAATCGACCCTCCACACGAGCAAGCGCCACGCCCCCGACCACCGCCACAAGCCACACTCCCCAGCCGACGAGGGCAGGTCCGGACAAGCCCTCCCACCAGGATACCGTGGGCCCCTCGGGAAGGAACAGGAAGGGCAGCACTCCCACGAGCAGCAGGACCACCGCCGGCAGCCCCATCCCCACGGCCCTTGCCGCGATCGCCAGCGGCTCCTCTGCCTCACCAGGGGCAGGACGAAAGATCCGGCGGACCAGCGCAGCGGTCAAAAACCCCGTGCCGAGGAAGAAGAGCACTCCCTTCACGACGTCGGACGCGGCCGACGCTGCCACGCCGGAGAGCACGACCGCGGTCGGCGTCAACGGCCCTCCCAACAGGGCCCACCCTCCTATCAGGGGGGGCACACCCCACCACCACGTCGATCGCCGCCACCCCTGCCCCAGGACGACCAGGGTGATGCTCACCGCCCAGGCGGTCGCGCCCAGGATGATCGCTGCGCTGCCCTGCTCCTCGGCGACGAGCCCTCCCCACAGCAATAACCCGTTGGCCGCCAACCCGATCCAGGGAACCCCCTCTCTCGGCCGGGGACGGGCCCAGGCAAGGAACGCGCCTACGACGAACGCAGCCAACCCCATCCCCATCAACCACGGCGCTTCGGCCAGCAACCCCGCCTCGTCAGCGACCGCCACCCGAAGGAGCATCCCCCACCCCATCACGGGCCCCAGCAGCAGCGGGGCAGCCGCGGGCAACCCCCAGGCCCCTTCCGTAGAGACCGCCAGATGCAACGGGTACAGTCCCAGGCGAAGCAGACAAGCGATCAGGAGCAGGTTCCGCCCCGGCCCTTCCAGCGAAGCCAATTCCCAGGAGACCAGGCTCCCTCTGGCTCCAACCGCCAGCACCGCCATCCACAGGACCACCGTCGCCAGCAGGTTCGCCCCGGCACCCCAGGCCAGCCGCCGCGACGGCCCGCCTGCAGCCACGACCCCCAACACCCACATCAGGTCGAATCCTCCCCAGGCCAGCAGCACCGCCAGGGGGTTCCCCCCCCAGAGGCTCCCCAGCACCGCGGCCAGGATCCCGAGGACGGCAACCTCCAGGGCAAAGGGAGGACGCGGCCGACGGCTCAACTGGACCAGGCTAGCCCCCACCACCGAGGCAGCGACTGCCACGGCGATCGGCCATACCCGAGGGTCGGCCCGCAGAATCGGGGAGACACCCAGCAGGACCTCCGGCGACCATCGGGAGAGGACGACCGCCTCCACCGGCTCCAGCCGGGTCGCCAGCACACCCAGCAGGGAGAGCGCTGCCGCTGCGGGCAGGATGAAGCGCGCGGCCGGCCGGGTTCGGGGGATCGCGCCGAGGGCCACAAGCAGGACCAGGGCGATCGTGGGAACAGCCAGGGCGAAAATCGGCGCAAAAGGCATCGGATCTCACCGTCAGCAGGTTATCACCACAGAGACGCAGAGGACACAGGATCCCTCTATAACTCCCTGTGCTCTCCGTGACTCTGAGACGCTCCAAAATGGACAGAGATTCATTCTAGCACACAACGGCATATCGGACAACGACGCCTATCTGACCTTTGGACAGGAGTTCGGGCATCGGGTGTGAGACTCCTTCTCGGCGGGCCTGGCACCGGCG
>DUEL01000134.1 GCA_011192125.1 Thermoflexia bacterium
GAGGCGCAGAGGACGCGGAGAGGGGGAGATCTCCTGGGCTTCGGACACGAGTTCGGCCATCCATCGTTTTTTCACCACAGAGGCACAGAGGACACAGAGTTTTCCCCTTAACATCTGAGTGCTCCTCTGTGCCCTCTGTGCCTCTGTGGTTTTTCCATTGGGGAGCAATGTCCGAACTCACGTCCAAACCTTAGGAGATCCCGGCTGGACAAATTTGGAAAATGCGGTACAATTTGCACCGCTGCCATCTTGGGGAGTCTTGTTCGTGTTGTACGTCTGGAGGTGAAGGGCTTTGGCACATACGAAGTCGGCCATCAAGAATATTCGTAAGAACCGAAAGCGACGGCTGCGCAACCGGATGTACCGCAGCCGGGCGAAGACGGCGATCAAGAAGGCCCGCCGTCTGATCGAGGCAGGGCAGTTGGAAGAGGCCCGCGAGGCAATCCGCATCGCCTACAGCGCGCTGGACAAAGCGGCAGAGAAGGGGATCATCCACAAGAACAACGCCGCCCGGCGGAAGGCGCGCCTGATGCGCCTCTACAACAAGGCCCTCCAGGCGCAGGGTTCCACCCCCGCGTCGCCCAGTTGACATTTCGATCTTGCCGGTTATAATCTCAAGTGAACTTCCGTGAGGAGGCATAAGGTGCGCTTGGCGATGTACGAGTCCGTCGTGGTCGAGGCCCGGGGTAAGACCGGGTCTGTTCGGCTGCCTTGTCGCAGTGCGCCTCACGGAAGGTGAGCATAGTCCATCAAGAGGCCGTGGGCGCCTGCGACGCCCACGGCCTCTTTCTTTGTCCGACGTCTCCTCCAGCGAGGCCGTGGGCACCGGTCCACGGCCTCTTTTTGTGTGCAGGGGAATACCCATGTTGACGAGAACAGCATCCAGAGAAGAACGGCCCAGGAGAAGTCTGATGAATCGGGAAGCAGAGATCGCCCTGGAGGTCTCAGGCGTCACCAAGCGGTTCGTCAAGGGAGAGAAGTTGCACTGGCCCTGGAGGCGGAGCGGCAACGGACGCAAGCCGATCGTCGCCGTGGACAACGTCAGTTTCCGGGTCCAGCGAGGGGAGGTCTTCGGCATCCTGGGCCCCAACGGCTCCGGCAAGTCCACCCTGGTTCGCTGCATCGCCACGCTCCTCATCCCCGACGAGGGGACCATCACCGTCTTCGGCCACGACGTGCTGCGGGAGGAGATGGCGGTCAAGCGACTGATCAACCGGGTCTCGGTAGAGGCCTCGTTCTTTAAGAAACTGACGCCGATGGAGAACCTCCTCTACGGCGCGCGGCTCTACGGGCTGGGGGCGAAGGAGGCCCGAAGGCGGATCCTGGAGATCCTGACCCGACTGGGGCTGAAGCGGGAGGATGCCTTCCGACCGATGGAGGAGATGAGCCGGGGAATGCAGCAGAAGGTCGCCATCGCCCGCGCCTTCCTCACCCAGCCGATCCTCCTCCTGTTGGACGAGCCGACGACGGGGCTGGACCCCCGCTCGAAGCGGGAGGTGCAGGCCTTCGTGCGGGAACTCCGCGACACGCACGACGCCACCATCCTGCTCACCACGCACGACATGCAGGAGGCGGATGTCCTCTGCGACCGGGTCGCCATCCTGGACGAAGGGCGGATCGTCGCGCTGGACACCCCCGAGGGCCTGAAGGCGCAGGTCTCCCGCGCCGACGCCGGTGAGATGACCCTGGAGGACGTCTTTATGGAACTGACAGGCAAGCGACTTCGGGAGGAAGAAGTGGGATGACCGAGATCCGGGTTCGACCGGCGACGCTGGCCGATGCGGCCAGCATCACCGCCATCCACTGC
>DUEL01000135.1 GCA_011192125.1 Thermoflexia bacterium
CCCAGGCCCTCCTCCAGCCCGATCTCCGCCCGCCAGCCAGTCAGACGGGCGGTGCGGTCGGCGTCGGCCGCCAGGCGCATCACCTCGCCGGGGCGGTAGGGGAGGGCACCGGCGCGGATCTGCCCCGCGGCCCCTGTCATCGCCCAGATCCGCTCGACCACCTCGCGCACCGCATACGTCCGGCCCGTCCCCAGGTCCAGGCTTTCCCCTTCGACGCCAGGTGCAGTCGCCGCTGCCAGGAACCCTTCTACCACGTCCTCCACGAAGACGAAATCCCGTTGCTGCTCCCCGCGCGTCATCGGGAAGTCCTCGCCGGTGAGGGCGGCCCGGATGGCGGAGGGGATCAGCGCCTGGAGAGGCTGGCCTGGCCCATACACCTGGAACGGGCGAACGACGGTCGCCGGGAGGCCCAGCGATCGCCAGTAGGCCCGCGCGAAGGCCCAGGCGGCCACCTTCGACGCGGCGTAGACGTTGTAGGGATCCAGCCCTTCTACCGTGTCTCTCGCTCCGTACTCGTAACAGGTCCCTGCCAGCACCACTCGGCGCACCTCTCGGGAGCGCAGCGCTTCCAGCAGATGCACCGTTCCGCCGACGTTCACCGCTACGACCAGCATCGGGTCCACGCCGGGATCGGCCGCGCTGATGGCGGCTAAGTGAAAGACCACATCAGGGTCACTCCGGTCCACAGCCCAGGCCACGCTCGCGGGGTTCCGCACGTCCATCGTCACCCACGTGACCCGCGGCAGCGTCTCGCCCTCCTTGGCCGGGGTTCCACCGGAATGCTCCCCGGCCCACACTTGGGCTCCGGCCCCCACCAGACGTCGCACCAGGTGCCGCCCGATGAACCCCGTTGCCCCCGTCACCAGCACCCGGAACGGAAACTCCTCGCTCACCCCAATCCCCCAATCACCCAATCCCAAAGAACTCCCGATACCACGCCACCGTCTCTCGCAGCCCCTCTTCCAGCGAGTAGGTTGGCTCCCAGCCCAGTATTCTCCGCGCTTTTGTGCTATCCAGGTACTGCTCTTGAATCTCGTTGGCGGCGGTGCCCAGGATCACGGGCTTCAGGTCGTCGCGTCCCACGGCGGTGAGGACCGCCTGGACGATTTCCAGCACCGTGCGCGGGCGGTTGGTGCCGAAGTTGAACGGCTCACCCTGGACCTCGGGTCGGTCCAGTTGCTCCGCCAGCGTCAGGTAGGCGCGGACCGCGTCCTTCACGTAGAGGTAGTCCCGCCGGGGCGTGCCGTCGGAGCGGACGATAGGCGGCTCCCCACGCAGGGCGGAGCGGATCGTGCCCGGCACGATGCGGCTCCAGTTGAGGTCGCCACCGCCGTAGAGGTTGGCGCAGCGGGTGATCCCCACCGCCATCTTATAAGTGGTGGCGTAGGCCTGGGCGATCAGGTCGGCGCACGCTTTGGAGACGTCGTAGGGATGCCCGCCCCGGAGGGGCATGTCCTCGGTGTAGGGCAACGTCTTCAGCGCGCCGTATGCCTTGTCGCTGGAAGCGACGACGATCCGGCGGACGGTGGGGGAGCGACGAGCGGCCTCCAGCACCGTCCAGGTCCCCTTCACGTTGGTCTCAAGGGTGGAGAGGGGGGCCCGGTTCGCCGCGGTCACTGTGGTCTGGGCGGCTAGGTGGAAGATCGTCTCCACCTCGTACTCGTTCAACGCTCTCTCGAGGAGCGCGTAGTCGGTCACGTTCCCTTGTACCACAGCGATGCGATCCTGGTAGCCCGATCGGTAGAGGTGGGAGTGGGGGACCTTGTCGCGGATCAATCCGATCACCTGGGCCCCAGCGTCTACCAGGCCGATGGTCAGCCACGAGCCCAGGAGCCCTGTGCAGCCGGTGACGAGCACAGGGCGGTCGAGCCAGAAAGAGGTCTCTCGGTTTCCCTTCACGCGTGCCTGCCCCCGGATTGGCGGGGAATGCGGACCGTTTTAGCCCGCCCGTCCCGCCGCATGATTCAAAAAAGAACGCTCTCGCAGAGGAGAGCGATGTGGGAAGGCCACTCCAGCAGCGGCCGTATGGTAGCATAGGGGAGGGGTTTTGTCAACTGGTGCAGGGCCGCGGGTCGCAGAGGGAGGTTCCCCCCTCTGCGACCTCCGCGGCTCTGTGGTGGAATGAGGAGCATGGCGTTACGTCAGCCGTTCCCACACCCCCGCCGCCAGTTCCCGCGATCGGGCGGTAATCTCCTCCTCATCGAGGGTCAGCAGCCGCCGGTCCTGCATCAGCACCCGCCCGGCGCAGACGGTGGCGGTGACCATCGAAGCCTCCACCCCGAACAGGATGTGCCAGGGGAGGTTGCCCGCCGTCAGGGGGGTCGTCGGATGGTAGTCGAGGAAGACCAGGTCGGCTGAGGCCCCCGGCGCGATCTGCCCCAGCGTCAGATCGGGCCAGAAGACGCGGGCCAGGGAGGCGTTGTTGTCGTAGGCCAGCCGCATCACCAGGTCGCCGGGCATCGCCCGCGGGTCGCGCTGGGCCAGTTTGTGGACCAGGTAGGCCGCCTTCATCTCGGCGAACATATTGTTGGAGAAGCCGTCGTTCCCCAGCGCAACGTGCACTCCCGCATCGACCATCCTCTCCACCGGCGCTACGCCAACCCCGTTGTTCATGTTCGACCGGGGTTGGTGGGTGACCCAGGTTCCGGTCTCCGCCAGGACGCGGATCTCTCCCTTGTCCACGTGGACACAGTGGACGGCGATGGTCTGGGGACCGAGGATCCCCGCGTCGTGGAGCCGGTGGACGACCCGCTTGCCGCTCTTGCGCAGGCTGTCCTCCTGATCGGCTGCATCCTCGGCGACGTGGACGTGGAAGCCCAGGTCCAGTTCCCGCGCCGCGGCGACGCAGTCGGCGAGGGTTTCGTCGGAGAGGGTGAGGGAGGCGTGGAGGCCGAAAGAGGCGGCGAGTTGCGAGTTGCGAGAGGTGAGGAGCGAACGGGCGAAGCGGACGTTCTCCTCGATGCCCGCCCTGGCCCGTTCCGGCCCGTCTCGGTCGGTGACCTCGTAGCAGAGGGAGGCACGCACGCCGGCCTGTTCTACCGCATCGGCGATGACGTCGAGGCTCCCTTCAATGGCGTTGGGGCTGGCGTGGTGGTCGATCAACGTGGTGGTGCCGTGGCGGATCGCGTCCACCAGGCAGACCAGAGCGGAGTAGCGGACGTCCTCCAGGGTAAGGGCCTTGTCCAGCCGCCACCAGAGCCGCTCCAGAATCTGGGGGAAGTTAGACGGGGGTTCCCCGGGGATCGCCATCCCACGGGCGAAGGCTCCGTAGAAATGGGTGTGCCCGCAGATGGCGGCGGGCATCACCAGTTGGCCCTCAGCGTCCCACCGCTCTTCCCGCGGGTGGCGGGTCGTCAGTTCCATCGTCGTACCCACCTCGGCAACCGTCCCGCCACGGATCAGCAACGCGCCGTCCTCGATCAGCTGCGGATCGGAGCCAAAGGTCGCAATGCGAGCATGGGTGATAAGCATCGGCCTCCCTCCCTTCGTCAATATCCGACTTCTTCCCATTCGGCATCCATCAGTGTGACGAACTGTCCGTCGGTGCCGGGGGCGAAGAGGTCGCGAATCTCCCGCGCAGCGACGAATCGATCCCAGGTCGTCTCAATGAAGACGATCCGACGCCAACGGAGGCTGGGGATCGGTCGTTCCAGCCGGATCAGCGGCCCCAGTTGCATCTTGTAGTACAGTTCGTCGGCGCGGGGGTGGTCTGGTTCCTCCGGCAGAAGATCGCGCCGCCGCACCAGTTCGTGCCCGCGGACCGGTGCGTACCAGTGGATGGCCCATCCCTCCTCGCCAAACGCTTTTGTAAAGTAAAAGGCCAACACGACCGCCTCGGTGGTGCTGGGCGGGGCGTGCTGCACCGGAATTCGGTACCACCCTTCATCCCGGGCGGTCTCGAAATCGCGCCGGTTGTTCATCACAGCGACGAGGACACGGTCGGCGGGGTGAAACATTGCGGCGGCCTTTCGGGATCCGCTATCGTCCCAGCACACATAGTCCACCGCCGATGACCAGGGCCACGGCGGCGGTGATGCCCGAAAACACGGCTATCACCGCTATGGAACGTCCCCACCCCAGCCGGTATATCGCTCTCACCGCTATCGTGCTCAAGATGACTTGAACACCTATCAGAGGCAGTCGCAGCAGAAGGTTCCACGCGGTGGGGACTGCTCCTTCGATCAATGTGTTCGCTATTCCGTTGGGTGCCGCTATCGCACCCAGCAGGTAGCCCAGCTCATTGAGGTTCCCTTCCCCTCCCATCTTTCTGGCCAGCCAGTGGACTATCCATACTCCAGCGTAGAACAACAGGGGCGAGATGACCACCCCGACGACGCCTGTCATGATCCACATCATCCAGCCTGCACCCGGGCTCACCATCTCTTCCATCATTATGATGGGCCTCAGATCATCGTGGACTATTCTGCCCCCAGTTGCCCAGTACAGGATTGCTGGGAACACTGCTCCCAATCCGACGCTCACCGTGAACCACAGCGCCCCTTTTGCAGCCGTAATCCCCTCCACCTCTACTAACGAGCGGTAGCGATCGACCGAGGGAGAGAAATACACCTGGAACCAAACTTTGTACCAAGGGTCTTTTCTGGTGGGCTTTTCCTTCTCGTGCTCAACCATGTTCTCCTCCGCATGCAGATGGGATAGCCTGTCCTTTCATTCTTTTCATCCGGCTATCTTCCTCACCACCCGCTCCGGCGTCAGCGGCAGTTCGTCGAACCACACGCCCGTCGCGTCGTGGACGGCGGCGACGAGGGCGGGGGCCAGCGGAATAAAGGGCATCTCCCCCATCCCCCGCGCCCCCCACGGCCCGCGGGGGTCGGGGTTCTCCACGATGATGGATTCCACCCGCTCCGGCACGTCGAGGGCGGTGGGGATGAGGTAGGTGCTGAGCCGGTCGGTGAGGACGCGGCCCTCCTGGACGATGAAGTTTTCCATCGTCGCCCAGCCCACCGCCTGTGCCACGCCCCCCTCGATCTGGCCCTCGACCAGGCGGGGGTTGACCGCCTTGCCCACGTCGTCGGCGCAGACGACCCGCAGGACGTGCACCTGACCGGTCTCGGTATCCACCTCCACCTCCACCGCCTGCGCCACGTAGCCGTAGGCGAAGTTGGGCGTGCCGTAGCCGGTCTCGGGGTCGAAGGGGGTGGTCTTGGGGGCCAAGTAGGTGTGCTCTCCGATCGCCGGCCGATCCTCCGCCCGCCACCGCTCCAGCGCCTTCGCTGCCGCGCCGCGGATGGCGTTGCCGGCCATGAAGGTCATCCGGGAGGCGGAGACGGAGCCAGAACTGTTGGGACTCGTGGCCGTGTCCGCCACCTCCAGCCGCACTCGCTCCAGGTCCACCCCCAGCGCGTCGGCCGCCATCTGCCGCAGGACGGTGTGGCTTCCCTGCCCCACGTCGGCGGTGCCGATGTAGAGGATCGCCTCTTCGATCTCCGCCCCGCCCCGCAGTTCGACCCTCGCCCAGCAGTTCTCCTGGTAACCGAAGGAGAAGCCGACGTTCTTGAAGGCCACCGCGATCCCAATCCCCCGCTTCCTCGTTGCCTCGCTTCCTGCTCCCTGCCTCTTGCCCCCCGCCTCCGGTTTCCGCCACCCCTCCTCGGTCCTCCGCCACCCGGCGGCCAGCGCGCACTGCTCGGTCACCTCCACCAGGCCGACCCCGCCGGGGATCGGGGTGCCCATCGCGGTGAGGCTCCCCTCCCGCAGGAGATTCCGCATCCGCAGTTCCACCGGGTCCATCCCCAGCGCCTCGGCCAGTTTGTTCATCTGCATCTCCGCGGCGAAGATGGCCTGGGGCGCGCCGAAGCCCCGGAAGGCCCCGCTGGGTGGGTTGTTGGTGTAGACCCCGTCCACGTCCACCTTCACGTTGGGGATCTCGTAGGGGCCGGTGCAGGTGACGGTGACGTTGCCCAGGACCTTGTTGGTGGTGTAGCAGTAGGCCCCGCCGTCGGCCACCACCTGCACCTCGGCGGCGACCAGTTTCCCGTCCCGCGTGGCCCCCCACTTGCAGCGGAACCACATCGGGTGCCGCTTGCAGTGGCCGATGATCGACTCCTCGCGGCTCCAGACGATCTTCACCGGTCGGCGGAGTTTCCACGCCGCCAGGGCGAGCACGATCTGGACCGACATATCCTCCCGGCCGCCGAACGCCCCGCCGACCGCCGGATAGACCACCCGGACCTTCTCCGGCGGCAGGTCGAGCGCGTGGGCGATCTGGTGTTGGTCCTCCCAGGTCCACTGCCCGCCGACCACCACCGTCACCCGGCCCTCCTCGTCGATGTAGGCCAGGCCCGCCTCCGGTTGGAGGTAGGCGTGTTCCTGGGGCGGGGTGCGGTACTGGCCCTCGACGATGACGTCGCACTGGGACCAGGCCCCGTCGACGTCGCCCTTGCGGATCTGGTGGTGGCAGATCAGGTTGCCCTCGGTGCGGATCTCGGGGTGGATCTCGCTGGGCTGGCGGTACTCGTGGATCTGGGGCGCGTCCGGCTTGAGGGCCTCGAAGGGATCGGTGATCACCGGCAGATCCTCGTACTCCACCCGGATGAGGTCGCGCGCGCGGGCGGCGGCCTCCTCCGTCTCGGCGACGACCACGGCGACCTGATCCCCTACGAAGCGGACCACGTCGGCCCCTGGTTTGGAGGAGCCAGGGCCGCAGAGGACCGGCTGATCGGGGATCTGGAGGCCGTACTCGTTGACCGGGACGTCTTTGGCGGTGAGGATGGCGACGACGCCTGGGACCGCCTCCGCCTCGGCGGTGTCGATGTGGAGGACGCGGGCGTGGGGCCGCCCGGCGAAGAGGATCTTGGCGTGGAGCATCCCCGGCATCGAGAAGTCGCCGGGGAAGAGGGCCTCACCCGTGGCCTTGGCCCGGGCGTCCACGCGAGGGACCGATCGGCCGACGAATCGCTCCGGCATATCACCTCCTCCTGCGTCCGGGAGTGTGAGCAAAGGATACCATCAACCGGGTAAATCCGCCAGTGGGAGGCTCCACACCGGCCGGGCTGTGGGTCCCGGCTGGAGGGGCTTTGCGGGGCGGGCTACTGGCCTACCCCGCAAAAGCCCCTCGTTGGATCCCCCGGGGGACCCCGCTCAAGATACCCTGGGCAGATCTTTCAGAGCCTCTCGCACTTTCTCCGCCGGGTACTCGTAGTCCTCCAGTTCCCCGGCGAAGTAACTCTCGTAGGCAGCCATGTCGAAGTGGCCGTGCCCGCTGAAGTTGAAGAGGATGACCCGCCTTCCGCCCACCTCCCGTGCCGCGATCGCTTCGTCGATCACGGCGCGAATGGCGTGGGCGGTTTCCGGGGCGGCGATGATCCCCTCCGCCCGGGCGAAGAGCACGGCCGCCTCGAAGACACGCAACTGGGGGAACGCCACCGGTTCGATGTAGCCATGCCGATGGAGGGCGGAGACGATGGGGGCCATTCCGTGGTACCGTAGCCCTCCGGCGTGGATCCCGGCCGGCACGAAGGTGTGCCCCAGGGTATCCATCTTGGCGATGGGGGCCAGGTGGGCGGTGTCGCCGTAATCGTAGGCGTAGACTCCCCGCGTCATGCTAGGGCAGGCGGTGGACTCGGCGGCCACGAAGCGGACGGATGCGCCGTTGGTCAGCCGATCCCGCAGGAAGGGGAAGGCCAGACCAGCGAAGTTGCTCCCGCCCCCCACGCATCCGATCACCACGTCCGGCGCCTCCCCGGCCATTTCCATCTGGAGCCGGGCTTCCTCTCCGATAATCGTCTGGTGGAGCAGGACGTGGTTGAGGACGCTGCCCAGGGAATACTTGGTGTCGTCGTGGGTCGCTGCCACCTCCACCGCCTCGCTGATAGCGATCCCTAGGCTGCCTAGGGACCCGGGGTCCTTCTCCAGAATGGCCCGTCCGGCCTGGGTCTCCTGGCTTGGGCTGGGGGTGACGTCGGCTCCCCAGGTCTCCATCATCACCCGGCGGTAGGGCTTCTGGTGGTAACTGATCTTGACCATGTAGACCTTGCAGGTCATTCCGAAGAGGTTGCAGGCGAAAGCCAGCGCACTTCCCCACTGTCCCGCCCCGGTCTCCGTCGTCAACCGTTTCACCCCTGCCTCCTTGCTGTAGAAGGCTTGGGCGACGGCGGTGTTGGGTTTGTGGCTGCCGGGCGGGCTCACCCCTTCGTACTTGTAGTAGATATGGGCGGGCGTGTCCAGTATCCGCTCCAGGCGACGGGCACGGACGAGGGGGGTGGGCCGCCAGAGTCGGTAGACCTCCCGCACCGGCTCTGGGATCGCCACGTACCGCTCCCGTGTTTCCTCCTGCTCGATCAGTGCGTCGCAGAAGAGAGGGGGAGGTAGCCGGGTGGGCTCCCCCGTCGCCGGGTGGAGCAATGGGGGGACCTCGAAGGGAAGGTCGGCGAGGATGTTGTACCAGGCCTTTGGGAGTTGATCCTCGGACAACTGGAAGCGGATCTGCTCGGTCATTTCGCACCTCCTCACGTGAGATTTCGTGAACGCGCCTCCGGCGGCGCGGATCACGCTTTACAACCGGCACCGTCAACGGGCGGCGCGGCGGGCGGCCCATACGCAAAGAACGCCCGCCCCGTTGCCGGGACGGGCGTTCTCTCCCGTGGTGCCACCCCGCTTAGGCTGCCCTAAACGCAAAACGCGCCGGTGACGGCGCGTTGAGCGTGAAGGGCCAGCCTCACTCGTTCGCAGGTACGGAGCAGGACAGGGTGCCTGCTCGATACCCTCAGCCCTGATAACGGTGGCGACTCCGGCCCGGACTACTACCCCGCTGTGCGGGGGTTCGGCGGGCGACTCCCAGGCCCATTCAGCATCGGCGCTGGTATCGGGCTCGCAGCCAAAGACCCGACTCTCTGAACCCCGCTTCGATGCCTACTCTTCCTGATCCTCGTCTTTACCGCTATTCAGTTTCTTGCCGCCATTATACGCGGACAGGCACTCTTGTCAACCGTCAGTTGCCGATCTCAACCATCTGAATCTATCCCGTTGGCATCCGACCCTCTACAACGTCCGGGTCACCGTCACCTGGGTGTAGATCTCCCGCGTCTTCAGTTCCTCGAAGAACGGCTCCGGGTCGATCACCCGCTCCGGTGGATGGACGCCGGGCGGGATGCGGCCCTCAGCCAGCCAGATCGCCGTGCGGGCCGGGGCTACCCCCGTCGGCAGCGAGCCTTTGCAGGTCAGGGTCCCCAGTCGATACGTCACCGCCTCCCCATCCTTCGTCCCCCGCACCTCGGTGACGATCTCTTTGGTCCAGTCCGGCGGACGGTTCTTCGGCGGGGCCAGGAATTCGGTGATCGGCGGCACGTACTTCGCCATCAGCGCCACCAGCAGGTCGCGCGGCACCACCTTCTGTCCCTTCACCTCCACCGGCTCCCGGCTCGCGAAGCCGAACTCGTCCAGGACGCGGATCTTCTCCACCGCCTCCTTCGCCATCCCCCAGTAGTTGATCTTGAAGAAACATTCCTTCACCCCTTTGTCGGCGAAGGAGAGGGGGAGAGTGGCGACCTCGGAGTGGAGGGAGAGGTGGGTCGGCTGGGGGCCGATGGGGTGGGTAAACCAGTACTCCTCGAACTCGCTCATCGGCGCGTAGGCGATGAACTCCCCGTCCCGGTAGACCATCGGCTCCAGGGTCAGTTCGTCGAGGATGGTAGGCACGGCGTAGGTGAACCGGAGGTCGTCCGGCGGGGGCGGTTTGATCCCGTCGTAGATGTGGATGGTTTCGATGGTGTCCAGCCGGTCGGCGGCGTAGCGGGCCTGGACGTTGGGGACGCCGGGGGCGGAGCCCATCCCCAGCACCGCGCTCACCCCTGCCTCGGCGAAGCGGTCGCTCAGCGCCAGCTGCTTGCGGGTGGTGTGGAAGAGGCCGCCCATGTCCACATAGGGCACCCGCGCTTCCAGGCACGCCTCCATCACCGGCAGGTTGAAGTAGTAGACGGTGGCGTTGAGGCAGGCGTCGGCCCCCCGCAGCACGGCCACCAGCCCGTCGTGATCGGTCACGTCCACCCGCTGGATGGAGACCTTGGGGCTGCCGATGGTCTCCGCCACCACCTTCGCCTGCTTCACTTCCCGGTCGGCGATGACAACCTCGTCCACCCGCGGGTCGCCCGCCAGGTCCTGCACCGCGATGCAGCCCATCTTCCCCGCGCCGCCCAGGACGACTATCTTCACAGGAAGCCTCCTTCAACGGGTTTCAGGTGTCAGGTTTCGGGTTTCAGGTTTCCAGTTCCGAGTTGGATGAACCTGAGACCACTTGAAACCTGAAACTACAGTTCGTCCGCCACCCACCCCAGGGCCAGTTCCTCCAGTTTGGCCCGCGTGGGCCTGCCGTCCTCGTCCCAGCCCGCCATCCGGTAGTAGAGGGCTTTGGCCGCCTCCACCTCCTCGGCGGTCACGGCGACGCCGTCGCTCTTGCCACCTTTGAGGGGGGTGAGCAGTTTGGGTGGGACGGTGTCCGCCTCCGCGCCGACCCCCTCCCGGGCGTTGAAGGCCCGCAGGAGGTTCAGCCGCCGTTCGCCCACCTTCATCAACTCCCACAGGCTCACGTTCCAGCCTGTGACTGCTCGCACCGCTTCCACCAGCTGGCTGGGGCCGTAAAGGTGCCACGCCGGGCCGAAGACGAAGAGGCAGACGGAGATGCTGTCCATCGCGCTGTAGAGGAGCTGCGTGTAATAGGCGAAACGGACCTTCTCCGGGTTCAGCACCTTCGACGGCTGGGGGTCCAGGAGGTCCAGTTCCGCCATCCGATCGGGGTACCATCGGTAGGAGGGGTCGTGCTCGCTCGACTCGTGGTCGGCTCCGAAGGGGTTGACGGCGTAGATGAGGGCCAGGCTCCGCTTGACCTGGGGCATGTGGGCGGGCAGTTCGTGGTTCTTTACCGCCACCACCAGGTCCTTCCCTACGCCCAGGATCTCGGCGGCGCGGGCCGACCCCTCCCCCAGTACCTTCCCGAACCCTTCTCGCTTGCCGATCAACTCCACCATCCGGACCAGGGCCTCAGCGTTGCCGAAGCGGAGGTCGATCCCGCCGGTGTCCGCCTTGGTGATCAGGCCCCGCTCGAAACAGTCCATCGCCCAGGCGATGGTGGCCCCGCAGGCGATGGTGTCCATCCCGTACATGTTGCACAGTTGGTTGGCGCGGGCCACCGCCGCCAGGTTCGAGACGCCGCAGTAGGAGCCCATCGTGGCGATGGTCTCGTACTCCGGCCCGCCGTACCGGGGGTCGACCGGGAACGGCCCTTCTTTCACCTCCACCACTCGCTTGCAGCGGACCACGCAGGCGTAGCAGGTGTCTCGCTCCTTGAGGATCGTCTCCGCCATCCGCTGCCCGCTGATCTCCTCGGCGTGCTCGAAGGTGCCGCTGGACCAGTTGCGGGTGGGCAGGCCTCCCTGTTTGGACTGGGAGACGACGATCTCGGCGGTGCCGAAGAGGCCCATCCCGTAGATGTCCGACTTCTCGAAGTTCTCCGCTCCCCACTTAGCGATGGCTTTCACCCCTTCCGGGTCGCCCATCTCGGGTCGGCCGTGGCCGCGGACGGCGACCGCTTTGAGGTTCTTGGAGGCCATCACGGTGCCCATCCCGGTGCGACCGTTGGCCCGGTTGGCGTTGCTGAGGAGGGCGCCGAAGCGAACCCCCTTCTCGGCCGCCGGGCCGCACTGGAGGACCTGGATGCGCCCGTCGCCCAGCTCCTCCCGGATCTCATCCTCCACCTCGGCGGTGAAGCGGCCCCAGAGGTGAGAAGCGTCCCGCAGTTCCGCCTCCCCGTCGTGCACCCAGAGGTAGACGGGGGACTCGGCCTTGCCGTGGACGACGATGCCGTCGAACCCGGCCGCCTTCAGTTCGGCGGGCCAGAAGCCGCCGGATTGGGAATCGCCCACCAGGTTGGTGAGGGGAGATTTGGCCGTGGCGGTGACGCGGGACTGGCCGGGGAAGGGCGCGCCGGTAACCACGCCGACCATCAGGCTGAGCGTGTTCTCCGGCCCCAGCGGGTCGGCACCGGGCGGGGTGTGCTTGAGGAGATAGTAGGCCCCCATCGCACTCCCGCCCATATATTTGCGGTAGAAGGCCTCCTCGGGCTCCTCGACCTCGATCTTGCCGGTGGTCAGGTCGACGTGTAGGATTCTGCCGCAGTATCCATTAGCCATCGTCGCCTCCTCGGGAACACGGGTGAGCAGAATTCACGGATTACGTGTTACGGATTACGTCTTTAACCGCTTCCTCGAACGCTGTCAGCGTCTCGTCGATCACCTCGTCGGTGTGGGTGTAGCAGAGGAACCAGGGCTCCCGACCGTCGGAATCCGGCATCACGCCGCGTTCGATGAGGGCCATCACCAGTCGGTCGTAGAGAACATCGTCCCCCCGGCAGTACCCTCGGAAGTCCACCGGCTCCTCCTCCACCCCGAGGATGAAACTGAAGATCGGCGGCAGCCCGGTCATGGAGTGGGGGATCCCCGCGTCGGTCAGGATCTGGTGGACGCCGTCCATCAGCCGCCGACCGCGCTGGAAGATGGTTTCGATGACCGGCTCGCTCTCCAACGTCTCCAGCGTGGCGGCGGCAGCAGCGGTACCGACGACGTTGCCGGTGTAGGTCCCGCCATGGGCTACCGCCCCCGGCTCGATGGTCATCATCACCTCTTCCTTACCCCCGATGGCGGCGATGGGAAAGCCGTTGCCCAGGGCCTTGGCGTAGGTGACCAGGTCGGCTTTCACCCCGAAGTACTCCTGTGCCCCGCCGTTGGCGATGCGGAAGCCGGTCTTCACCTCGTCGAAAATGAGGACGATGCTGTACCGGTCGCACAGTTCGCGGATCTTCTCCAGCCAGCCGGGTTGGGGAAGGATGCCAGCGGCGTTGCCCAGGAGCGGCTCCACGATGATCGCCGCCAGTTCGTGCCAGTGGGCCTCCACCGTCTCCTCCAGCCGCTCGAAGTCGTTGAAGGGAAGGTTGATGACGTAATGGACGATGTCCTTGGGGATGCCGGAGGTGGTGGGGACGTTGATGGGGTTGCGGCGGGAGCCGAGGGCGCTCAGAGGGGTGGAGGCGGTGGAAAAGAGGACATAGTCGTGCATCCCGTGGTACTGGCCCTCGAACTTGATGAACTTCTCCCGGCCGGTGTAGGCACGGGCGATGCGCAGGGCGTGCATCGTCACCTCGGTGCCGGTGTTGCCCAGGCGTACCTTCTCCACGCCGGTCATCCGGGCGATCCGCTCCGCCACCTCGATCTCCAGCGGCGTGGTCCAGGCGAACAGCGTTCCCCCTCGGATCGCCTCCGCCACCCGCTCCACCACCGACGGGTAGGCATGTCCCAGGATGATGGGGCCAAAGGCCAGCCGGTAGTCGATGTACCGGTTGCCGTCGGCGTCCCAGATATACGGGCCTTCCCCTCGGGTCACTACCAGCGTCTCTTTCTCACCCCAGTAGCGGAAGTTGGAGTTGACGCCGTAGGGGATGACCGCCTTGGCTCTTTGAAATAGCATATGGGTCTTCTCGAGTTTTCGTCCCATCTCACACTCCCTGTTACCCTTGACGTTTGACGCTTGACGTTTGACCTTTGACGCTTGACACAAGCCGCAGGAGGGCTACTGAAGCCGGGCGCGCCGTTTCTCGTTCTCGCGGGCCAGCCGCTCGAAGAGACGGACCACCTCCCGGATGGGCATCTTGGCTGCTGCGTCCCGGTAGAAGCGGGTCGCCGTCTCCTCCAGCATCCGGGCCTGGTGCAGCCGCTCCGCTTCCTCGGCCTCGGCATCCAGTTCGACCTGATACACCTCTCCGTCCAGCCCGGCGATCGATTCCAGGATCATCTCGTTGACCAGTTCCCGGCGGGCCTGCTCCAGCCGCCGGACCCGCTTGCGGGAGCCCCGCGCCAGGTCGCCGAACCGTTCCGCCAGCCCGCCCCGTGCCCCCGCCTCATAGAACGCCGCCGCCCGCGTCTCCATCTCCAGCGCGAACTTCAACACCGCCCCGAAGGTCCCCAGTTCCACGTCCACCTCCTCCTACGGAACGGAACACGCGACACGTGCTGCGTGTTCCGTGTTGCGTCAGAACCACCTCGTGATCACCACCTTCCGGTCGGTGAAGAACTGGATGGCGTCCCGCCCTTGCCCGTGCAGGTCGCCGAAGAAGGAATCCTTCATCCCGCCGAAGGGGAAGGAGGCGATGGGAGCGGCGATGCCGATGTTGATGCCAATGTTACCACACTTCACCCGATACTTAAACTCCCGGGCCCACTTGCCGCTGGAGGTGAAGAGCGACGCCGCGTTGCCGTAGGGAATGCCCTCGATGATCCCCAGCGCCTCGTCGAAGTCGGCCACGGGGATGATCCCCAGCACCGGGCCGAAGATCTCCTCCCGGGCGATGGTCATCTCCGGCCGCACCCTGTCGAAGATGGTCGGGCCGACGAAGTAGCCGTTGGGGTAGCCCTCCACCTGCACCCCGCGGCCGTCCAGGATCAACTCGGCTCCTTCCTCCAGCCCCTTCTCGATGTAGCCCAGGATGCGGTCCAGCGCCTTCTTAGAGACCACTGGCCCCATCTGGGTCGCCTCGTCCAACCCGTAGCCTACCTTGATGCGGGAGGCGGCATCCACCAACCGGGCCTTCAGCGGCTCGTAGACCTCCCCCACGGCCAGGACCAGCGCTCCGGCCAGGCACCGCTGCCCGGCGGTCCCAAAGGCGGAACTGATGATGTTGGGCACCGCCCGGTCCAGCACCGCGTCCGGCATCACCACCAGGCAGTTCTTCGCCCCCGCCTGGCACTGGGCCCGCTTGCCGTGGGCCGCCGCCGTGCTGTAAATGTGCTTCGCCACCGGGGTGGACCCGACGAAAGAGACCCCCGCCACGTCGGGGTGGGTCAGCAGCGCGTCCACCGTCTCCTTCGAGCCGTTGACCAGGTTGACCACCCCCGGCGGGAAGTCCACCTCGTCCATCAACTCGAAGAGCCGGTTCTGGCTGACGGGGCAGACCTCCGACGGCTTGACGATGTAGGTGTTGCCGCAGGCGACGGCGTAGGGGAGGAACCAGAAGGGGACCATTGCCGGGAAGTTGAAGGGGGCGACGCAGCAGAAGACCCCCACCGGTTGGAGGACCGCCTCCTCGTCGATCCCCTCGGCGATGTCCTCCGCGTTGTACCCCATCATCAGCGACGGGACCGCCATCGCCACCTCCACGTTTTCGATGGCCCGCCGCATCTCCCCCCGCGCCTCGTCGATCGTCTTTCCGTGCTCCTTCACGATGGTCCGGGCCAGGTCCTCGAAGTGCTCCTCCATCAGCCCTTTGAGGCGGAACATATACCGGGCGCGGACCAGCGGCGGCGTCTCCCGCCACTCCTCGAAGGCTGCCTTTGCCGCCGCCACCGCCTGAGCCACCTCCTCTGGTGTCGAGAGGGGCACCCGCGCGATCACCTCCCCCGTCGCCGGGTTGTCCACCTCCAGCGTCTCTCCCGACGACGCCACCCACTCGCCGTCAACGTAGTTCCTGAGGATGCCGTACTCCATATGTCGCCTCCTAGCGGAATACGCCTCACGCATCACATATTGCGCACTTCGTGCTGCGTGGAGCGTCGCTACGCCAGTTCCCCGACCTCGACGACCTCCTCCTCCACCACGATCCCCCGCCGCGCCAGTTCGGCGAAGAACCGGCCGGTGGGGAAGGCCCGCTCCGGCGGGAGGACCCCCTTGCCGGTGGTCTCGCCGTGGGCGATGAGCTGGGCGCCGATGGAGAGGGGGATGCCCACGTTCTTGAAGTAGGCCGACTCGCCGCCCCACTCCTCCTGCGGCGGGTGCTTGCTCCGGTAGGTGCACTTCACCCGCCGGCCGGCCCGCTCGCCGACGACCTCTACCACCAGCCCGTAGGCCCAGACCGGGTTCTCTTTGGAGAAGGGGGCGTCGGCCAGGAGCGCGCGCACCACCTCGATCGAGGGCATCTCCGTCTCGCCGATGCGGGCGGGTCGGTTGGAGAGCAGCCCCGCCCGCATCAGCGACCCCATCAGCGCCATCACGTGGGGCGGGAAGCAGCCCCGCACCGCCGCCCGGCGCAGGGTGGGGAAGGAATGGGGGAGCGAGTAGGCCTCGTCGTGGGGTACGTAATAGACCTTCTGCTCGCCGATCTGGTCGTGGAAGCGGACCACCCGCTCGCCGGAGAGGGGCGGCGTCGGATGCCACTTCCCATCCTCAAAGTACACCTCCTCCCGGCTCTCCTCCTCCGGGTTGAACTCCCACAACGTCGTCTGAAGGAGCCCTGGCGCGGGAGCCAGGCACCGGAAGGCGGCGAAGAAGATGTCCACCTCGTCCATCCGGTCCAGCACCTCCGAGGCCCGCCGGACCATCATGTTGGTGATGCCGGGGGTCGCGCCGACGCCGGGGACGAAGAGCATATCTTTCCTGAGGGCCTCCTCGTGGAGGGCGAACTGCGGGTCCTCGCTGGAGAGGTCCAGCCCGTTCACCCCCACCTCCACGCAGGCTTTATTGACCACGTAGTCGTACCTGAAGGGCAGGCCGTTGACGACGACGTCGTACTCCGGGAAGAGGCGGAGCATCCCCTCGTAGTCGTTGGCGTCGAAGCGGATGACCTTCAGGCGCGGGTCACCGATCTCCTCGATCAGCGCCTCCGCCGCCTCGACGTTGTAGTCGGCGACGACGATCTCTTCAAAGTCGCTGTACTCTGCCAGATCGCGGGTCGTCTCCTTGCAGACCGCCCCCGCTCCGCCTAGGACCAATGCGCGCATATTTCCTCCTTCTGACGTTTGACGCTCTTCTGACGTTTGACGCTAGACGCTGGCCCCTCTAGGAGTAAATCTCCTTGACGATCTTGAGGTAGATGAACGTCTCCGTGTCCCGTACCCCCTTGACCCCGTGGAGGCGGCGGGTGAGGAACTCTAGGAGATGGGCGTTGTTCCGGCAGAGGACCTCCACCAGCAGGTCGTAAGTACCGGTGCAGAGGACCAGGTAGACCACCTCCTCGAAGGCGGCGATCTCTTGGGCGATCTCCTCCAGGCGGTTGCCGTCCACTTTGACGCCGATGAGGGCCATCATCGTATAGCCCATCAGGAGAGGGTTGGTGACGGCAACGACCTGGAGGACGCCCTCCTCGACCAGGCGGTGGTACCGCTGCCGGATCATCCCCGGAGAGACACCCAGCCGCTGGGCGATCCGGGCGAAGGGCACCCGGCCGTCCTGCTTAAGGGCCTGGATGATCTCGTTGTCGATTTCATCGAGATGGAAGCGAAAGCGATCATCGTCCATTTGGCTATCTATCCCCTCCTCCAGTAGGCTCTAGACCTCGCCGATTCGCTTCAGGATCTTGAAAGGATCGAGAGCATCCCGCAAGCCATCGCCTACATAGTTGATCGCGATGATGGTCAGGAAGATCATCAGCCCCGGGAAGATGG
The DNA here is from genome assembly GCA_011192125.1 of Thermoflexia bacterium. Taxonomy (GTDB): domain Bacteria; phylum Chloroflexota; class Anaerolineae; order B4-G1; family DUEL01; genus DUEL01. The sequence goes on from DUEL01000135.1 coordinate 17,379, forward strand.
CTACCCAGGGGTACTTCGTCATATGCTGCTGGGCGTCGCCCAGGAGGTTGCCCCAACTCGGGGTGGGGGGTTGGATTCCAAAGCCCAGGAAACTCAGGCCGGATTCCTCCATAATAGCGTATGCCATTTCGAGCGTTGATTCGACGATGATGGGGCCGGCGGCGTTGGGGAGGATGTGGCGAACGATGATCCTGAGATCGGACGCCCCCACGCTCTGGGCGGCGAGGACGAACTCCTGCTCCCGGATGGCGAGGAAAGACGCCCGCACCAACCGCGCCACCGGCATCCAGGAGAGCAGGCCGATGACCAGGGAAATGGTCACCACGCTGTTTTGATGAAGCAGGGGCAACTCCACTTCGCGCAGGATGGCGCTCAGCAGGATGAGGACGAGCAGCGACGGCAGGCACAGGAAGGCGTCGGTGATTCGCATCAAGACGTTGTCCACCCAACCGCCGAAATAGCCGGAGATAGCCCCCACAGGGACGCCAATGAAGAGCGTGATCGCCACCACCATCAAGCCCACGGACAGGGAGATGCGCCCGCCGTAGAAGACGCGTGTGAACAGATCCCTCCCCAGGGGATCGGTGCCGAAGGGGTGTTCCCGGGATGGCGGTTGGAGCCGGTCGGGTATGTTCGAGATGTCGGGATCGTAGGGGGAGAGGGGGATCAGGGCGACGCCCAGGACCAGTATGCTTAAGACGATCAGGCCGGCGAGGGCCCCGGGGTGGCGGCGGAATCGGCGCCAGACCATAGAGGTTATGCTCTCGGGGGGACGCGTAAGGTGGTTCTCTTCTCTCATCGTGCCCTGTCGTAGCGAATTCTGGGGTCTAGGTATGCGTAAAGGATGTCCGCTATCAGGTTGCTGATGATGATCACACCCGCTTCGATGATCAAGATCGCCAGCAGCACAGGGTAGTCCCGTCGGGTCGCCGCCTGGTAGTACAACCGCCCCATGCCGGGCCACGAGAACAGCAGTTCGACGTAGAGGGAGCCGGCGAAGATGTAGGGCAGGTCCAGCGCGAAAATGGTCACCAGCGGGATGATCGCGTTCTTCAGCGCGTGCCTGTAGAGCACCACCCGCTCGGAGAGGCCCTTGGCCCGCGCGGTGCGGATGTAGTCCATGTGGAGCACGTCGAGCATGCCCGAACGGAGGAAGCGGGAGTACCATGCCACCCATCCCACCATCCCCGTCGTGACCGGCAGGATCAGGTGTCGGATTCGGTCCCAGATGGAAAACTCTGCGCCCAGCGTCTGCATCCCCCCGGCGGGGAGGAGTGGCTCGCCGGTGAACGGGTTGTTCAGCGTGGCGTAGAAGATCAGGATCAGGATCAGCCCGAGCCAGAACTCCGGGATGGCCTGACCAACGAAGGAGAACGTGGTCACGACGATGTCGAAGGCGGAGTACTGCTTGACCGCGGAGATGACGCCGATCGGTATGGCCAACACGGCTACGACGGCGAGCGTGACGCCCATCAGGTAGATCGTGTTGGGCAGTCGGTCGGCGATCTCCTCCAACGCCGGCCTGCGGGTCTGGAAGGAGAAGCCGAAATCCCCCCGCAAGATGCCCTTTCGCTGGCCGTAACTCTCGGCGATCCCGTCGCCGTCGGCGTCGACCTTCATCCAGTCGTTGCCGATCAACCAGATCAGGTACTGGAGCGGGAGGGGCTTGTCCAGTCCGAACTGGCGCTTGAGCATCTCTGCCCGCTCCGGGTTGATGTGCCGGGACTGGCTGTAACCGGCCAGCGGTCCGCCGGGGGCGATGTTGACCAGGAAGAAGAGGACAACGCTGATCAGAAACAGCATCGGGATTGCCTGCAGGAGCCGTCGTGCTACGTACTGGCCCATGGACCTCCCCCGCTGAGGGCCGAGCCCTCACGTTTGCTGGTAGACGATCTCTCCGCCGATTACCGTCATCTCGATGGGAATCTCTTTGATCTCGCCCGGATCGACCCGGAAGGGGTCCGCCGCCAGCACGACGAGGTCGCCCAATTTGCCCACCTCCAGCGAGCCTCTGTCCGCCTCCTGGAAGGCGATGCGAGCGGCGTTGATGGTGTACAGTTCCAGCCCTTCCTGGACACTGACCCTCTCCGCCGGGTTGGAGTGGTTGACGGCGGCGTGGACGCCGATGAGCGGTCCCAAGGGCGTGACGGTGCTGTCGGAGCCGCCAGCGACCAGCAGGCCAGGGCGCATCAACGTCCGTACGGGGTCGACCTTCCAGGCCCGTTCCTCCCCCAGGGAGGGATAGTACACGGTGTGTGGCCAGTAGTGGTTGAAGGGGGGCTGGATGGCCAGGGCTACTCCCAGCCGCTGGGCGCGCTGTATCTGGTCTTCGCGGATGATCTCGCAGTGCTCGATGCGATGCCGATGATCGTCGCGGGGGTACGCGGTCAGCGCTGCCTCGTAAGCGTTGAGCGCTTGCTCCACCGCCGCGTCGCCGACAGCGTGCATCGCTACCTGCAACCCCACCCGGTGCGCCTTGAGTACGAAGGCGTCTACCTCTTCCTGGGTGTGGTACAATACGCCGTAGTTCTCCGGATCATCGGCGTACGGCTCGGAAAGGGCTGCCGTGCGAGGACCGACATCGCCGTCCAACAGGATGCAGCCCCCGATCCGCGGCAGGCCCAGTTCGATCACCCTCTCCACGTTCATCGTCTGGTAATACAGGACGAAGCGGAGGGGCAAGGTGGGCATGGCCTCGAGGAACCGGACCACCGCTTCGTCGGATTTGCCTTCGCCAGCCAGGTTGCCCTCCAGAGCGTGGAGCGTGGTGATCCCCGCCGCGTGGGCCTTCTCTATCGCCAGCCTGATCATCGCCGCGGCTCTCTCACCCGCGCCAAACCGCTCGCCGAGCACGTCGAAGGCCAGGCTGTTGGCCCTGCCCCGCAGGAGACCGTTGGGGCGTCCGCGGCCGTCGCGCATCACGCCTTCCAGCGTCCCCTGGGGGTTCAGAAGGGCGAGGGCGAGGCTGTTCACGGCGGAGGTGTGGCCCGTGACCCCGATCAGGTAGACGGGGTTCTCCGGTGCCACCTCATCGAGCACATCGATGATGGGACCGAAAGCCGCGGTGTCCAGGGCGTACTCGGTGAAGCCCATCCCCAGGATCATCTCACCCGGGGGGGTGTTGGCCACGGCCCGACGGACGATGGCCCGCAGGGCGGTGTGGTCCTCGGCCCCGCTCACGTCCAGCGCTGCCAGGCTTAGGGCCGTCCACAGGAAGTGGACGTGGGTGTCGATCAGGCCTGGCAGCACCGCCTTCCCACCCAGATCGAGCACGGGTACGCCCTCTGCGTGGGGTGCAACCTCCTCCCACGCCCCCACAGCGACGATGTGCCCGCCGCGCACCGCCAGCGCCTCAGCGCGCGGTTGCCGAGGGTTCATTGTGATGATGTTCGCGTTACGAAGGGCCAGGTCGCCCTTGAGCATGGGGATCTCCGGTTCACAATAGGGGGAGATGGGGCGAGCTGCCCCTCCCCATCTCCCCCGACGGACGTCTACTCTGTGACCTTCCAGTCGGCGATGTTCCAGGTGATGATGTCGTTCCCGTTGGCTTCCACTCCTTCGAGCCGGGTGCTGTAGCCTGCGGCCTCCACCGAGACGAACAGCGGAATGGAGGGCAGTTCCCGATCGAGGATCTCCGCGATCTGACAGAAGATCTCCTTGCGGTACGCTTCGTCCAGGGTGTAGGTCTCATCCAGCAGCCTGTCGAATTCCTCGTTCGACCAGCGCACCACGTTCCAGCCCAGGTCGGGTTCCTGGGCGGCGCTGTGGTAGTATACCCACAGGAAGTCGCTCAGTTGGTTGCCCGCGTACCCGTCGTCCCACATGTCCAGTTCGAAGTTGCCCGTTTGCTCCAGGCCGCCGTCGTCGTAGGTACCCCATAACTGGCTGCCTTCGACCATCCCGAGTTCCGTGCCGATGCCGATGGCGTTCAGATCCTCGGCGACGAGTTGCTGCACCAGTTTCAGATCCTCCCCCCACTCGGAGTAGATCAGGAACTCGGTCGTCATCACGTACCCTTCGGGGGCACCCGTTGTACAACCGTGACACTCACGGATGCCATCACCGTCCTCGTCGATCC
>DUEL01000136.1 GCA_011192125.1 Thermoflexia bacterium
CCGCCGGAGGCGGTTTGCCCTGACGCCGAAGGCGTCAGTGGGAAAACGCCGGGGGCTGCCGCCGCCACCCCGCCGAAAGACGGCCTTGACGCCGAAGGCGTCAACGGCCTCCTGATGCCGATGCAAGACGACCGGCGTTTCATCCACCCTCCCGTATCCTTCGCAGGCACCTGGCGGGCACGAGGTCCCGCCTGCCGTCGGGGAACTCCACCGACGCCCGCGAACGGTGCCAGGCCAGCACGGTCACCACCTGGCCGTACCGCCCTGTGGCCCGGCCCACACGGGCGACGTAGCGCATACGTCTAGGCGCGGTGGACATAGACGACGCTCCCCTTCGTGATGAGCACCTCCAGCCCGGAGTCCTGGCGGATGATGAGGTCGTAGGTGTCCACGCCGACCAGGACCCCGGAGTAGACCTTGCCGGTCACCGTACTCACCCTGACCTTTTTGCCTTGTAGATCGGCGTAGAACTCTGCCGACCGCTTTCCCCAAACCTGCTGTGGTTTCCGGTTGCCCACTATGCTACCTCCGCGTTCACGTTGAATTTCTCCGCCCATTCTGTCTCGGTGACAAAGCGGACGGTGACGTCATCACACTTCGTCAGACGATGCAACACCCGCCGGACGGTGGAAGCCAGTCGGCTCGCCAGCCAGTCCCTGGCATACTCGCTTGGTACGGCGACGGTGAACGCGCCGTCGTCGTAGGCCACCAGCCGGGAACGGCGGAGCAGGGTGTTGAACGTAGCCTGTGTGGTCTCCAATTGCAGTTCCGCCAGCGCGGCCTGCCAGACCTGCTCGGCGGTCCTGAACGTACCGATCGGTGTCCATATGCTGGGGTCCGGCTCGACGACGGCAGGCAGGGAGGGCGGCTCCTCCGGTTGCCCCTCGGATAGTTCACCCTCCAAGACAACACCGCCGTACCTGCGCTGCCTGGCTTTGTCCAGCGCCCTGTCCTGGGCCGCCGTGTCCCAAAACCCTGCTCGAAGCCGATACACGGTCAGGCCGATGTCATCGGTGGCGGCCAGCACGTCTAGGAACACCTCCAGCGCCTTGTCCGGTGTGAGGCCCTGCTCGTCCATTGCCTCGGCAATCTCGGCGGCAGGGCCGGGGAACACCCCGTGCTCTTGGAGCACCCGGGCAATGGCCACGACTTTCTCGGGTAGGGCAAAATTTGTGTGAACCCCATTTGACGTGAAAGCCGGTTCACGTGAATTAGACTTCACGTGAACTCCATTTAACGTGAACTCCACTTCACGTCTTCGCTCCCCCCCCCCCACGCTCCCCCCTTGAGAGAGAGTATGACGATGACGAAGTTTATCACCAGGAGAAGTCATTTCTCCTCCTCTGGTAGATATATCATCGTCATCATTAGGCAACTTTTTTCCCGTGAAATAGAGTTCACGTGAATTCCCAGGGGATGGCGGAGCGAGCAACTGCAGCCAGCGCCGTCCTCCCTCATGATAGACCTTCAGCAACCCGGCTCGTTCCAGTTCGCTTATCAAGCCGTAGATATACCGACGTGTCACACCTCCTAACCACGCTTGCAGTTCCTCGTCCTTTAAGTCCACCGCAGGCGGGCTGAACCGACCGTTCGCAGTATCCCGCCAGGCAACCATCCGGACCACCGACCACAAACAGAAGGCAGAGCGGCTGATCCTCCCCTCGCGCAGGGCTGCGTAAACGAAGGTCGGTATCTTGCTGAAGTCGGGCAGGTCCCGGACCGGTCTCCTGCGCTTCCGTCCTCGTGGCATTTTCACCTCCAGCCTCGGCTTGTGTCCATCAACCGGCGGCCCGGCTCACGACCCTAACAAACCGCATCTACGGCGAGTCGATCAACACCTAGCACGCACCGGCGACACGTCTGCCGGGGTTCGCCCCGCTTTGCCTCACGAGGAGAGACGATGTGCCAGCATCTCCAGTACCCATAATTCGTTGAGGCTCTGCCAGGTCCTGCTTGTGGGCGGTGCGCCCACTGCCTCGTTTATGGCCTCAATACGCTTTAGTTCCCGAACGAGGGTCTCCCTTCCCAGGCCAAGGGCCAAAGCCATGTTCGACCAAAAGTCGGGAACATCCTCTTGCTCCACCAGAGTACATAAGAAACGTGCCAGCGTCGGTGAGACCGTGACCGTAAGTGTAATTTTCTTCTCGCTTTCTTCCACGATCACCCCCTTACCTCGGGTAGGACCTCCTCCTCACCGGCCCCCGTCGGGGCACTATCCCGCCTGGACCTGGGCTCTCCTTTGGGTTTCCTCCCATTGCTCCTCTTCCCCGATGACGTAGACCACGCCGTTCCATCCCCGGACCACCTCCAGCACGTAGGGCAAGGTTGCCAGATGTATCCCCAACAGCGGCACGTAGTACTCCAGCGCCTCCAACTCCGGCCCGCGTCCGTTCGTGGAAGGCCGCAGGTCGAACACAGGACCGGGGAATTGCCTCACCAGCCGGAGCACCTCGTCCACGTCTGTCGTGATGACCACCTTCATCCCGTGCTCTCCGTCGACAAGCCGCCGCAGGAAACGGGGAATCGCCACATCCGGGTCGAGGCCCAGAGCCTGCAGGCCCAGCCGGACCACCGGGCTGAAGGCCACCGATAACACCGCGCCAAGGTCGCCGCCTTGGGCAGCCTCGGCCGCCGCGATGGTGGCATCCACCACCATCGTGACGTACCGGTCGTCCCGTACCAACCGCCTTTGGACACGGCGGTCCGTCAGGCCGCGGGGCCGCTCCCGCAGAGGGCATCCCTGTCCGGCACCCCGCCTGTGGCGGTAGTGCCAGATGCCTCGGATCACCCGCAGTTCCACCGGGTCGCCGCAGGCCGGGCAGGCGGCCTCCGGGGGGGCGCTTTCGGCGGCCCGAACTTCGACGCCGTTGACCAGGGCGGTTTTCATTCCCCGGCTCCTCCTATGACCGGATCCATACCGTCATTTCTCCGAGACCCAGTTCCTTCAGAATCGCTTCTACCGTTTCCTCGACCCTGTTCACATCGCTCTTCACCCTGGCCCCCGTCACCACAATCTCCTCTCCACTCCACTTTGCCTTCGCCCCGGCCAAGGCGGGGACCCGCCGTACCACCGCGGGCCACAGCGCCCGGAGGTAGCGGGTCAACTCCGCATCTGTGACTACGATGTATTTAGAAGACCGACTTCTGCTCAATTCACCAGAAGGCCCTGTAGGGGCCGTTTTTCGCGGGGATATATCGTAACATTCGTGCGCTCCAAAACGGCCCGGAAAACGGCTCTACGAAGGCCAAACGGCACCGTTGTGTTTTTCCCAACGGCACCATTCAACGGCACCGTTGTGCTTTTCCAACGGCACCGTTTAACGGCACCGTTTCGGAGAGAAATTCCGGTTCCCCTAGACCTGCGACCCTTCATTTCCGCACCAACAGCGTCCGGTCGCCCTTCAGGACCTCCAAGACCGCCCTTGTTGGAACCTGCCAGTCGTACTTCGGCGACCGGCTGGGCTCCTTCAGACCGTGCAATGAAACCTCTCCAACCTCTAACCGCCGCAGCCCCTCGGCCAGCAGGAGGGCGGCCACGGCGCTGGCCGAGACCCCTTCCTCTTTGGCAACCTCTGCTACCGCCCGGGCCACCTCCTTCGGGATGTCGTAGGTGGCCCGCTGACGAGCGGCGTCCCGGCGCGCCTTGGCCTGCTGAGCCCGTGGTAATCGCCGTCGTCGCTGCCGCCGTTCCCCTTCGGTGACCAGGGACGCCACCGCCGGATCGATCGCAGATCTGCGTTGCCGCTTCATAACCGCTCCTTTACCCGTGCGACGAACTGGGCATATCCGCCCACCACCGTGCCGTTGCCGTTGACCACCCCGACGACGCTTCGGGATCGGGGGGCATACTCCCAAATCGTTTGACCGTAGGCCGGTGCCTCCCGCAGCCGGGTATCCACGGGGATGGGCGGAAGGACGTGCCGACCGAAGGCGTTCACCAGCGTCTTGAGTTGGACCAGCGTCTCATTCGTCTGCCGGTCGAAGAACGTGGGGAGCACACCCAGCAGGTCGGGTGTAGCGGATGACCGTCGTTTGATCTCCGCCAGAGAGGCCAGCACCTCGTTGACTCCATCCACGGCCAGGTAGTCCAACTTGGTCGGCACTACCAACCAGTCGGCGGCGACAAGGGCGGCCACGTGGAGGACGTCTACCGAGGGGGCGCAATCGATGACTGCCACATCGTACTCCTCGGCCAATTCCTCCAGCGCGTCGGCCAGGATACGCTCCCGGAAGTCCATCGAGGCCAGAATGCGCTTGGCGGGCTCGGTGGTCTTGTCGCTGGGGATGATGTCCAGGTTTTCCCGTGCCGGGATGACTAGGAGATCCCCTAGGTTCTGGTACCATTGGACCAGACGGTAGATTCCAGGGGCTTTGTCCAACCCCAGCGCGGTCGCCACGTGGCCCTGTACGTCCGTGTCCACCAGAAGTACCCGATAGCCATCCATCGCCAGCCGGTGGGCCAGTGTGACGGCTGTCGTCGTCTTGCCTGTGCCGCCTTTCTGGTTTGCGATGGCAATGGTGATCATTGTGAACGACCCCCTATCGAGTTTTCTGCACTCAATCTCTCCCTCATGCCGAGTCCTTTTCACACCCAACAATGTCCGCTTTCGCAGGCTGTAAGTATGAGAGGCAACTGCTTCCCCCGCCGTTCCCTGACTGTTGCCTGCTCAAGGTCGGCAGTGGCTAGAGGCTCTAAACCCTTCCAGATGTAGAGGCTCTCCGCCTTCACGCTGCCGTTGGGTCGTATATGGCGAATCGTCTCGTCAAATGCTACCGCCTCGGCGAATTCCTGTGGGGCCTCCTCACGCATCCGCAGCCACTCGGAGGCGATCCGGTACGGGCAGCAGACACAGGCCGACAATGTGCTCATCACGGCCATCGTGGTGCTTTGAATGCCACCACCCCAGGAGATGAACTTCATCGTCGTTGCCCTCCTGCTAGGCACGCCGCCATCAGGTCGTCGGTCACCTGCAGGGTTCGCATTGCCCTACATCCCGCGCCATCCGAACAGCCAGAGCGTCAACGCGACGAATAGAACGAAAGCAAGAAACAGCGTCCTCGTCGCTTGCTGGTCGGTTGGTAATTCCGCTCCCAGTTTCTCCAACGCGATATTTCCCGTAACGCCGAGGGAGCAGGAAACGACAATCATCATAACAATGAGGAGAATTCCCCAAAACCGCAGAAGCCATTTCGCTCTTTTCATTATCCCTTCCCCCCTAATCCGCCCTAATCCGCCTCGTCCGCCAAATTCGCCTGTCCGCCAAATCCGGCGGCCTGCAGCAGGCCCTCCGTCACACGGCGGCCCAGGCGGTGGCCCCGCTCGTTGACCTGCACCGGCGTCAGGTATCCCATCGCCTCCCAGCGCCGAGCAACCTTGTTCACCCAGTCCCGGCTCTCGCCGGTGACCTCGGCCACTTGCCGGATCCTGAACCACCCGCCCAGCCTCACCGCCGCCTCCACCAGCCGCCGCTCCCGACCGGTGAGGAGAGTTGCAGCCTCGGGCCGGACGGCCCCGGCGTCCGGCAAGGAGACCCGGAACGCCTGGGCTTCCACCAGGCGGCCCTCCCAGATGAGAAGCAACCGCCCCTTCCGCTTCGGCAACTTCTCCGCGCCGGGCCGACCGAGGATGACCATAGAGTCGTGGACAGACGGAACGGGGAAGGCGATGCGGGTGGAGAGGTTGGCCCGCACCAGCCCCTTCACCGCCTGCGCGTCGGGCCGTTGGGTGGCCAGGACGGGGTACACACCGAAGGCTCCGCCCTTCGCCACCAGGTCGGTCAAGACTTCCTGAGCCTCCTCCGGCAGGAACGCCACCTCGTCCAGGATCAGCACCAGCGGCGGTAGACGATCCCCGGTGCGGCGGACGTACTCCGGCAGCGACGGCACTCCCCCCTGCTGGAAGAGGTCGGCGCGGCGGGACATCTCGGCGAACACCCGCTCCAGCCCTTCCCGACCGTCCGACGGGTCAACCACGACACCGGGGCGGTCGGCGTACCGCCCGAACTCCACCCCGCCCTTGCCGTCCCACAGGATCAGCATTGCCTCCCCGCCGTGGAGGAGGGCCTGGACCCACCCGTGCAGCAACCGCGTCTTCCCCATCCGGCGGGAGCCGCCGATGAGCACCGAATCCATCTCCGGCAGGGAGAGCCACAACGGCCCTTTTTTCGTGACGCCGATGGGTACGTGAAGAGGGGAGGGCTGTTGGGCCAGATCGAGAGGTTGGGAGGACAGCGGCGCGGACGGGGTGGGCCAGTAGGCGATTTGGAAGAAAACCCCTCGGCTGTTCATCGTCACCACCCGCCGACCCCCTAGGGCCGTGGAGAGGTGGTGAAGGGTGCGCGGGGACAGGAGCCGATCCACGCTCTTCAAAGCCAGGGGGTCAAAGGCCAGGATGACCCGCTCCCGGCGGGGCAGGACGTAGAACAGAGGCCGGGCGGGTAGACGATCGGGCGGATCGACCAGGTTCCGCTGCACCAGGAACCGCCAGGTGCGGTCGGCGATGTGCCGGGCGGTGTGGACCTCCACCATCATCTCACCCATCGGCGACCTCCTTCCACTGCGCATCCAGCGCCCGGACCGTCTCGGGGTCGAGGAGGGGCGGGAGAGGCTGACCGGGGCGGAGCACCCGGTACGGCCGGACCATCATCCGCCGGGCGGCCTGCAGCCGCGACCGGGCAGGCCGCCTCCCCGACGGCAGCCCCCGCGTCACCAGGTCCACCGCCTGGTCGCGGGCGGTGACCCCCTCCTGCCGCTCCGGCGGGGGGAGCAAAGGCTCCTTCGGGTCTAGGATGGGATAGAACATCCGATCTGGCTCGACGACTTTCCACTCAGGCGTGACAACGAGCGGCGCATCCCCCCGCAGGTCGCGAGGGATTGCCCGCACGCGGACCTCTCCGGCGCGGATGAAGCGGTAGCCGCCCCAAACCAACAGGGCAAAAGCGGTGAACAGGAGAACCCACGGCCCGTAGGCCCTCACCGGATACACCAGCCGCGCCCGCTCCGCCTCCAGTCGGGCCTGCTCCGCCTGGGCTGCCTGGGCGGTGGCGACGGCGGCGGCAACCACGGCGGTGGAGGTGGCCTGCACCTCCTAGGCCACCCTCGTGGCCGTGGCCGCCTGATACCCGAGGACGGCCTCCATCGTCGCCGTGGCGCGGCCTGCTTGTGCTGTTGCGGTGGCCCGGACTGCCTGGGCGCGGGCGGTGGCCGTGGCCCGCACGGCTTCGGCGGTCGCCGTCGCCTCCCATGCCCGGGCCGTCGCCGTGGCCTGAACCG
>DUEL01000137.1 GCA_011192125.1 Thermoflexia bacterium
GACCGATCTGGTAGTTCAAGGCGGGGGGGTGGGCGGGGTCGAAGTTCGGTCGATACTCTAGGCGGAGCCACTCCTGCCCGCCGGTCAGTTCGTGGTGGATGCGGGCGGCGTGGTGGGAGAGACCGGCGATGAGGCGGCGGCGGGCCTGGGAGATGAGGACGCCGTTGCGGGCCAACCGCTCCTCCAGCGGATCCAATTGGGCCGGATCCCCTCCCTCCTCGGCCAGATAGCGCAGCAGGGCGTTGCGCTGGCGGAGGGCGTCGTTGTACGCTTCCAGGGCCGCGCTGTAGGTGGCGTCCACCTGGGAGAGCACGTCGTCCAGGAAGCGACGGCGGCCCGCGGGGGACCCGGCCACCAGGTCCACGTCCTGGGGCAGGAACAGGACCACGTTGAGGTGGCCGGTCAGATCGCGGCGGCGGCGGGGCTGGCGGTCGATGCGGATCTGTTTCTGGAGGCGGAGGTTGCCGTTGCGGGTGCGGACGTGGGCGATGGCGACAGTGATCTCCCGGACGCGCTCGCGGGTGACCACCTCCGCGCGCAGGTGAGCGTAGGGGAGTTGCTCCTCCACGGCGGTCCAGTTGATCAGTTGACGGTCCACACTGGTGAGAGGGGAGTGACCGGTGGCGAGGTAGTAGATGGCTTCCAGGAGCGTGGTCTTCCCCTGCGCGTTGGCCCCGCAGACGAGCACCGCTCCTTGCGGCCACTCCTGCTCCAGGCGGACGTAGTTGCGGAAGTTCTCCAGGCTGAGTGAGCGGACGTACATCGGGGGTATTGTAGCATGAGAGAAGAGGAAGGGAAAGGTCCGTTTGACATCCTTCGCCCCTGGTGGTATAGTACCTTGTGCCAATTGCAAACCTTCCCGGGGGAGTCCGGGCGAGCCGGGCTGAGAGGGCGCCCGCGGCGAGAGCCACCGGCGCCGACCCCTTGAACCTGATCTGGGTCATGCCAGCGGAGGGAGGGAAGCAGTGGTAAAGGAGGCTGAGCCGTCCCGCTGGCAGGGCGGCTCTTTCGTTATGCGCGCAGTCCTCTTCGTCAACGGCGATCTGCCCGAACCGGAGACGGCTCGGCGTCTGGTGCAGACGGCTGACCTGGTCGTCGCCGTCGACGGTGGATCGCGACACGTCCTCGCGTTGGGTGTCTTCCCCCACGTGGTCATCGGCGACCTGGATTCGCTGGAACCAGACCTGCGCGTCCGATTGGCCGAGGCTGGTACCCGCTTCCTCTCTTACCCCCCTGAGAAGGACGAGACGGACCTGGAACTGGCGCTGCTCTACGCCGTTGAGCGGGGCGCGAAGGAGGTCTTCGTCCTGGGGGCGCTGGGGAAGCGGATCGATCAGACGGTGGCCAACCTTCTCCTCCTGGCCCACCCCGCGCTGGCAGGGGTCGCGGTGCGGATCGTTGCTGGCAACCAGGAGGCCTTCCTTATCCGCGACGAGGGCCTTATCGAAGGCCGCCCCGGCGACACCGTCTCCCTCATCCCGATCGGGGGCGATGCCCGCGGGGTGACCGCCGAGGGGCTCAAGTGGCCGCTCGCCGACGAGACCCTCCGCTTCGGCCCTGCCCGGGGCATCTCCAACGTCCTCCTGGGAAGGGAAGCACGGGTGCGCGTGCGGGAGGGATTCCTCCTGTGCGTGGTCATCCACAAATCCCATCACAAGGAGGCGAAGAGATGAGAAAGCTCGTGATCGGTCTCGTCCTGCTGGCGGCGGCCCTGACCGCCTGTACGCCGTCCACACCGGCTCCGACACCCACCCCGACTGGCCCTCGCACTCTGACGATCATGACCCACGACAGTTTCGATATCAGCGAGGAGACCTTGGCTGCCTTCGAGGAGGCCAACAGCGCTAAGGTGGAGATCCTTAAGTCGGGCGACGCCGGGCTGGTGCTCAACCAGGCCATCCTCAGCGCGGAGAATCCTCTGGCCGACGTGATCTACGGGGTGGACAACACGCTGATGAGCCGAGCGCTGGAGGCGGGGATCCTGGAAGCGTATGAGTCGCCCCTTCTGGCTCAGGTCCCGGACCATCTCGAACTGGATTCCGACCACTACCTGCTGCCGGTGGACTACGGCGATGTCTGTCTGAACTACGACAAGGGCTGGTTCGAGGAGCGCGGCCTGCGGCCGCCGGAGAACTTGGAGGACCTCGTGAAGCCGGAGTACAAGGGGCTGACCGTGGTGGAGAACCCGGCCTCCTCCTCGCCGGGCCTGGCCTTCATGCTGGCGACTATCGGCCACTTCGGGCTGGAGGGGGACTACACCTGGCTCGACTACTGGGCCGACCTGCGAGAGAACGACGTGTTGGTGACCAGCGGTTGGGAGGAGGCCTACTGGGGAGCCTTCACCTACGGCTCCCAGGGCGAGGGGGATCGGCCCATCGTCGTCAGTTACGCCTCCAGCCCGCCGGTCGAAGTGTACTTCTCTGGCGAGGACTTCGAGGAGGCCCCCACGGGAGTGGTGGTCGGCGATGGGAGTTGCTTCCGCCAGATCGAGTTCGTCGGTATCCTCAAGGGTACACCGAACCGCGACCTGGCTGAGGCGTGGATCGACTTCATGCTGGGGACGACCTTCCAGGAGGATATCCCGCTTCACATGTTCATGTTCCCAGCGAACGAGAGCGCGGCCCTGCCCGACGTCTTCGCCCGCTTCGCCGTGATCCCGGAGAAGCCCGCCTTTGTCGCCCCGGCCGACATCCAGGCGAACCGTGAGACCTGGATCGAGCAGTGGACCGAGGTAGTGCTGCGGTGAGGAAAAGGGGCAAGGGACAGGGAGCAGGAGGCACGAGGGGATCGCCTGTCCTCCTGCTCCTTGTGCTCTTGCCCCTTGCCTTCCTGCTTCTCTTCTACTTCTATCCCCTGGCCTCCATCGTTGGGCTCTCCCTGGCCCCTGAGGGCCGCCTCGATCTGGCGGGGTTGGTCCATCTAGTTCGGTCGCCGTACTACGTAAGGACCCTCTGGTTCACCACCTGGCAGGCGGCGCTGTCGACTCTGCTCACGGTGGTCGTCGCCCTGCCGGGGGCTTATGTCTTCGCCCGGTACGTCTTCCCCGGCAAGTCGGTGCTGGAAGCGCTCATCACCGTCCCCTTCGTGCTCCCTACGGTTGTGGTGGCGGTGGCCTTCACGGCGTTGATCGGCCCTCGGGGAGTGCTCAACACGGTCCTGATGGAGGTGCTGGGGCTCGAACGCCCCCCGTTGGACCTTCAGGGCACGTTGGCGGTGATCCTGTTGGCGCACGTCTTCTACAACGCGGTGCTGGTGGTGCGGATGGTGGGCACCCAGTGGGCCAACCTGGACCCGACGGTGGTGGAAGCGGCGCGGGTGCTGGGGGCCGGTCGGTGGCGGGCGTTCTGGGAGGTCACACTGCCGCTGCTGGCACCGTCCTTGGGCGCGGCTGCGCTCCTCACGTTCATGTTCTGCTTCACCAGTTTCGGCGTCGTCCTCATCCTGGGTGGGGGGCGGTACGCGACGCTGGAGGTGGAGATCTTCTATCGCACGGTCTATCTCCCCAATCTCTCCCTCGCGGCGACGTTGGCTCTGATTCAGATCCTCTTTACCTTCGGCCTGATGTCCGCCTACACCCGCGTCCAGGCGTGGCTCTCCGTCCCGCGGAGCCTGCGCCCGCGTCAAGTCACTCAGCGGTCGCCGCGGGCTGTCAGGGAGTGGATGGTCCTGCTCGGGGCGTTGCTCCCCCTGCTGGCGCTCCTCCTGGCCCCTCTGGGGGCCCTGGTGGAACGGTCCCTCACCCTGGGCGATGTGCCGTTTCTGGCCCACTACCGGGCGTTGTTCACCAACCCCCGCCGGTCGGTCTTCTACGTCCCGCCCATCGCTGCCGTGCGCAATTCCCTCTTCTACGCTCTGGCGACTATGGTGCTCTCGGTGGTGCTGGGGTCGATGGTGGCTACCGCGCTCAGCGAGCGGGATCGCCGCCGTCTGCCGTTGGCGCGGGTGCTGGACCCGCTGTTTATGCTCCCGTTGGGTACCTCGGCGGTCACGCTGGGGCTGGGGTACATCGTGGCCCTTGACGAGCCGCCGTTGAACCTGCGCACCTCGCCGGTGTTGGTCGTGCTGGCCCATACCCTGGTCGCGTTGCCCTTCGTAGTCCGATCGGTGCTTCCTGCGCTCCGCTCGATCGATCCCCACCTGCGGGAGGCGGCGGCGGTGCTAGGGGCCTCCCCTTGGCGCGTCTTCCGCGAGATCGATCTGCCCATCGTGGCGCGGGCGGTGGGCGTGGGGGCGATCTTCGCCTTCACCGTCTCGATGGGGGAGTTCGGCGCGACCTCCCTGGTGGCCCGTCCCCAGAACCCCACGATGCCCATCGCCATCTACCGGTTGCTAGGCCAGCCGGGGGTCTCCAACTATGGTCAGGCCCTGGCGATGTCCACGCTGCTGATGCTGGTCTGCACCCTCGGCTTCCTGCTCATCGAGCGGTTCCGGGAAGGGGAGGTAGGAGAGTTCTGACCCCGTTTTTTCACCACAGAGACGCAGAGGACGCAGAGTTCCCAAGGATTTCTCTGCGTCTAGTATAATAAAGGCAAGGACACGGCAGGCCGACTGCGTCTGGGTCCCGCAAGGAGACCGTCGCAGAGCGCGGGTCGCCGTGTCCTCACCGGGATAGCCCGAACAGCTGTTAGGGCCA
>DUEL01000138.1 GCA_011192125.1 Thermoflexia bacterium
GGGAAGGGGACCTCGGTTCGCACCGGCATCGCCCACGCCACCGGCGATTACGCCATCATCCAGGACGCCGATCTGGAGTACGATCCGGAGGAGTATCCCATCTTCCTGGAGCGGATCGCCCGGGATCAACCGGTCGCCATCTACGGCTCCCGCACGCTGGGCGGAAAGGCCGTCTACAAATATGTTGCGAACTACCTGGGGGTCCGTTTCCTGACCTGGCTGACCAACCTCCTCTACGGCGCTCGGCTGACCGACGTGGCGACCGGCGCGAAAATGGTCCGCGTGGACGTGCTCAAGTCCTTGAACCTGACAGGGAAAGGGTTCGACCTGGATTTCGAATTGACGGACAAACTGCTGCGCGCCGGGCACGAGATCGTGGAGGTCCCCATCACCTATCGACCGCGAACCATCGCCGAGGGGAAGAAGATCCGCCCATGGGACGGGATCTGGGCGCTGAGGGTCATCATCCGGGATCGGTTCCTGCCGATGGATCGAGTGGTGCGGAGGGAAGCATGAACGTCATCGTCACGGGGTCAATCGCCTACGATTACTTGATGCGCTTTCCGGGCCGGTTCGTCGAACACATCCTACCCGACCAATTGGCCAACCTCTCCCTGAGTTTCCTGGTGGACGAGATGCGGAAGCAGCGGGGAGGATGTGCGGCCAACATCGCCTACAACCTGGCCCTGCTGGGGGAGCGCCCTCGGCTGATGGGGACCGTCGGGCAGGACTTTGGCGAGTACCGGGAGTGGCTGGAGGCCCACGGGGTGGATACTTCGCTGACGCGGGAGGAGCCGGACCTGTTCACCGCCTCTTTCTTTGTCAACACAGACCAGGACGGCAATCAGATCGCCAGTTTCTACACCGGCGCGATGGCCCGGGCACGGGACCTCTCCCTGCGGGCTCCGGAGGTCGGCGAGGTGGACCTGGTCGTCATCTCCCCCAACGACCCGGTGGCGATGGTGAAGTACGTTGAGGAGTGTCGGGAACTGGGGATCCCCTACCTTTACGACCCCAGCCAGCAGATCGTGCGCCTTTCCGGCGAGGAGCTGCGCGCCGGGGTGGAGGGGTGCGACCTGCTGGTGGTCAACGAGTACGAGTTCGAACTGCTGCGACGGCGGACCGGGATGAGCGCAGACGAGCTGCGGACGGCTCCGGCCCGCGCCTGCGTGGTGACGCGGGGGGCAGAGGGCTCGGTGATCTGGGCGGGCGGGGCCGCTTATGAGATCCCGGCGGTCCCTCCAGAACATGCGGACGACCCCACCGGCGTCGGCGATGCCTACCGCGCGGGCCTCATCAAGGGATTGGCTCTGAACCTCCCCTGGGACCTGACGGGACGGCTGGGGAGCCTGGCCGCCACCTACGCCCTGGAGCAACCAGGGCCGCAGAGCCACCGATACACTCTGGCGGAGTTTGTGGCGCGGTTTCGGGAGCATTTTGAAGATGGAGGCCTGTTGGACAACCTGGCGAGGGCGAGATGAACAAGCTATTTCACAAATCGTGCGAGCGGATGGACGAGATTGCGGACGGGAGCGTCGATCTTGTCGTTACTAGTCCCCCGTATTGGAACGCGATCGATTACGAACAACACGTCGCAGACCCCCAGGCGTGGTATCGAACGCGGAGGGGGGAACCCTATGAGGAGTATTTGGACTGGCTCACCGTCTGCTTTACAGAAGTTTTCCGCACGCTGAAGCCTGGCGGATTCTGCGCTGTCGTGATCGGAACTGTCCTTCTGAACGGTCGCCAATATCCAGTTCCTCATCATTTCACGGTGCTGGCGGAGAAAATCGGATATGAATACCACCAGGAGATTGTCTGGTACAAGGTCACCGGAGGGGTGAAACGAGCTGGCGTGACGATACAGCACCCCTATCCCGGATACTATCACCCCAATATTATGACCGAATCTATCCTTATTTTCCGCAAGCCAGGGCCGAAGATTTTCGAAGACCGTAGTAAGGAAGAGAAAGAAGCAAATCGGATCAATATCGACACCATCTTCACCCGTGAGATAGCCAACAACGTGTGGCACATCGCTCCTGTACCCCCCAACTACTTACCGCACCCATGTCCATTTCCCGAAGAAATACCATATCGCCTGATCTTACTTTACTCGTATAAAGGAGACCTGGTTCTCGATCCTTTCTTGGGAATTGGAACGACGGCCAAAGTGGCCAAGGCTCTGGGAAGGCAGTTTGTGGGATATGACGTTCAAAAGAAGTATATCGAGATAGCTTACCAACGGTTGGATGAGCCGCTGCACCTGCGGGAACAGTTGATCGCCCGCTTCGAGAAGATCCCGGTGCAGGACGAGGCCTACTTAGCGAACCGAGAGGCTGCGCGTCGACGCGCAGGCCAATCCTTTCTGCCGGGGTTCGGTGCCGTCCGAGAGGAGCAGGAGGACTATTCATAGCCTGCACGGCGATTGATGGCCGTTTGGGGAGGGGAACCCGTGGAGTTTTCCAGAGAGCTGGTCAGGGCAATTGCGCAGGTTGGACGGGAGAATCCCCCTCGCCCTGCGCTGGAGGAAGTCGAGATCTTCAGCCATTACTTTGACCCGGGAACCGGTTTGCCCTTGGAACTGGACCGTCGTGACGGTGCATGCACCCGGCGGGATCTGTTGATGCGCTACTTGCTCCTCAACGCTGTCCTGGATCAGGGGCCAGATAGCGAGGGAGTCCGGCGCCTTCTCGTGGAGGTAACCAACGATCTGTATCGCCGTGAAGTGAGGTTCCTCCATAAACCGGAAGCCTTCTTTCAAGAGCTGGGTATCGCTGTAGACCACATCACTGCGGTTCATGACCTTTTGAAGGAGCAACGGGCGGAGAAATGGGCCGAGGCGAACCAGTCCAGTCCAAGTAAGTACAATTTATTCCTAGACGGTGCTCAGCAGGTTCTGAACTACGCTGTGTTTCGTTGGGGTACTCCGCTGGCGGTTCCTCTTCTCCTCACTCGCGACGAGCAGGACGAGACGCGCAGGCCCGAGGTGTTGTCCCACTACATTGAGCAATGGGATTCAGCCGAGGTGATGTCCAAGCAGCTCAAAGAGCACCCCCGATATGGACTGGGCAAAGCCATCGGCTATAAGGCATCTCATCTGTATGCCAAGTGGATCGTTCACACTTTTCGCCTTGTAAGACGAGAGGATCTGGGCTGGGGATCCTACAGTTTTGAGATACCCTTCGACAGCAACGCGGGACGAGTGCTCTTCCGCACAGGTTTTTTCCTTGAATGGGCCACGCTAGAAGAATATGAGAGATGGGAAGTGCTCCATTCTGGCAAAGGCAAAGAAGGAACAACCTACATCCGGGTTACCAACATCCGAGAGAAGGGGAGCACTCGGGCGAAACGTGACTCTCGGTTGTTTGAGATCTACTGTGATCTATGTTATCACCACTTGAGAGTGCTTAAAGGCACCCCCCGCACGGTCCAGATCCAGCGCATTCCTTTGGTCTTTTTGCTAGAGGAGGGACTCTATACGGCGGGCGATCTGGACGATGGATTGATGTACATTGGGACTCACTACTGCTATAATCACGCCGAACCAGATTGTCCTCACTGTCCCATTCGCCATATCTGCCGAGGGTTTCAGGAAGACCGCTCACTGATAACCGAGTATCGTACCTGATGGCAAAATCTGAACGTAAAGGAGCATACTAGTATGGGAAGCGACTATCACGTCAAAGATCTAGATCTGGCTCCCCAGGGCCGCCTGCGCATCGAGTGGGCGGAGCGGGAGATGCCGGTCCTGCGGCTGATCCGAGAACGGTTCGAGAAAGAAAAGCCCCTGAAGGGGGTACGGCTCTCCGCGTGCCTCCACATCACCACGGAGACGGCCAACCTGGCCCGCACTCTTCAGGCAGGCGGGGCGGAGGTGGTCCTCACCGCCTCCAACCCCCTCTCCACCCAGGACGACGTGGCGGCAGCGCTGGTCGCCTACTACGAGATCCCCGTCTTCGCCATCAAGGGAGAGGACAACGAGACCTACTACCGGCACATCCACGCCGCCCTCGACCACAAGCCCCACATCACGATGGACGACGGGGCCGATCTGGTGAGCACGCTTCACAAGGATCGGACCGACCTGATCGAGAACGTGGTCGGCGGCACGGAGGAGACTACCACCGGCGTCATCCGGCTGCGGGCGATGGCGAAGGACGGCGTCCTCCGCTACCCGATCATCGCCGTCAACGACGCGATGACCAAGCACCTGTTCGACAACCGGTACGGCACCGGCCAGTCCACCATCGACGGGGTCATCCGCGCCACCAACGTCCTCATCGCCGGCAAGACGGTCGTGGTGGCCGGCTACGGATGGTGCAGCCGAGGTATCGCAATGCGGGCCCAGGGGATGGGGGCAAATGTCATCGTCACCGAGGTGGACCCCCTCCGGGCGCTGGAGGCGGTGATGGACGGCTACCGGGTGATGCCGATGATCGAGGCTGCTCCCCAGGGCGACATCTTCATCACCTCCACGGGCGACATCAACGTGATCGACCGACAGCACTTCGAGGTGATGAAGGACGGAGCGATCATCGCCAACTCCGGTCACTTCAACGTGGAGATCAACATCCCAGCCCTGGAGGAGATGGCGGTGGAGCCACCGCGCCGTATCCGTCCCTTTGTGGACGAGTACACCCTGCCCGACGGCCGCCGCATCTATCTCCTGGCGGAGGGCCGGTTGGTCAACCTGGCCGCTGCCGAAGGGCACCCCAGCGCGGTGATGGATATGTCCTTCGCCAACCAGGCCCTCAGCGCGGTCTACATCTGGCAGCACGCCGACGAACTGGA
>DUEL01000139.1 GCA_011192125.1 Thermoflexia bacterium
ACACCGACCCCCACACCGGGACCGGTGATCCCGCCATGCCTCCCCTGCCCGTCCTGGGTGTTACCCGGTGGACTCGGCCTGCTGATCGCCACTGGCGTGATCCTCCTGCTGAGACACCGTGGGCGCCAGGGAGGAGGGGGAGGTGGTGAGGGCCAGCCAGGCTGACGCCACCGCCGCCCGACGGAACCGTCGCACGCTTCTCTGGCAGCCGCTCCTCGGGCTGGCCGTCGGCGCGGGGCTGGTCGCGCTGGCGGCGCGCGGCATCGATGCGGGATCGGTCTGGACGGCGATCTCGCGGGCCCGGCCTGGTCCTGTGGCGGGAACCCTCTTGCTGGTGCTCGCCACCACGGCGGCCAAGGTGGGCCGCTGGTGGGCTTTGTTTCCCCCGACAGACCGCCCCTCCCTGCCCGCCCTCGCCCGCGCTCTACTGGTTGGGCAACTGGTCAACGCGATCCTGCCGCTGCGGGCCGGCGAGGTGGCGCGGGCTGCCCTCGCCGGAGGCGGCTCCGGCCCCGCGTCCGCGACCGCCCTGGGAACGGTGGCTGCCGAGAAGACGTTCGACGTCCTGCTCCTGCTGCTCGCCAGCGGGCTTGCGGCGGTGAGCACACCCCTCCCCCCCTGGATCGGCCTCCCGCTGGCAACCCTGGCCGTCGTGGGCCTGATGGTCTTCCTCATAGCAGCCGCCCTCCCGCCGACCCGACTCATCGCCTGGGCCGAGGCGCGAGCCGGCCTTCTCCCAACCCGATGGCGGGAGTCCCTGCTCGCTGCCCTCCGTCGGGGCCTGGAGGGCCTCTCGGTCCTCCGCTGCCCCCGGCGCGCCGGCCTCGCCGTCGGCTGGTCAGCGTTGGTCTGGACCCTGGCCACGGCGACCAACGGGGTCCTCTTCCACGCCTTCGGCCTTCGACTTCCACCCGGCGCTGCCGTCTGGCTGCTGGTCCTCCTCCACATCGGCATCGCCCCTCCCTCGTCCCCCACGCGCCTGGGGGTCTTCCACGCCCTGGCGGTGTGGGGGCTGAGCACCTTCGGGGTCGACCGTGCCGTGGGGATGGCCTACGGCACCCTGTTGCACGCGCTGGTGTACGGCCCCCAACTGGTCCTCGGGGGGCTGGCGATGATCTGGATATGGAAACGTCCGGACCGCACGAACCCCTGATCTCGGTCGTCATCCCCGTCCACAACGGGGAGGAGACCCTGGAGGCATGCCTGGCGGCGCTGGAGCGCCAGACGGTGGACCGGAGTCGCTACGAGGTCATCGTCGTCGACGACGGCTCCACCGACCGAACGCCGGAGATCGCCCGGCGACACTCCGTGCACCTCATCCGACAGGAACAGGCCGGCCCCGCCGTCGCCCGCAACCGAGGGGCCGAGGCAGCCCGCGGACAGATCCTCCTCTTCACCGACGCCGACTGCATCCCCGCCCCCGATTGGATCGCGCGGATGGTCGCGCCGTTCCGCGACCCCGAGGTGGTCGGTGCCAAGGGGGTGTACCGTACCCACCAGCAGGGCTGGGTGCCCCGGTTCGTCCAGGTGGAGTACGAGGAGCGGTACCGGCGGATGGCGGGTCGGGAACGGATCGATTTCGTGGACACCTACTCGGCCGCCTACCGGCGGGACGTCTTCCTCGCCAACGGCGGGTTCGACCCTCTGTTCCCCACCCCGTCGGTGGAGGACCAGGAGTTCTCCTTCCGCCTGGCGCGCAAGGGGTACCGGCTGGTCTTCGTCCCGGACGCCGTCGTCTACCACCGGCACGACCAGAATCTGGCCGAGTACTGGCGGCGCAAGTTCCGCATCGGCTACTGGAAGACGCTCCTCCTCCGCTGGCATCCGGAGCGGGCGGTGCAGGACTCCCACACCCCTCAGACCCTCAAAGCGCAGGTCGGGCTGATGGGGATGATGCTCGGCCTGGCACTCCTCGCCCCGTTCCTGGCCCCGGCCCGCTGGGGCCTCGCCGGGGCTGCGGCCCTCTTCCTGCTGACGACGGTCCCGTTCCTCGCGCACGTCCTGCGACGCGACCCGGCCCTGTTGCCCATCGCCCTGCCGATGCTGGCGGTCCGCGCGCTCGCCCTCGGCACCGGCATGGCCGCTGGACTGGCCCGGTTTGGAACGCGAGCGAGCCCCCGTCCGGCCCCCATCAGCGGGCTGAACCGGGTCCTCAAGCGAGGGATGGACATCGTGGGCGGGGCGATCGGCCTGCTCCTCTCCGGTCCCCTCATCGGTCTGCTGGCCGTGGCGATCAAACTGGATTCGCCCGGGCCCGTCTTCTTCGTTCAGGAACGGGCCGGCCTCAACGGGCGTCCCTTCCGGATGGTCAAACTGCGCACGATGGTCGACGGGGCCGAGGAGATGCTGGAGGAACTGGTCGACCTGGACTCGCTCCCCGCGCCGGCCTTCAAGTTGCAGGACGACCCGCGGGTGACCCGGGTGGGGCGGTTCCTGCGGCGCACCAGCCTCGACGAACTGCCCCAGTTCTGGAACGTGCTCAGGGGGGAGATGAGCCTGGTGGGACCGCGCCCCGAGGAGATGCGGGTGGTGCGATTGTACGAAGACTGGCACCGGCAGCGGCTGGCGGTCAAACCCGGGATGACCGGGCCGATGCAGGTCAACGGGCGAGCCGACCTGTCGTTCGACGAGCGAGTGCGGCTGGAACTGGACTACATCGAGAACTATTCGCTATGGAAGGACCTGTGCATCCTGGCCAAGACGGTGATCGCCGTCCTCTCCGGTCGGGGGGCATATTAGAAGATCGCCACAGAGGCACAGAGGACGCGGAGAAAACCAAAAGACTCCTCTCTCCGTGCCCTCCGCGTCTCCGTGGTGGTTTTCCTCAGGCCCTCGCTTGCGCTTTAGGGGTAGGGCTGGTGGCCCTGGGCCTGTACCTGGCGACGATGGCCCCGGGCCTCACCTGGGCCCACGACGCCGCGGATGGGGGAGAACTGGCCGCAGCGGCCTGGACCCTGGGGATCCCCCACCCCCCGGGCCACCCCACCTACGTCCTGCTGGCCCACCTCTTCACCCGGCTGCCCCTGGGCGGGGTCGCCACCCGGACCAACCTCTTCTCCGCTCTCTGCGCAGCGGCGACAGTTGCGCTCGTCACCTACGTTCTCCCGCGGTCGGGACGGAGGTGGGTCGCCGCCGTCGCGGCGGGCCTGGCCCTGGCCTCCGCCCCCCTCCTCTGGTCCCAGGCCACCGTCACCGAGGTCCACACCCTCAACGGGCTCTTCACGGCCGTCCTGCTGGCGCTGTCCGTCCTGCGGGCACCTCAGCAATCCCTCTGTCAGGCCGTGGCCGTGGGATGGGTCTGGGGCCTGGGCCTGGGCAACCACCCCACCCTGCTCCTGTGCGGTCCGCTGGTGGCCCGTGCCCTCGGCCGGTCGGGCAAGCGGTGGGCAGCGGGCGCGGCGGGGCTGGTCCTGGGGCTGGGGATCTAC
>DUEL01000014.1 GCA_011192125.1 Thermoflexia bacterium
CGGGACGCCATGGTGGAAACACCTCCCGAGGGGATGGTTTTAGATACCCTAATTTTACCTCGGGGGCGCCCCGTTTCATATTGTCAACGTGCTAGCCGTTCAACTGCGTAAGTCCTGTCAATGAGCGAGATACGACCACAGCGAGGGCTAGACGACATCCGGCCTTATGTGCCAGGCAAGCCGATCGAGGAGGTGCAGCGGGAGTACGGGTTGCAGGACGTGGTCAAACTGGCCTCCAACGAGAACCCTTTGGGTCCCTCGCCGAAGGCGCTGGCGGCGCTGGAGAAAACGTTGCGGGAGGTGCATCTCTACCCCGATGGACAGGGTTATTACCTCCGACAGGCCATCGCCGACCATCTGGGCGTGACTCTGGAGCAGGTCATCATCGGCAATGGGGCCGACGGCGTGATCGTGCAGACCTGCCTGGCGTACCTCGACGATGGGGACGAGGTGATCGTCGGCCGGTCCTCCTTCCCGGTGTACGACATCTACACCCACGTGATGCGGGCCCAACTGGTGAAGGTCCCGCTGAAGGAGTACCGGCTGGACCTGGAGGGGATGGCAGAGGCGATCACGGAACGGACCAAGATCGTCTTTGTCTGCAACCCCAACAACCCCACCGGCACCATCGTCACACAGGGCGAGGTGGAGTCCTTCATGGCAGAGGTGCCGGAGCACATCCTGGTGATCTTCGACGAGGCCTACTACGAGTTCGTGGACTCGCCAGAGTATCCCGACACCCTCCGGTACGTCCGGGAGGGACGGCGAAACGTGATGGTGATGCGCACCTTCTCCAAGATATACGGCCTGGCGGGGCTGCGGTTGGGATACGCGGTGGCCCATTCCGACACCCTGGCTCCTCTCTGGCGGGTCAAGGAGCCGTTCGCCGTCAACCGGCTGGCCCAGATCGCCGGGATCGCCGCGCTGGAGGACGAGGAGTTCGTCCGCCGGTCGGTCGAGGCCAACCGAGAGGGGCGACGGTATCTGTATCGGCAGTTCGAGCGGCTGGGCCTCTTCTACGTCGAAAGCCACACCAACTTCGTCCTAGTACGGATCGGCCCGGAGGCTCGGGAGGTGGCCGAGCGACTGCTGCGGCGCGGCGTCATCGTCCGCCCCTGCACCGGCTACGACCTGCCCGAGTTCCTCCGCATCACGGTGGGAAGTCCTGACCAGAACGCGCGGTTGATCGACGCCTTGGAGGAGGCCCTGGCGGAGGTGAGGTGAGCCGGAAACTGCTCATCGGCCTGACTGGCAACATCGCCACCGGCAAGTCCACCGTGGCCCGGATGCTGGCCGACCTGGGGGCGACGGTGATCGACGCCGACAAGGTGGCCCACGAGGTGATGCGGGCCGGGACGGAGGTCCACGCGGCGGTCGTGGAATCCTTTGGCCCCGGCATCGTGGGGCCGGATGGAGAGATCGACCGGGCGCGGCTGGGGGCGGTGGTCTTCGCCGACCCCGCTGCCCTGGCCCGGCTGGAGCGGATCGTCCACCCGGCGGTGACGGAGGAGGTGGCCCGCCGGATCGCCGAAGCATCGACACTGGTGGTCGTCGTCGAGGCGATCAAGCTGATCGAGGCGGGGATGGCCGAGACGTGCGACAGCCTCTGGGTCACCACCTGCCCCCCGGAACTGCAGGTGCAGCGGCTGATGGCCGACCGGGGACTGAGCCGGGAGGCGGCGGAACTGCGCGTGCAGGCTCAGCCACCGCAGGAAGAGAAGGTCGCCCGGGCCGATGTGGTGATCGACACCTCGGGGACCATCGATGAGACCCGCGCCCAGGTGGAGGCGGCGTGGGAGCGGACCGTCCGACGCGTGGCTGAGGCAGAGGGACCGGAAGATCCGGCTCCGTGAGCAGCCCGTAGCGGACGGGCCGGGCTCAGAAGTACAATTCGTACCCCTCGATCCCCAACTCCTCCCGCACCGCCCGCAGGTCGCGGCGGAGGTTGGGGTTGATGGGGATACCTCGCTGGCGGACCTCCTTCTCTTTCTCGTACTCCTTCTCCCCGGCGACGTAGATCCGGTCGTGGCCAGGGGCCTTGCGGGCGTTCTGTAACGCGCGCAGGATCGAACCGGCGATGCGGCGGAACTCCTCCAACGGGATGAAGTGCGCAACGTCGATGGCCAGGAAGAAGTGGCCCAGCATGTAGGGCCGCCGAGAGCCGTCGGGCGCGTACCCCAGCAGGTCCTTCATAAACGGCCCGCCGGAGAGGGCGGAGGAGAGGATCTCCACCATCACCCCCAGCCCGTACCCCTTGTGGCCGCCCATCTCCTCCCCTGCGCCGCCCAGGGGGAGCAGCGCCGCCTTCGCTGCCCCCAGGTCCCGCAGGATCTGCTCCGGGTCGGTGAGGGGATTGCCGTGCTCGTCGATCACCCAGCCCTCCGGCACCGGCTTCTCGGCGCGGGCCAGCACCTCGATCTTGCCCCGCTGCGTGATCGGCGTGGCAGCGTCGAAACAGAAGGGGTACGGCAGGTCGGTCGGGGCGGCAAAGGCGATGGGGTTGGTCCCCAGCATCGGCTCGGTGCCGAAGGTGGGAGCCACGGCGGGGCGGGCGTTGGTCACCGTCAGGCCGACCATCCCCTCGGCGGCCGCCATCAGCGGGTAATAGCCTGCGATGCCAAAGTGGGTGGAGTTGCGCACCGCCACCGCCCCCAAACCGTACCGACGCGCCTTCTCCATCGCCAGCCGCATCGCGCGGTAGGCGATGACGTGGCCCATCCCGTGGTGTCCGTCCACCAGCGCCGTCGTCTCCGTCTCTTTCACCACCTCAAAATGGGTCTGTGTGAACTGCACCCCCGCCTTGATTCGGTCGTAGTAGTACTTCAGCCTCCCAACACCGTGGGATTCGATCCCCCGCAGGTCGGCGGTGATGAGGACGTCGGTGCAGATGCGGGCGTCCTCCTCCGGGACCCCCAGGGCCCGAAACACATCCAACATAAAACTCTCGACGACCTGGACCGGAACATACCTCACCCTGTCCATTTCCTCCCCCTTGTATCCTGCATTTTGTCCCTTGCCTCACGGAGTCACCCCAACTGAACGGCTTCGTACAGAATGTAGGTGTGGTAAGGCTCTACCTCAAACTCCCCTTCCATCTCGAACCGCTCGCCGGTGGTGACGTCTTCAACCGTGAACGGACCCGCAACCTGTACCTGTAGGACGAAGGGCTCGAAAGCGAAAAGCACCACGTCGGAGGAGCCTTCCTGGGTCCAGGCCACCCCCAGCCAGCGGTCGCCTTCTACCACCAACCGACGGTACTGCATCCGGTCGAGCACCTGTCGGTAGTCCAGGTTGACCTGGCGCAGCCGGTCCCGATCCCCGTCGTTCAGACTGTCCACCTCGTCCAGGTTGGCGATGTTGAGAAGGCCCCCGGAAGCCAGGGCGCGATGATAGACCTCCACGTCGAGGTAGGCTCCGGCACCGATGCGGTAGAGCAGGTACTCGTGGCCCCGCAGCCGCTCCAGTTCCGCCACCTGCTCGGGCAGGGGATCGGGCGGGCCGATGTAGGATTCGTAGTCGCCGTAACCGTCGGGCCGGCCGAGCGGACCCAGGCCCTCGATGATGAGTTGGGAGACCCCCATCTCGGTGAAGGCCCGCTGTAGTTCGATGGCGGTCTCCAGTTGAGGAGCGGGCTGCGCGTCGGAGTAGTCGGTCAACACCGCCAGACCCACCCAGGAGTCCATCCAGATCCCGTCGAAGGGGACCTCCCGGCGCAGGTCGGTCAGGGCCTCGATGGCGTACTTCCGGTAAGCGGTGCGCGTGTCCAGCCCGACGATATCGCCCCAGCCGCCGTCCTCCGGAACCCCCGTCATCTCCCAAGCGACCCACTCGGGGTGCTCCTCCACTAGCGGCGAAAAGAGGGAGAAGGCACTGGGGTACCAGAGGGTGACCCGGATGCCGCGACGGTGGGCCTCCTCCACCAGCCGCCTCAGCCCTTCCCGCCCCCCTAGCATATCGGAGACGTGGAAATCACGCGGGGCGTGGAAGGAGGAGATCAATTCCGGATCCTCCGCGTCGCTCGTCCACGGGGCCTGGATGATGATGTTCTGGACCCCCGCCGCCTCGGCCCGCTCTAGTTGGACCTGGGCGAACCGGTCGAACCAGCCCTCGCCCGGCTCCGGATACTCGCCGGTCTCGACGAACCGCTCCAGCGTAGCGATGAACTCCTCCTCAAGGGGCTGGTTCCAGACCACCGTCGGCAGCGGCGGGCTGACCACCACCCCGGCCTGCTCGCTGTAGCCGGTCTTGATCTCCTCGTAGAGCCGGGCCCAGACGTCTACCGCGGCCCAACGGGTGGCTGCCCCCAGCGGCGCGGCGAACCAGAGGAGGCGAGGGGTCTGGCGRACCTCACCCGCACCGAGGGGGACGTCGAAGGTGTAGACGTGCCGCCCTGCCTCCGGGCTCACCCGCACCGRCGCCCACACYGGCGACTCGAAGAGGCCCARCACCGTCCGCCCCGGYCCRCTGCGGAAGACGAAGGACTGACTCTCGCCGAACCAGAGAGCCTGCGGGTAGCCGGGRCTGGCCTGGAACGTGAAGGAATCCTCGGCCAGGTGGCGGAAGAACTGCTCGATCTGCCAGTCGCCAGGGGACACTTGCAGGGGAAGRTTGAACGCGATGCGCTCCGCCGAARCCAGGCCYGCACCCTCGACCCGCCACCGCATCCCCACGCCGACCATCTCCATCCCGGCCCACTCGGCCCTCTCCGCCGAGAGGATCCACTCCACGCGGCCCTCCCCTGCGGCAGWGGGGACCGACCAGCGGAGGACGAYTTCTTCTCCCTCCACCCACGCTCCGTCGAACCGGGCCCYRTCCAGGCTGAGGGAACGGTGGGCRCGCTCCCAGCGGGAGGGCCAGGTCCCGTTATCGAGGAAGGCCTGGCGGTACGCAGCCCAGTCGAAGTCCTCAGGCAGGGGAACCGGCTCCCCCTCCAGCAGGGTGAGAACGGCCGATGGGGACCAATCCGCCCCTGGCGGGGCCTGGAACACCGTCTGTTGCCCGATCACCAAGCGACGGACACCGCCGGGTGCGCCTGACGGGGAGAGGGGAAACTCCACCAGGGCACCGGCGGGGAAGCGCACCTGCAGGAGATCGCCCAGGAACTCGACAGCAGGCGCGTCGGTGGGGTACTCAACCCCCGCCTGCGGGGCAACGATCCGGGGATCGCCCCAGAAGAAGATAGCCCGGTGGGAGGAGGCGGGGCCGTCCGCGTAGGTCAGCAGCCGCTCTCCCTGGGGAAACCGGGTCAGACCGACCAGGTCGGAGGCCTGGAGGCGGACGGTGAGGTAGAGCCGGTGGATGGTATAGAACTCGTCGGGGACGCCGCCGAAGGCGATGCAAAGCGAGCGGGCCCCCTGGAGCGCGGCGGGAAGTTCGATCTCGGGCTGGACCAACCCTTCCTCCTCGCCGCGCCACGCGGTGAGCCACTCCTCCCCGTCGGCGGAGAGCCGGACCTCGAAGCCGGGTAGGGCCTGGAAGGAGGTCCGGTACTCGCCGGTGGGGTCGGCGAGGCTCAGGGAGAGCACCTCGCGGCCGAAGTCGAAGCAATAGCGCAGGTCGCCGCTCCAGAAGAAGTGGATCTGGCCCTCGTCGTCCCGCACGAAGAGCACCTCACCGGCGGCTCCTAGATCGGCGTCGCGGGCCACCTTCGGCGGCAATGGGTCGTCCCGCACGTAATCCACATCGACCGGTCCCTCCTCCAGATCAAGCCGGGTCCACTCCGGCCGGCGGCCGCGCCAGCGGGGGTCGAAGAGGTCCCAGTAGGTGAAGACGGCCGTGCCGTCGGGCGCGACGGTGAGGGCGGATTCGGTGGGCATTCGTGAGAGGAGAACCACGCCGTCTATAGCCGGAGCCTCCAGGGGGTCCACAGCGAACAGGCCGATAGGACCCTCCCGCGGAGAGGGCGCGTCGAGCGTGAACTCGGCCCGTTGGCTGGTGATGTCCACGCTCCGCCCACCGGAGACGGCGATTATGTCGGCGCGGTCCCAGGAAAAGCGGAGGGCCGTTGCCGGGACCACGGGTAGGGGGGCGGGGGGTACAGGCTCCTCCCCCGGGGGCTCCCCTCCACAGGCGACGACCAGCACGAGGAGAAAGAGGACCAGGAGCTTTGAGGACCGTCGGAGCATGCTTTTCCCCCAGTGGAACAGGATGCGACGGAGATTATACCCCGGTCATCCGGCCGCAACAAGCGACCATTCTTTGAGGTTCACCACAGAGACGCAGAGAACACAGAGTTTCTCTGTGCTCTCTATGCCTCTCCCCGTGGACGAATGGCGCAAATGGGGTATAATCGACCGCGAGATCCTGGGAAAGGTGACGAGTCGATGCCCGGTTTTCTACAGAGCCTGAGCAAGACCCGCAACGTGATCCTCAGTCGGTTGGCCTCCGTCCTGGGGACCAGCGAGGTCACCCCTGAGACGTGGGAGGACCTGGAGGCGGTGCTGATCCAGGCCGACGTGGGAGTGGAGACGACGCTGGAGGTCGTGGAGCGGCTGCGGAGGCGAGCGCAGGAGGAGCGGGTCCTGCGGGCCGATCGGCTGCAGGACCTGTTGGCCGAGGAACTGCGCGCGCTTCTGCCGGACCCACCCCCGCTCAATCTGGGTGGCCGACCGCTGGACGTGGTGCTGGTCGTCGGAGTCAACGGGTCCGGCAAGACGACGACCATCGCCAAACTGGCCTATCACTACCAGCGGGAGGGCCGGAAGGTCCTACTGGCCGCCGCCGACACCTTCCGCGCCGCGGCCATCGACCAACTGCGGTTGTGGGCGGAGCGGGTCGGTTGCCCGGTGGTGGCTGGGCCAGAGGGAGGAGACCCCGGCGCGGTGGTGTACGACGCGCTGCAGGCAGCCCGCAGCCGGGGGATGGACATGGTGATCGCCGACACAGCCGGTCGGTTGCACACCCAGCACAACCTGATGGAGGAGCTGCGCAAGGTCCGGCGGGTGGCTGGCAAGGTGGTCGAGGAAGCACCCCACGAGGTCCTGCTGGTACTGGACGCCACCACCGGCCAGAACGCCCTCAGCCAGGCCCTTCACTTCCGCGAGGCGGTGGGGGTGACCGGGGTGGTGTTGGCGAAACTGGACAGCACCGCCCGCGGCGGGATGGCCTTCGCCGTCGCCCACCAACTGGGGTTGCCGATCCGCTTCGTGGGCACCGGGGAGGGGTTAGAGGACCTGGCCCCCTTCGACGCCGACCGGTTCGTGGAGGGATTGTTCGCTTCCTGAGAAAGCGGTGGTGAGGCAACGCGCGCTCCAGATCGGGCGAGGCCGATCTTCCAGAGCGCCGGTTTGGCCTGCCGATCCCGACGACGGTTACTCCCCCGGCAGGTTGTACTTGGCGTATTCCCCCTCAAACTCCGTCGGGATCGTGCGCAGAACCTCTACCCATCGGATGATCCGGTTCGCCCCCTGCAGCAGTTGGAGGAACGGTCCCTGGGTGCGTAGTTTCCGCGAGGCGATCGCCTTGGTCGGCCCCATCTTGCCGCGGAGGATATCCACCCACACCCCGTAGGGGGCAGAGAGGGTGAAGTCGGTCGGCCGCTCGCCGAACCAGACCTCGTTGATCTTCCCATCCACGTTGTCGAAACCGACGACGATGGTCTCTGCCACCCCCTTCTCTGGCTCTGCTTCTAGGACGAGGGTATAGGAGGCATTGTGACCCTTGGCCAGTTCCAAGTACTGCGGGTCGGCGTTGGATCGCTTCCGGACCTCCTCCATGTACTCCGGCGATGCCAGTTTCATCCTTCCCCTCCTATGTGCACCAGAATCTTGACCGCTTTGGACCCAGGAGTGCTCAGCCGCTCGAACCCCTGGGAGACCACTTCGTCCAGTGAGATCTCGTGGGAGATGAGGGACTCCACGTCCACCCGGCCCTGGGCGATAAAGTCGATGGCAGCGGGGAACTCCGCCCGGCCCGCCAGGCTTCCCTCGATGCACAGTTCGCTCAGGACAACGCTCAGGAAATCGGCCTCCACCGGCTCCACGCACAACCCCAGGAGGAAGACCTGTCCCCCCTTGCGGACCAGGGAGACGGCGTCCCGATAAGGGGCAGGCGCACCGGTGCAGATGTAGATCACGTCCGGTCCCTGCCCCCCGATGAGCCTACGCAACGCCACCCCCACGTTCTCCCGGGCGGGGTCTAGAACCGCTGCCGCGCCGAGCCGTTCCGCCAGCGCCGCGCGGGTGGGGTCGATCTCGGTGACGACCACCGTCCGAGCGCCCGCCAGCAGAGCGCACTGGAGGGTCAGAAGGCCGATCGGCCCCGCCCCCATCACCAGCACCTGGTCCCCCGGCCTGAGGCGGGACCGCCGCACCCCGTGCAGCGCCACCGCCAGCGGCTCCACCAGCGCTCCCTGCCGCAGGGTGATCCCCTCCGGCAGTCGATGGAGCCCCCGGGCGACGACCCGCACGTATTCCGCCATCCCTCCATCGTGGGTGACGCCGACCATCGTCAGGCCCTCGCATCCATCCAGCCATCCCTCCCGACACGGGCCGCAGGCTCCGCAGGGGATCGCGTCGTTGACGACCACCCGGTCCCCCACCTGCCAGCCCTCCACCCCGGGGCCCACCTCTGCGACCACCCCGGCGAACTCGTGCCCGATGACCAGCCCCGGCTCGTACATCCCGGTGTGGACCGCCTCCACGTCGGAGCCACAGATGCCGCAGTAGCCGACGCGGATCAACACTTCGCCCGCCTCCGGCTGCGGCACCGGGACGTCGGCCACCTCGATCTGCCCGATCCCCCGAAAGACAGCTGCTTTCATCTCCTTCCTCATCGCCGATACCCTCTCCCGCTTACCACGGCAGGTCGCACCCTTCCATCCAGACCGCGTCCAGGTTCTCCAGGTCCGGTGGCGTCAGGTGGGCCCAGGCGTCCACAACGACGTCCAGCACGGCTGGCTTGCCGGAGGCTACCGCCCGTTCCAGGGCGGGGGTGATCTGGCTGGGATCCTCGACTCGCTCCCCCCAGCATCCCATCGCCCGAGCGACCTGATCGTACCGCACGTCCTTGAAGTCGACGCCGATGTAGCGGGCGTCGTACGCGCTCATCTGCTGAGCCTTGATCATCCCCCACTGCCGGTCGTTGACGATGATGACGACAAAGGAGAGACCCAAGCGGGCAGCGGTCTCCAGTTCCTGCATATTGAGGGCAAAGGCCCCGTCGCCACAGATGGCGTAGACCATCCGATCGGGGCGGGCCAACTTGGCGCCGATGGCGTAGGGGAGGCCAGTGCCCAGATGACCGGAGTCGGAGGCCCAGAGGAAGGTGCGGGGGGCATAGATCCGGTTGAGGTAGTGGGCCCACACGGCGGTGTTCCCACCGTCCACAATGGTGATGGCGTCGCGGGGGAAGAAGGCCCGCACGTCCCGGATCAGGCGCAGAGGATGGATCGGCTTCTGGTCGGAAGCGGCCTGGGCCTCGAACTGGGCCAGCCACCCCTCCTGCACCGACCGGTACTCCTCCATCTCCGGCCGTTCCGGGATGGGGGGCGTGCGCCGTTTGACCGCCTCGATCAGCAGCCGTAAGGTGGCCTTCGCATCACCCACCAGCGCCAGATCGACGGGCCGGTTGAGGGCCACGTTCTCCGGCTCGATGTCGATCTGGATCAGTTTCTGCTGGTCGGGCTCGCCCCAGAACGGTGGTTGTCCCCAGAAGTCGGTGTCCCCCAACCGACCGCCGATGAGGAGGACCACGTCGGCCATCGCCTGGGCGCCCAGCGCGCCGTACCCTCCGGCGATGAGGCAGAGGGGGTGATCCTCCGGCAGCACGCCACAAGCGCCGGGGCTGGTGGTGACCGGGGCGGAGAGGTATTCCGCCAGTTCCCGCACCTCCTCCCACGCCCCGCTGCGGAGGACGCCGCCGCCGGGATGGATCAACGGTCGCTCGGCCTCCACCAGCATGTGGGCGGCCTGCTCGATCAGTTCGGGGTCGGCGACGGGCGGACGGACGGGCCGGTAATTCTCCGGCGGCAGAGGACGGTAGGTCAGCGACGATTCATCGCCGGTAGCCACCAACACATCCACATGCAGGTCCAGATGAACCGGCCGAGGCCGCCCGGAGAGGGCGACGCGGAAGGCCCGCTGGACCAGTTCGGGAATTCGCTGCCAGTGGGCGACACGGGCCTGCCACTTGGTGATCGGAGCAAAGAGATCGATCTGGTCCAGCGACTGCATCGAGCCCCGCTCCGGATAACTCTTCCACGTCTGATTCTGGGCCGTGAGGACGATCATCGGGATGGAGTCCGCCCAGGCGGTGTAGACCCCCGGCACCAGATCGACAGCGCCGGGGCCGATGGTCCCCATACACACCCCCGGCTCACCGGTCACGCGGGCGTAGGCGTCCGCCATATGGGCAGCGGCCTGCTCGTGGCGGGTCATCACAAAGTCCAGACCCGCCTCATGGCCAAAGCGGCGGATAGCGTCCAAGATCGGGCAGAGTTGCCCGCCGGGGATTCCGAAGACGTAGCGCACCTTCTCCTGGATGAGACATTGTACCAGCAGGTCAGCACCCATCAACTCGGCCATCGCTGCCTCCTTTCTGCTCACCTGCACGGAACGCAGGGGGTTTCAGTATAGACGACTCCGGCGGCAAGTCAAGCATTTCGCCGACCCGACCGAGATGCTGGGCTTCGAGCCCGAGTTCGGACATCCACCGTCTTCCACCACAGAGGACACGGGGAGTTCTCCTCCCAAACTGGAGCGCCCCTCCGTGCCCTCTGCGCCTCTGTGGTTCTTCCATCGGGGAGCCATGTCCGAACCTCAGACCGCACTTGACATCCTCGTTTGTCAAACGTACAATCGACCACTGGAATGGTTTCTTTTCCGATTGTCACAAAGACGTTAGTGCCTGCCCGGCCCGCGAACCTGATTCGGCGGGAACGCCTTCTGGACTTCCTCCACGAACATATCGACCGCAAACTGATCTTCATCGCCGCCCCCCCTGGATACGGCAAGACGGCACTCCTTGTCGATTTCGCCCACGATGCGGACCTCACTGTCTGCTGGTACAGTTTGGACGCCACCGATCGGGACCTGCGCACCTTCGTCGAGGGGCTGCTCGCCAGCCTGCGCCGGCGCTATCCCGACTTCGGCGAGGAGACCCAGAGCGTCCTGGAGGCCAGCGCTCCGCTGGGGGGCGATGTCCTCAGCATCGCCGGCACGCTGGTCAACGAGATGGTCGCCGCCATCCCCGAGTGGTTCGTGCTGATCCTCGACAACTTCCACCACGTGGAGGACGCCTCCGAGGTCACCGAGTTCCTCTCCACCCTTCTAGCCTACCAGCCGGAGCATTGCCACCTGATCATCGCCTCCCGCACTGTCCCCGGGACTCTTCCCTTCATCTCCCTGGCCGCGCGGGGCGAGGTGGAGGGCCTGGGTCCGAGCGACCTCAGCTTCACGCCGAAGGAGATACGCCGCGTTCTCGAGCAGGACCCTTCCTTACGGCTCTCCCCGGAAGAGGTGGAGCGGTTGATCGTCGAATCGGAGGGATGGATCGCGGGGATCCTGCTGGCCCGCCATGCCCTCCACAGGAGGGGAGACCTCTGGGCACGAGCCCGTGCCTCCGGCCGCCCACTCTACGAGTATCTGGCAAGCGAGGTTCTGGAAAGCCAGGAACCAGACCTGCAAGCGTTTCTCCTTGCCTCCTCCACTCTGGAGGAAATGACACCTCTTCTCTGCGAAAGAGCGCTCGGGCTGGAGGGTGCGGAGGACCGGCTCCGACAGTTGGAGCGCCGTAACCTGTTCGTGGAGAGGATTAGCGAGAAAGAGGACCACTTCCGCTACCACGCCCTCTTCCGGGAGTTCCTTCAGGCGCGGTTGAAGGAAAAGGATCCCCAAGCCTTCCGCCATCTCCATCGCCTGGCAGCGACCTGGTTTGAGCAGGCGGGGGCCCCCAGCCACGCAGCCCAGCACTATATGATCATCGAAGAACCATTGGAGGCGGCCCGCGTGATGGATGGGACGGCTGAGTCCCTCCTCCAGGCCGGCCGTCTGAAGACGCTGGTCGAATGGGCCGGGCGACTGCCGGAGGACGCGTTGCGCACGTACCCCCGCCTCGCCCTCTTCGCTGCGAAAGCCGCCCTGCGCGTCGGCAAACTCGAACAGACACGTCGCTGGCTGTCCATCGCCGAGGGCACGTTCCGGCTACGAGGGGCAGAGGAGATGGTGGGCATGGCGCTGACAGCCCAGGCCCTCGTCGCCCTCAACCGAGGAGCCTACACCGAGGGGATCCAACAAGCCGAGGCCGCCCTTCACGTCCTCCCTGAGGAGAGGCCCACCTCTGAGGCCGCGGTGGAAGCGCTCCGGGTCCAGGGGATGTGCCTGATCCGTATGGGACGGTTCGAGGAGGCGGAGGAGAAGTTCCGACGAGCGCTGGAAGGCTGTCGAGGCCTGGAAGATCCCCACCGGATGGTTCTGATCCAGGCGGGTCTGGCAGCCTGCCTGCACAGCCAGGGGCGGGTGGAGGAGGCAGTGGAGGTGCTCAAGGTGGTCGTCGCCGCCTCGCGCGAACTGGGCAGCCCGGGCTATCTGGCCGAGGCCCTCAACGACCTGGCCTACAACCTCTACCTGCTCGGCGATTACGCCGGTGCCCTGGAGACCCTGCAAGAGGCACTGGCGACGGCCCGGCGCGTGGGCCATCGGCACGTAGAAGGCTTCGTCCTGGTGAGCCTCGGCGAGGTGCTGCGCGACCTGGGCGATCTCGCATCGGCGAAGGACCACCTGGAGCAGGGTATCACGATCGCTGGGGCCGGGGTCAGCACCTTCCTGCTCGCCTATGGGTTGGATGCCCTGGCGCTGACCCACCTCCGGTCGGGCGATCTGGATCAAGCGCTGGAGCGGGCCAGAGAAGCTCTGAAGCAGGTCAACCGCGAAGAGGCCCCCGTCCTGAGCAACCGATACCGGGCCACACTGGGCCTGATCCAGGTTCAAAACGGCCAGGTCGAGGAGGGGCGGGCCAATCTGGAGGAGGCCTGCGCCTTTCTGGAGCGGACAGAGGCCAGACAGGAGGCCGCTCGCGCCTGGCTGTATCTGGCGTATGCCCTCCATCGTGCCGGTGAGGAGGCGGCGGCGGTGGACGCGCTGCGCAAAGCAGCGGCGGCGTATTCCGAGGTCCGGGGCAGACATCGGCTCCTCGTCGATGGACAGCCGGTCTGGTCTTTCATTGAAGAGGCCGCCCTGGACCTCGACGAGCCGGTCCTGAGGCAAGCGCTGGAAGCAGCCCCCCGCTTCTATGCCGCTGCACAAGAAGCGCTCCGTACCTGGGCCGCGCAGACGGCCCCGCCCCCTCCCTCCCTGCGAGCCTACGGCTTCGGCCAGAGCCGGGTCGAACGGGACGGAGTGCCCATCCCTGCCTCCAGGTGGGCGACCTCCACGGCCCGCCACCTCTTTTTTTACCTCTTGAGCCATCCCCCGCGCACCCGCGACCAGATCGGATCGGACCTCTGGCCCGACCTGCGGGCCTCCCGGCTGCCCGGCACGTTCCACAACACCAAGTACCGAATGCAGCAGGCGCTGGGGGTCAACCCCGTGGTCTATCGGGAGGGGCGATACGTCATCCGGGACGACCTCGACATCTGGTACGACGTGTGGGAGTTCGAGCGCCTTCTGGAACGGGCCCGCCGGTCCCCGATGCCGAAGCGGGCCCGGTATCTGCGCCAGGCCATCGCCCTCTATCAAGGGGACTTTCTGGAGGACTGCTACGCCGACTGGTGCGGAGCCCGGCGGGAGACCCTTCGCCAGCAGTACCTGCAGGCAGTCGGTGAGGTAGCCGCCTGGTGGATCAGCCGGTCCCGTTTCGACGATGCCATCGACGTGCTCCGTCGCGGGCTGGCGGTGGACAACCTGCGGGAGGACTTCCACCGGCGGCTGATGGAAGCCTACGCGAGGAAAGGGCAGACCGACGAGGCTCTGGCCCAGTACCGTCGCTGCGTTGAGACCCTGAAGAGGGAACTCTCCGTCGAGCCTTCGCCGGAGACGGTGGAGTTGTTCCACGCCATCCGCGAAGGCCGATTTCCCCCCCGCGGCCAGTAGTCATTCCCCCCCACCGTCCCCCCCTTGTGTAGAGTTTTGTGTATACCCCCCTGCTACATTATAGCCCGCGCGATGAAGGACCTTTCCAAGTTCTGGTGAGGAGGTAAGGAGAGATGAAGGCGCGGGTGGTTGCAGGGGTGTATAAACTGGCAGAACCTCGGACGGCGAAGTTGGTCCTGACGTGGCTGCTGGTCGTTCTGGCTGTCGTGGGCGCGCTGATGCCCGGCCTGGTGGAGACGGGCCTGCTGGCGGACCCGGTGAGCGGCGGCAGCGGCAACGGCTAGACGAAGGCGCGCCGTCTCCCTGTGCACCGTCGCTTTCCCTGCCTCTCGGAGACGGTCCACCTCAACAGTCCCGGCAGGAGGGCGGGGGTTGAGAACGAAGATCCGCAGGGAAAGGAGAGGAGGAAGTGTCGCAGCAGGTGCTTCAGCAGGTGGTGGGGACTGCGATCGTTGACCGCCAGTTTCGCACCGACTTTCTTAACGGGGGCCGCCAGCGGCTGCTCGCCCAGTTCGCTCTGGGGGAGGAGGAAGCGGCCCTTCTGCTGGGAATCCGGGCCGACACACTGGAAGAATTCGCTGCCGAACTGCAGCGCCGCCTGGGGTCGAGTGGTCATATTGCGCTGTCGCCTCCCGCATATCGATCCCTTTCCAACCCGGTGGGCTTCTAGCCCACCGGGGGTACGGGCAACAGGTCGGCGAGTTGTCACTGGGACAATGAGTGGTGGCACGGCGGATAGCCGGTGCCAATACTTGTGTCTTCGAGCGGACCTGTTGCCGGTACCCTCTTAACGGGGCAAGCGGGGCCCTCACTATGCCTCTCTCGAGATCGGGGCCCCGCTTCTGCCCCCAGGATGGTATCCGTCGCTGGCGGGATGGAACGCCGCGGTAGGGGGCTCAATGGCAATCCAACTACTGACCGAACTGGAGATTCAATCTAGGCTCTCCCCAGTGAGAGAGAAGCCTGTCCTTTGGACGATGGCTTCCCCCCTCGACGCCTGCCCTCTCTTCGAGTATTGTCTGGTCGAGGTAATCCACCAGAAGCGGCCGTCCATCGTGGTCGATGCCCGCCGGAGGCGGAAGGGGACCTTGCTCAGCCGACCCGCGCTTCAGACAGCCCTCCGGTTCGCCCATGAGCCGATCCCGCGCGAGTGGCAGGAGAGGCGCGGGTATCCGTTTTTCCTCACACAGTTCGTCTGCGACCTGATTCACACGCGACCACCGGGTGTCCCCATGCGTCTGCTCCTCCTCCACAATCCCGAGGACAGTTGGTGGATCGACGCCCTCGTCGGGCACGTGCGAGCCGAACTGGAGGACCTCCATTGGGAACCCGTCCGCGCGGAGAGCGGATCGGATGGGGAGTTCTGCATTAGAAGCCGCTGCCCTCTGGGGAGCCGCCTGCCCTTCTGGTCCCCTGAAGGCCTCCTCCCCCTCAGCGCGAGGGGATGACACCCTCCTCGTAACTACTCCAAAAAGTCCCGCAAACGGCGACTACGCCCGGGATGGCGTAGTTTTCGCAGAGCCTTGGTCTCGATCTGACGGATGCGCTCCCGCGTCACACCGAAGGCCTGTCCTACCTCCTCCAGGGTGTGCACCTTGCCGTCCTTCAACCCGTACCGCATCTCCAACACCTCCCGCTCCCGATCCGTCAACACGTCCAACGCGGCGCGGATCTGCTCCTTCAGCAGCCGCCGCGAGGTCGCATCGTCGGGAGCGGGGATCCCCTCATCCTCAATAAAGTCGGCCAACTCGCTGTCTTCTTCCGAGCCCACCGGCGTCTCCAGCGACACCGGCTCTTGGGCCAGATTGAGGATATACTCCACCTTGGAGGCGGCCCGGCGGAGCCGGTGCTTCAATCGCGGGGGGAGGTCCTGACCCGTCGCCTCGATCTCTTGGATCTGTTTCGCCTCCTCCGGCTCCAGGAACCCTGCCTCCAGCGCCAGTTCCTCCGGGGTCGGCGCGCGTCCGTACTCCTGGGTCAACCGTCGCTGGATGCGGAAGAGACGGTTGATCGATTCCACCATATGGACCGGGATGCGGATGGTGCGAGCCTGATCGGCGATGGCGCGGGTGATGGCCTGACGGATCCACCACGTGGCGTAGGTGGAGAACTTGAACCCCTTCGTGTGGTCGAACTTCTCCACCGCCTTCAACAGACCGATGTTCCCCTCCTGGATCAGATCCAGAAAAGAGATCCCTTGCCCGACATACCGCTTGGCGATGCTCACCACCAACCGGAGATTAGCCTGGATCAGATGCTGCTGAGCCTCGGCTGCCCGCTCCCCCACGTCCGCCCACTCCAGTTCCAGCGCCTCCTCGCTGGGGGCATGGCGACGCAGGACCCGGCGGCTGGGCAACCGCCCCCGCTTTCGCCAGGCCTCCTTCAAATACGCGAGCGTGGAGTCGGGAAGGAGGTAGAGATGCGTGAACAGGTCCAGCGCCACCCGGGTCAGTTCCGCCCACCCCTCATCCTCGCTCACGTTCTTCTGCTCAAGGAACCGGCGGAGGTAGGACTCGGCGTCGGGCATCCGGGTCCGTTGCAGGAGGCTGACCTCCTCCAGAAGGGCGATGAACTCCGGCGGATCGACGGAGCGCGCCTTGCAGAGCCGGACGGTCTGCTGCCATAGGGCGTACACGTCGTCCACCAGGGCGGACCAAACCTCCTGATGCGTGGGAGGGCGACCCAGCCGTTCTTCCAACGCCTGTCGATGGTGCGCCAGCAGCTTGGCCGCCTCGCGGACGGTGGAGAGCCACATCTCCTGGTCCACGTTCAGCAGAGCGACCCGACCGATCTCGCGCAGGTACATACGGACCGGGTCCTCCGCCAGTTCGGCCCCTTCGGTAAGGGTGACTTGTTCGATTTCCTCTAGTTCGTCCAGCGTAGGCTCCCTCTCGAGATCGAACCCTTCGATCTCTTCGGCCACTTCTTCCACCGGTGGACCTCCTACCCGCTCGGCGAGGGCACTTCTCCCCAGGGCCGTGCCAGAGCCTGCTGGATGCGCAGGATGGCACGGGCGTAATCCAGGCAGGCCTGTCCGTACTCCGCCGCCTCCGGTCGTCCTTCCTCTTGCGCCTCACGGGTCAGCGCTCGCAGGTCGGCTTCGATCCGCTTCAGGTTCCGCTGCCGAAGCCGAAGGGCAGCCTTGACCCCCTCACGGATCCACTGCTCGTCACTCAGGTCCTCACTCTCGCTCAGCACCTCCCCCAGCCACTCTCCGGCGGGCTCGGGGACCACCTCCCGAAGCCGATCCGCCGACGGCTGAGGCTCCGCCAGCACCGTCTCCCACCCTTCGAAAACAGCCCGATAGATGGGGTCGCTGAAATCCTGCGCCTGCAAGGGCTGCAGGTCCATCCCTACTAGCACCTCGTTCACCCGCGCCAACAGCCAGGGACGACGGATCAGAACGGCCAGGCAGTACCCCTCCAGATCGGCGGAGGTGGGACGGCGGACGGCGACGGGCTCCTCGACGGGCTGCCGTCGAATCCGGACCGCATCTCGCTCGGAGCGGTGGAGGCGGGAAAGCACCGTTCGCTCGTCCACCTCCAGCGCACGGGCGATCTTCTGGGCGTAGACCTCCCGCTCCACCGGATCCCGCACGTCCCGCAGGAGGGGCAACATCCGGTCCACGATCCGCGCCCGCTCCTTGGCGTCCTCCAGGTCGGCCTGGGCCAGCAA
This sequence comes from Thermoflexia bacterium, assembly GCA_011192125.1. Lineage (GTDB taxonomy): Bacteria > Chloroflexota > Anaerolineae > B4-G1 > DUEL01 > DUEL01. Next base: position 17,703 of record DUEL01000014.1, read on the forward strand.
CTGCTGGAAGACGAACTCGACGACCGGCAGCGCCCCTTCGACCAGGGCCAACCAGCGCTGCGGATCGCTCCCGATCAGGTCATCGGGGTCCTGACCCGCCGGGAGGCTGAGGATGCGGATCTCCGCCCCCAGCCGCCCCTCGAAGCCGACCAGCCCCCGTGGGTCGAAGACCGGCTCCGCCTCCCGCTCCAGCGACTCCCGAGCGACCTCCAGCCCGCGTAGCGTGGCCTGAAGGCCCGCCGCGTCCGGGTCGAGCGCCAGGACGAAACGACGGGTGTACCGCTGCAGGAGTCGGACCTGGGCCTCCGTCAGCGCGGTCCCCATCTGCGCCACAACGTTGCGGAACCCCTCCTGATGGGCCCGCATCACGTCCATATACCCCTCCACGATGACCACCCGGTCTTCCTCGCGGATCGCCTGCCGGGCCAGGTCGAGCCCGAAGAGGAGGCGGCTCTTGTCGAAGAGCGGCGTCTTGGGCGAGTTGATGTACTTCGGGACCCCATCCGGCTCCAACGTGCGGGCCCCGAAGCCGACGACCCGCCCCCGCGCGTCGCGGATGGGGATCACCAGCCGTCCGCGGAACCGGTCGTACGTCGTCCCATCCTCCCGTCGGATCAGCAGCCCCGCCTCCTCCAGTTCGTCCAGCGTGAACCCCTGCTCGACGAGGTGGTCCCGAAGCCCCTCCCACCGGGGGAGGCTGTACCCCAGTTGGAACCGTTCCGCCGTCTCCGAAGAAAGTCCCCGCCTGGCGACGTACTCCCGGGCCGCCTGGGCCTCCGGCGCGTGGAGGAGGAGGCGGTGAAAGTAGGCGGCCGCCTGCGCCAGCGCGTCCCGCAGCCGCTGGATCTCCTGCTCTCGCTCGATCTGCTCCGGGGCCCGGGGGCGAAGTTCCACGCCGGCCCGCTTCGCCAACTCCTCCAGCGCGGTCCGGAAATCCCACCCCTCCATCCTCATCACGAAGGAGAAGACATCCCCGCCCTCCCCACAGGCCCCGAAGCAGTGCCACCGCTGGCTGTCGGGGAAGACGTAGAAGGAGGGCGTCTTCTCCGTGTGGAAGGGACACAGCGCTTTGAAGTTACGGCCGGCCTTCTGGAGCGGGAGATAAGAGGAAACGACTTCGACGATGTCCAGTCGTTCTTTCACCTCATCCACTATGTCCATCGTCGACCTTTCCCGCCTCAGCACGCGCCCGCCCTCTCGTGAAGGGCTGGCTCCCTCCGCCTCTGCTACGCGCGCCTGCAACCTCCCTATTAGACAGTGAAGGCTCCGCCAGCCTGCGATGTGCGCTCTAACCGATGGCCGCGGGCCAGCAGTAATTGTACTCGAGGTGGGCGATGTGGCAAGCGGGAACGTTCGCCCTGAATCTGCAACAATTTGGTAGGTACCTGGCGACTCAAGTCGCAGGCCACCCAATGGCAAAGCCCGGCGCAGACCGGGCTTCCCCGGTCGAAGAGGGGAGGGAGAGCCGCCGAAGGGCACCTTCTCCGTTCGCCCTCTCGAGCGGATGGGTTATAATTGGGAAACAAATCACGGCAGGAGGAAACGCAGATGGGTCCGTTCACCTTGATGGTCGTCACCGCTCACCCAGACGACGAGGCCCTGGGCCTGGGAGGCACGCTGGCCCGGTACGGTGCCGAGGGGTGTGAGGTCTACGTGGTCACCGCCACGCGAGGCGAGGCCGGGCAGATCTTCGAGCCGGATGCAGCCACCCCCGTCACCCTTCCCGATGTGCGGGAGCAGGAACTCCGACGCGCCTGCCAGACCTACGGGGTCCACCCGCCGATCTTCCTGGACTACCCCGACGGCCTCCTCCCCCTCGTCCATCAGGGACAGGCGGTGGGAAAACTGGTCCGCCTCATCCGCCGACTACGCCCGCACGTGGTCGTCACCTTTGGGCCGGACGGTGTCTACGGCCACTTCGACCACATCGCCGTCCATTGGTGGACCGTGGCCGCCGTGGACCTGGCAGCGGATCCAGAGTGGTTCTCCGACGGATCGGACGATGAGTGCCGCCCCCACCGGGTGGACAAACTCTATTACCGCGTGGTCGCGGAGGACCAACTGGCGGTGATGGCCCAGAACGGACGGCCCGCAGCGGTGACACGGGACGGTGTTCCCTTCCGCTTCTTCGGGTGGAAACGGGAGACGATCACCACCGTCATCGACGTCAGCGGCTATGTGGAGACGAAACTGCAGGGAATCCGCTGCCACCTCACCCAGATCGGCCGCCAAAGCCCCTTTTTCACTGCCCCGGAAATGGTGGTCCAGGCCCCCTGGTTTCGACAGGAGAACTTCGTCCTCGCCCGCTCCACCGTCGGATGGCCGGAGGGGGTGGAGGACGACCTGTTGGCCGGGTTGCGTGATTGACAGGGGATGGGGCCCGGTTATAATGGGGCGCACTTGCCGGATGAAAGGGGAAAAAACCACAGAGACACAGGGAACACAGAGGGGTGGAGAAAAACTCTGTGACCTCTGTGTCTCTGTGGTAGAGACATCTGACGACGGATGAAAGCAAACACTCGTAGATCGGTTGCCGTCTTCGCCGGCCTCATCGGCTGCGTCGGGCTCGCCTTCGTGCTCCGAATGGTGGAACTCGACCTCCCCGTCCTGCGCTGGGACGAGGGTTGGAGCCTGGCCCACGCCAGCCTCCCCTGGTCGGCGCTCCTCCAGGTGGCCTCGGAGGACTGGCACCCGCCCCTGTACACCGCCCTGCTCAAGATCTGGCTGATCACCGGCAAGACCGCCTTCGGCATCCGGTACCTCTCAGTCCTCCTGGGCGTCCTGGCAGTCCCTCTGAGTTACCGTATGGCCCTGGCATGGCTGGCGGACCGGCGCATCGGCCTCCTGGCGGCGTTTTTCGCGGCCGTCGCGCCACTCCTGGTGTACTACGGCCAGGTGACCCGGATGTACCCGCTGGCGGCCGTGATGGTGCTCTTGGCGGCCTACTTCCTGCTGCGTGGGGCCGGACGTCCAGGCGCGTGGCGGTACGACCTGGGACTGGCCCTGGCGACGGTGGGGGCGATGTCCACCCTCTACCACACCCTCTGGCCGCTGATCGGCCTGTACCTCTACGGGGCCATCACCGACCGCCGTCGGCTCCCCCGGCTCATCCTCATCGGCCTGGGGGCGGTGCTCCTCTACTCCCCGTGGCTGATCTACGCCTGGCCCACCGTCCGCGCGCGGATGGCCACGGGTCCGGCGGCGGGGGTCGACCCGCTGCGGGGCACCCTCGCCTACCTGGGGCCGACCCTGGAGGGGCTGGCCTTCCCCTACGGCTCCGGCTGGGTCGCCACCGCCGCCTTCGGGCTGACGCTGCTGGCCGGGTTCGCCGTCCGGCCGCCCCGCCGCGAACAGGCTATCAGGTTGCTGCTGCCGCTGTTGGTGGTCGGCACCACCGTGCTGGGCATCGCCTACGTCAGCCAATCCTCCCGCTGGTTCGCCGTGCGGCATCTCGTGCCTGCGATCCCCTTCCTGGGCCTGCTGGTGGCCTGGGCGCTCGACGGCCTCTGGTCGCGCTGGCGGCCGCTGCTCCCGCTGGCGTTGCTCCTTCTGACCCTGGCCTACTGGCCCACCTGCAGCCGGTTCGTGTACGCCAAGACGCTGGAGGTGGTGGACCCCTTCGATCCGACGGCCGACTACCGATACCTGATCGAGCGTGCCGGGTCGGACGATCTGGTGTACTTCAACGTGCTCAGCAAGGCCGGTTGGTACGAGAACCTGCGGCAGTCGGGCGACCCCGCCTGGTCGTATGCGATGCGGTGGGACCCCATCATCGAGCCGATGGAGCGCATCGCCGCCCGCATCACTCGGGACACGGAGCGGTACCAGCGGCTGTGGTTTGTGCTCTATAAGGGGACCTTCGGGCCGAACGTCGACCTGAAGGTGTGGCTTGACGACCGGTTCTTCCCGGCGGGGGGCGAGTGGCAGGGGGACACCCTCTACCTGGCCTACGCCGCGCCCCAGGCCGGGTGGACCGAGGTGTCTTCGGACGCGCTGTTCGGGGGGCTCATCCGGCTGCAGACCGCGCATCTCACGCCCCAGGTGGAGCCCGGCGGCGTGTTCGCCGTCGAACTGCGGTGGGAGGCGGTGGAACCGGTGTCGACGGACTACAAGGTCTTCGTCCACCTGACGGACGAAAGCGGCGCGCTGCTGGCCCAGCACGACGGCATCCCCGGCAGCGGCTCCCGTCCGACCACCACCTGGGAGCCTGGACAGGTCGTGACGGACCGGCACGGCGTGTTCCTCCCGACCCAGATACCCCACCGGATGCGGGTGTGGGTCGGCCTGTACGACCCGGCGACCGGGGAGCGGCTCCTCCTTCCTGATGGGAGCGACCGGGTCGAACTGACGACGCTGGAATTCCCCTAGGGAGAGCGTGATTGCGACGAACGCCTCCCTCCCGAGGAGATATATGCCCGAATGTGAAGGCTCTGCAAAGGTTTCCGTCGCCGTTGAGGTAGAAGAGAAGTCGTTCCTGAACCTGCGGGCGGGGTTGCTGCGCCCCTGGCTCAACGGCCCAGCAGCGCGTCGGCTGCTCGCACGGTACCGGAAGGTGTCGCCCGGCGTGCGGTTGGAACTGGGATTACGGCTGCGCATCTGCCCCTTCGAGGAAGTGGCGCGGCTGGTGCCGCCCGAGGGATCGGTGTTGGACCTGGGGTGCGGCTATGGCCTGCTAAGCCTCCTCCTGGTCGGAGAGTCGAACCGGCGGGAGGTCGTGGGGATCGACCTGCAGGAAGAGCGGGTGCGGATCGCCCGCGAGGCGGCGAGGCCGGGGGAGTCGGTCCACTTCTTCCAGGGGGACATCCTGGAGGTCCCTTTCGGCCAGCCCACCTGCATCGTGATGAACGACGTCCTCCATCACATCCCGCACACGCGGCAGATCCCCCTGCTGTGTAAGTGCTACGAGAGCCTGCCCCCCGGCGGGTTGCTGATCATCAAGGACGTGGACAAGGTGACCGTCTGGAAGTACATCTGGAACTATGTGCACGACTTCATCCGGAACCGCAACCTGCCGTTCTACTGCCTCGACACGCCGATCCTGCTGGCGCTGCTGGAGATGATCGGCTTCCAGATCGAGATCACCCGGCTGGACGCCGGGTATCCATATCCCCACGTGTTGTACCTCTGCCGCAAGCCTTCCTGAGCAGGGGGTGTCTGCACCACAGGGACACACAGAGGGCGCAGAGGTTCCCCATAAATCACAGAAAGGCCTCTGTGTCCTCCGTGTCTTCGTGGTTCCCCCTTCGACCCGCACGGACCGGCCCGCTTCGTCGTTGGACGGCCCGCAGCCCCTCCACCGCGTACATCGCCCCGCCCACCAGCCCCGCCGCCGCCGAGACGGCGTACATCGAGAGCGACATCGAGGCCGCCGTGTTACCGTTCACCCCCGCCGGACCGAAGAGAGCCACGACGGTCCAATCCCGCACGCCCACCCCGCCGATGGAGACCGGGATCATCAGGCTGATGGAGATCAGCGGTGCGGTGATGAAGAAATAACCCAGCGGAAGATCGATCCCCACCGCCCGCCCGCAGAGGAAGTTGATGAGGATGTTGACCAGGTTGAACAGGAGCGATATCGCCAGCGCCTGGACGATCGCCCGCCAGCCACACCCCGTGACCGCGGCGTAGAGCCGGCCGAGGAAGCCGGAACCGCTCAGGGAGAACCGTTCGGGCAGCCAGGCGGTGATCCGCCGGAGGACCCGCCCCTCCAGCATCAGCGCGCCGGCCAGCAGCCCCCCTCCGGCGACCCCCACCAGCAGCCAGACCAGCCACGGGGCCAGATAGGGTGCGCTGAAGGGGAGCGCGCCCAGCCCCAGCGCCAACAGCACCAGCAACCCGGTCATCCGGTCCACCAGCACCGTCCCTACCGCCGCCGTGGTCGGCGTGTCCTGGGTCAACTCCAGCGCCCGCACCACGTCCCCGCCGAAGCCGGTGGGGAGGAAACTGTTGAAGAACGCGCCGACGAAGTAGAGATAGACCAGCCGTCCGAACGGGACCCGCAGATCCAGCGCGCGCAGGAGCACCGACCACCGGACCGCCCGGATGATCAGGCTGATCACGAAGAGGCCAAAGGCGGTCCCCAGCAGGCGAAGGTCGGCGGTCCGCAACACAGCCAGGGTCTCTCCCAGGCCGATCTTCCAGAGCAGGAAGGCCAGCGCGCCGACGCCGATCAGGGCGCGGAGGCCGCCGAGCCATATCTTCCGTTGCGAAGAGGTATCTTTGATCATACCCTGTAGCGCATCCTGTCTCGGTTTGGGCTCCACCACAGAGGCACGGAAGAGACAGAGGTTTCCCCGTGGTGAATCCAACGGATGATACACCAAAGTCGAGAGATCGGGAAGCGGTCGTTTGACTGTGGTACCGTTGACGGTAGAATTCCCTTTGACTCGCGGAGGGAGGGTATGGAGTGGCTTGAGGTCAGCCTAGAGGTGGACAGCGAAGTGGCGGAAGCGGTCGCCGAGGTGCTCTCCCGTTTCGCCCACAGGGGGGTCGCTATCGAGGCCGGCCCGGAGGGGATCGGGACCGGCCCGGTCGTGGTGCGGGCCTACCTCCCTGTGGACCGCCGTCTGCCCCAGACCCGCCGACGGCTCGAAGAAGCGCTCTGGCACCTGAGCCAGATCCGGCCTCTGCCCGAACCGACCTTCCGCCGCATCGCCGAGGCGGACTGGGCCGAGGCGTGGAAGCAGCACCTCCGCGTCCTCCACATCGGCCAGCGGGTCGTGGTCCGCCCCTCCTGGCTGGAATATGACCCGCGAGAAGGGGAGGTGGTGATCGTCCTGGACCCCGGGATGGCGTTCGGGACGGGGCTCCATCCCACCACCCAGATGTGCCTGATGGCGTTGGAGGGGCACGTCCAGCCAGGAACGTCGCTGCTGGACCTGGGGACCGGCTCGGGGATCCTCTCCATCGCCGGGGCGAAACTGGGGGCAGGGAGGGTGCTAGCGTTGGACAACGACCCGCAGGCGGTGGAGGTGGCCCGGGAGAACGTCCGCCGCAACGGGGTGGCGGACCGGGTGACGGTGATGGAGGGATCGCTGGACCAGGCTCACGGCCGCTTCGACCTGGTCGTGGTCAACATCCTGGCGAAGGTCATCGTCGAGATGCTGGGGCAGGGCCTGGCAGCGCGGCTGACGCCGGAAGGACGGCTGATTCTCGCCGGGCTGATCGACAACCAGGAGACAGAGGTGGTAGAGGCGTTGCATCGGGCCGGCCTTGAGGTGCTGGAACGGCAACAGATCGACGATTGGGTAGGGTTGATCGCCGGCAGGAGATGAGCGTCACCACCCCGGGCCGCGCGGCTGGCTGTCGATCAGGTCCTCCAGCGGCCGGTCCGGTCCGGTCCCCTGGACGCGGATCCATTCGATCACCGGCTCCCGCCAGTGGATCCCCGTGTCGTAGGCGTCGGGGTCCTGGCGGGAGAAGAGATAGCCGTTGCCGCCCTGATAGATGTAACTGTTGACCAGGACGCGGTAGGTGGCCTCAGGGTCGATGGGGGAGCCGTCGTCCAGCACGACAGCCAGGTCGTCCCCGATCCCCTCCATCCGCATCCCGGCCACCGCCCCGCCACAGCAGCGGAGGTTCTCCACGACCTCCTCACCGGTCAGTTCCACCTCGATCAGCGTGTTCTCGAAGGGCAGGACGGCCACGATGTCGGCCAGAGTGATCTCGCCCGGCGGGATGTCCTCCCGGAAACCGCCCAGGTTAGAGATCGCCAGGTCCGCTTCGGGAACGTACCACAGCCAGGCGTCGGTCACCAGGTTGTACATCTCCCAGCCGACGGGGATGCCGTCGGCGGTGTAGCCGATCACCTCTCCCAGGGCATCCTCGGCCTCGCCGGCCCACCGGTCCACGATCGCTGCGACCTCCGGGTCTGGCGGGACGGGAGGCCCCTTGGTGGTCCGGTAGCGATTCCATATAGCCTGCGCCTCCTGGTCCACCACCGTGCCGGTGGCGGGGTCGTAGAAGATGTCGGCGCGGACGGCGTAGGCCATATGGGCTCCGGGGGCGATCACCTGGACGCCCAGCCGCTCGGCGATCGCCAGCCGGTGACAATGGCCGCCGGCCAGGAGGGGGACCCCCAACTCGGCGGCGACAGGGGCCAGGTCCAGCAGGTCGCCCCCGCAGACATGGCTGACGACGATGACCAACTCGGCTCCCTCGGCGCGGGCGCGCGGGACCGTCTCCCTCAGGGCCTCGGCGTATTCGCCGAAGGCCAGCCCTTCCACGTGCTCAGGCAGCACGATCTCCGGCGTCGTCTCCAGGCTGAGGCCGACGACGCCGACCCGGACGCCGTTGACCTCGCGGACGGTGTACGGCTGGGCGTAGGGTGGGGGTCGACCGGTCTCGGCCTCGGTGAGGTTGGCGGAGAGGAAGGGGAAGTTCGCCTGGGCGGCCCGCTCCGCCAGCACCTCCGGCCCGTAATCGAAGTCGTGGTTACCCAGCGCGGCACCGTCGTACCCCATCCGGTTGAAGACCTCAACGGTGGACTCCCCTCGGAACCAGGAGGAGATGGCCGGGCCGACCCACATATCGCCGCCGCTGAGCAGGAGGGCAGTGTCCGACCGGGGATCGTACCCCTCCTCCAGAAGGGCGGCCATCAGTCCGGCCGCTCCGCCGATCGTATAAATCCCATCCTCCCGCGGCTCCAGGTACCCGTGCTCGTCCGAGGTGTAGAAGATCGTGATCTGGCGAACCTCCGCGGTCGACGATGGGGAGGGGATTGGGGAGGGAGCAACGCAGGCGGCCAGCAGGCCCAGCAGGGCGAAGAGGGCGACGAGGCGTTTCATTCCTCCTCCCTGGACGGGGGTTCGGGGGGCAGGTCCCCCATCTGGACCCGCAGCGCCCGCAACTGACGGCGCAGACGCTGGATCCGCCGGTGGGTCTCCCTCTCCCGCTTGAAATCGGAGCGGCGGTGCTTGGCAAAGGCCAGTTCCGTCGCCAGCCGGTAGTACTTGCCCAGCCGCCACCAGCGGACGACGTCGCCGCGGAGGAGGGTCCACGTCCGCTCCCGGACCCGTGCCCAGTAGGATTGGATGACCCGATAGTCGGCCTCGCTGATCGTTCCCCTCTGGACCTCATCTTTCAGGTACTGGGCGATCCAGGCCCGCTCCCGGACGGAGGCCCACACGATGATGGCGAACAACATCAGCACGCCCCCCCAATCGGAGACGAAACTGAACAGGAGGGGCCAGCAGGCAAAGACGGCCAACGTCGCGCCAGCGTTGTGGAGGGCATGGAAAGTGATCCCCGCGCCCAGGCCCAGGAAGGGAGCCGTGATCTTGACCGCCCAGCGGGGGGAGGTACGGGCCAGGGCGAACCCCAACCCGGTGCAGCCGGTGAAGAGGGCGTGGTTGAGGCCGAAGAGAACAGCGCGGAAGAAGGCCAGTTTCAGGGTGCCCACCACGCCCCCGACGTCGAAGGCGTGCAGGAAGTAGAACAGGTTCTCCGTCGTGGCGAACCCGAAGCCGACCAGTCCCCCGTAGAGGATGCCGTCTAGCGGTGTATCGATCTCGCGGCGATAGAAGATAAAGAGCAGGAGAAGGGCCAGGCCCTTGAAAGGCTCCTCGGTGAGCGGAGCGATCAGGCTGGCGGAGAGCAGATCGGTCCCCAGGCCGGGGTCGGCCAATTCGGAGAGGGGGACGTCCAGTAGAACCTGGGAAACGAGGGAGAGGACGACAGCGGGGACGGCACCCCAGAAAAAGGCGGCGGCGATGAGGTGCAGCGGCTCTTTCTCATACCGATCGAACCACCAGAGGATCATCGCGTAGAACAACATCGGCACGACGGCCAGGACGAAGGCAGTCAGCAAGCCAACCAGGAGTTCCATCAGCGTTCCTCCTACAGGGCTGGGGGGGTGGGAGCCCATCCCCATCGGCGGACAATCTTGGCATAGGTAGAGAACACATGCAGCCAGGGGAGGCTGATCCGACCGCGGATGCGACCGGCACGGAGGCTCTCCAAGAAGGCGGCGGGCGAGTCGAAGGGAGGGAGCACCACCACCGCCTGACCGATCTCCCAGACCGTGTGGGCGTCGCTTCCGGCGGTCATCGGCAGGCCACGCTGGAGGGCGAGGGCGCGGGCGGCGCGGTTGTCGGCGGGGAACAGGCAGCGAGCGTTGAACCCCTCCAGAAAATCGACCCGATCGAGCAGGTCGAACGTGGCCTTCCGCATCGCCTCTCGCCGCAACCGGTCCAGGGGGTGGGAGATACCGACCACCCCGCCTTGCTGGCGGACCCGGTCGATGCTCTCCTCTGGCGATAGCCCCGGCGGGACGGGCTCGGTGAGGAAGTAGGCGATCAGTTCCCCGTGGGTGGTACGGATCTCCTGACCGACGATGATCCGTTCTGGGTCCATCTCCTTGAGCCGCAGAGCCCCCGCGATGGTATTGTGGTCGGTGACGGCGATCCGGTCCAATCCCTTCCGACGGCATGCGTCGAGAAAGGCCTCCAGCGAGGTCAGGCTGTCGCGGGAGTAGAGGGTATGCGTATGAAGGTCGCAAACCCAGCGGGGCTCCTCTTCCATCACGCGGGGAGAATTGTACACCACCTTAGGGGCTACCGCAACTCTCGGCCCCCATCAGCGATGTCCGTAACAGTCTGGCAGGAGAGGAATCCTGAACGAATTAACGAAGCGGGGATGAGCCTCCGCTTCGTTAACCCGTTTGCGATTCGTCGTCCCCTCCACCCACGGCCTCCCCACCTGTCAACGTATTACAGGCACCTATAAGCGATTCGCTTTGCCAATTCGGCTCAAGTGGTATAGAATTATACCGGTCAGTTGAACGATCTCACAGATGGCACCAGGCTTCTTTCGGAAAATGGACTTCCCTGTTTGAGACACCAGGGCGCTGGTCGGTTGTGCTCTCCGGCAAGCGCCCTTTATGACCTGTGGTCCGCGTGCTCAATCCATCGTTGAGGTGAGGAAGGAGGTGGACGAGGGAGTGCCGTAACGGATCTCCGGGGAACGGCTTTCCAGGATTTCACAAGGAGGTCAGGCCTATGATCCGAGAAGTCGCCATCGTAGGGGTGGGGTGGAGCCCGTTTCGCTCTATCACGCCCGACCTCTCCTACAAGGAGATGATGTACGAAGCCGCCGTTCGCGCCTATGAGGACGCCGGGATCGACCCACGCCGGGATGTGGACAGTTTCGTCACCGTGGCTGAGGACTTCAACGAGGGGACCAGCATCTTCGACGAGTACGTGCCCGACCAGTTGGGCGCGCTCCACCGTCCGGTGCAGACCATCACCGGCGACGGGATCCACGGCATCGCGGCGGCGGTGATGCAGATCCTCACCGGTCAGTTCGACGTCGTCGTCGTCGAAGCCCACAGCAAAGCCTCCAACGTCCTGACCCTCCCCCACATCCTGGCCTACGCGATGGACCCTGTCTTCAACCGACCGTTGGCAGCCCATCCCTACTTCATCGCCGGGATGGAGATGCGGCGGTACCTGGCGGAGACGGGGACACCCCTGGAGGCGTGCGCCCAGGTGGTGGTCAAGAACCGGGCCAACGCGCTTCGCAACCCCTTGGCCGGGTACGGTGCCGATCTGACCATCGACGACGTGCTGGCGTCGGAGCCCATCGCCGAGCCGCTCACCCGGTTGGCCTGCGCCGACCACGCCGACGGGGCGGTGGTGATGGTGCTGGCCTCAGGGGAGACCGCCCGCGCCCTCACCGACAGGCCGATCTGGGTGCGGGGGATCGGCTGGGCCAACGACACCTTCTGGCTGGAGAGCCGCCCGTGGGGGCAGGCCCGGTACGCCTACCTGGCCGGGCAGATGGCCTACAGCACCGCCGGGATCAAGAGTCCGCGAACGGAGATCGACTTCGCCGAGATCGACGACACCTTCGCCTACAAGGAACTGCAACACCTGGAGGCACTGGGGCTCTGCAAGCCAGGCGAAGCGGGGGCGTGGACCCTGGAAGGCGGCACCGAGTTGGAGGGAGAGTTCCCGGTGAACCCCTCCGGGGGCAGTTTGGGCGAGGGGCACCTGCTGGACTGCACGGGGCTGGCCCGCGTGCTGGAGGTGGTGCTCCAACTCCGGGGCGAGGCCGGTCCACGGCAGATCGAAGACGCCGAGGTCGGCCTGGCCTTCGCCTGGCGCGGCGTGCCCACCACCAGCGGGGCCGCTGTGATCTTGAGCAACTGAGGAGGCTGGCGATGGGACGGAACCGAGTCGCGATCGTCGGTGCGGGGATGACCAAGTTCGTCCGCCGCGCCCAAGAGACGGCGAAAGAACTGGCCTGGAAAGCGGCCAGCAAGGCGTTGGAATCCTGCGAACTGACCCTGGATGACATCGACGCCGTCGTCGTGGACACCGCGCCGGACGCGTTCGACGGTATCCATATGAACGCCGAGTACCTCTCCGACGGCGCGGGAGGGTGGGGCAAGCCGGTCATCCGCGGCTACGTCGGCGGCGGCACGGGGGTTTTCGCCGCCATCCAGGGCTGGTACCACGTCGCCAGCGGCCTCTTCGACACCGTCCTGGTCGTCTGCGAGGAGAAGATGTCCTCCTGCCAGCCCCATCCCCAGGGGGCCTTCCTCACCATTTTCGATCACACCACCGAGCGTCCCCTCAAGCCGAACCTCCTGTGGATATTCGCCCTGGAGATGAACGCCTACATGTCCCGCTACGGCCTCTCCAAGAAGGACATCGCCCTCGTCGCCGTCAAGAACAAGCGAAACGCCGCCGACCACCCGGCCGCCCTGCTGGGCGACCCCGACATCACCGTCGAGGACATCCTGAACACCGAGGTCCTGGCCTGGCCGGTGCAGCGGGGGGATGTGAGCCCCATCAGCGACGGGGCGGTGGCGCTGGTGATGTGCGCCGAGCACGTCGCCCGCCGCGTCACCGACAAGCCGGTCTGGGTGGAGGGAGTAGGCTGGAGCCTGGATACCGCCTACTGGACCAACCGCGACCTCTCCTACCCCACCTACGTGGAGGAGGCGGCGCGGATGGCCTACAAGATGGCCGGGATCACCGAGCCGCGCAAACAGATCCACATCGCCGAGCCATACGACCCCTTCGACTACAAAGAACTCCACCACCTGGAGGGGCTGCTGCTCTTCGACAAGGGGAAGGCCCCGGAGGCGACGGCGCTGGGGATCACCCAGCGGGACGGCGACCTGCCGGTCTGTCCCAGCGGTGGACTCCTGGGCGTGGGCAACCCCATCGCCGCTGCCGGGCTGATGAAGGTGGCCGAGATCTTCTGGCAGTTGCGCGGTGAGGCGGGCGCCCGCCAGGTGCCGGGGCAGCCCAAGCGCGGGGTGGCCCAGGCCTGGGGCGACCTGATGCAGGTCGGCACGGTGATCGTGTTGGGGATCTAGGAGGGGGAAGATGAAAGAGCACGTGTACGAGACCGTCTATCTGCGGGAGAAGGACTTTCAAGAGGGGCGCGTCCTCTTCGAGACCTGGGACCCGAACGCCCGCTACGCCTGGGACGCCGGGATCGCCATCGGTCGGTTCCTCCAGGAGCTGAAGGCCGGGCGGCTGGTGGGGACCCGCTGCGCGAACTGTGGCCGGGTGATGGTCCCGCCCCGAATGTTCTGCGAGCACTGCTTCGTCCCCATCGACGAGTTCGTCCCGCTGGAGGACACCGGCACCGTGATCACCTTCTCCCTCTGCTACGTCACCTGGGACATGGTCCGCATTGAGGAGCCGCAGATCCCCGCCGTCATCGGTATCGACGGGGCCTCACCGGGGATGGGCATCATGCACCTCCTGGGTGAGGTGGACCCGAAAGCGGTGAAGATCGGGATGCGGGTCGCAGCCGTCTGGAAGCCGCCCGAGGAACGGGAAGGGGCGATCACGGACATCCTGTACTTCAAGCCCCTCTAGTCACCAAGTCAGCGAATCAGCGAGAGGTGCAAAATGAGCCTGATGTATCGAATCCAACACCCGCGGGACGCCCTCGTCTGGGAAGGAGAGATCCCGCTCTTCAGCCGATACACGATGGGGATCGCTGGTGAGCGGTTCTTCAGGGAGATCATGGAGAACGGCCGGCTGATGGGCACCCGCTGCCCCGAGTGCGACCTGATCTACGTGCCACCCCGCCTCTACTGCGAGCAGTGCTTCGCCCACCTGGACGAGTGGGTCGAGGTGCCGTCCACCGGCCAGGTGCACACCTACACCATCGTTCACGCCGATCTGGACGGGAACCCCCTGGAGGAGCCTCGGATCCTGGCCTTCATCCACATCGACGGCACCGACGGCGGGCTGGTCCACTACCTGGGCGAGGTCGATCCCGACCAGGTCTGCATCGGGATGTGCGTGGAGGCCGTCTTCAAGGACAAGGCGGAGCGAAAAGGCGGCATCCTGGACATCGCCTATTTCCGACCCGTTGGGTAGTTGACAAGGAACCACAGAGGCGCAGAGGACACAGAGTTTTCTCGTGCCCTTCTCTGTGTTCTCTGTGTCTCTGTGGCCCACAACAGAGCAGAGGAGGTAAGGCAAGGCAAAATGGCTTCCAACTTCGTTCGCGTGCGCGACAACCTCGGCAGCATCTACACCCGTTTCTGGACGTCGGAGACCGCCGTGATGGTGACGATGGCCCTCCTGGTAGGACTGGGCGGCGGGTTCGGCGCGGTGGTCTTCCGATGGCTCATCAACACCTTCCAGCGCTTCTTCTTCGACACGCTGGGGGAGTGGCTCTCGTTTATGGGCCCCTACTACGTCATCGTTGTCCCGGCTGCGGGCGGTCTGCTAGTCGGACCGATGATCTACTTCCTGGCCCGCGAGGCCAAGGGGCACGGTGTGCCTGAGGTGATGGAGGCGGTGGCCCTGCGTGGCGGCCGCATCCGCCCCATCGTCGTCGTGGTCAAGTCCCTGGCCTCTTCCATCTGCATCGGCTCCGGCGGTTCGGTCGGCCGCGAGGGGCCCATCGTCCAGATCGGCTCCGCCCTGGGCTCCACTATCGGCCAGTTGCTCCACCTGTCGGACCAACGGATCCGCAACCTGGTCGCGTGCGGCGCGGCGGCCGGGATCGCGGCCACCTTCAACGCCCCGATCGCCGGGGTGATGTTCGCTCTGGAGATCATCCTGGCCGAGTTCGGCCTGATGCAGTTCACCACCGTGGTCGTCGCCTCCGTCACCGCCAGCGTCATCGGCCGCATCTACTTCGGCGACGTCCCGGCCTTCCCCATCCCTCCCTACGCCCCGGCCAGCGTGTGGGAACTGCCCATCTACGCCCTGCTCGGCGTCGTCGCCGCCTTCGTCGGCGTGGGCTTCACCCGCATCCTGTACTGGTTCGAGGACCTCTTCGAGGCCTGGCGCTTTCCGGAGTACCTCAAGCCCGTGGCTGGCGGGCTGCTGATGGGCCTGATGGGCTTTTGGCTCCCCGACCTGTTCGGCGTAGGATACGGAGCCATCGAGGCGGTCCTGCACAACCAGCTGGTGCTCTCGACGGTCGCCCTGCTGGCGGTGCTCAAAATCCTGGCGACCTCCATCACCATCGGCTCCGGTGGGTCCGGCGGCGTCTTCGCCCCCTCTCTGTTCATCGGCTCGATGCTCGGCGGCGTCTTCGGCCTGATGGTCCACCAGTGGATGCCGGAGGGGACCGCCGTGCCGGCCGCCTACGCGCTGGTGGGGATGTCCGCCGTCTTCGCCGCCGCCGCCCGCGCGCCCATCACCTCCATCCTCATCCTCTTCGAGATGACCCAGGATTACCGGATCATCCTCCCTCTGATGCTCTCCACGGTCATCAGCACCGTCGTCGCCCGTCACCTCTACCGAGAGAGTATCTACACCCTCAAACTGAAGCGGCGAGGGATCGACGTCTATGCCGGGAAGAATCTGAACCTGATGCGGACCATCCTGGTGGGGGAGGCGATGACGCCCATCGACCAGATGGTCACGGTGACGCCGGATACACCCCTCACCGAACTGGCCCGCATCTTCGACGAGACCCACCATCACGGGCTGGTGGTGCTGGACGAGAAGGGGGAACTGTACGGGGTGGTCACCCTGGCCGACCTGGAGCGGGCCGCGTCGGAACAACTGATGGCGGGGAAGGTGCGCGACATCTGCACGACGCGGGTGCGTACCGCCTTCCCCGATGAGACGCTGGAGGACGCCCTCCGCCATTTCGGCGCGCTGGACGTGGGCCGTATCCCGGTGGTGGACCGGGCCAACCCCCGGCGCGTCGTGGGGCTTCTCCGCCGGGGCGACATCATCCGCGCCTACTCCCAGGCTTACATCGACGAGCAGGCCCGACTGACCCATATGGAGCGGGTCCAACTCCAACATAGGCTGGGCGTCCACATCGTGGAGATCCCGCTGCGGGACGGGGACGGCGCGGTCGGAAGAACCCTGCAGGAACTCCACATCCCGCCCAAGTGCGTCATCGCCTCCATCCGCCGCGGCGGTCGGGTCCTCATCCCGCGCGGTCACACCCGCCTGGAGGCCGGCGACGTGATCATCGCCCTGGTCACCGAGGATGGAGAGGAAGCCTTGCGCGCTTGCCTGACCAACGGAGGGGGAAACCACACATCATAGGCAACCGGGACTCGGCCGTCAGGAAACCACAGAGACACGGAGAGCACAGAGGAACTTTTGGAGAAAAACTCTGTGTCCTCTGTGCCTCTTGGTAAAGCAGACAGCAGGGGGCGGGGGACATGACCATTTTGATCGGGACCAGTGGCTTCAGTTACGACGACTGGGTGGGTCCAGTGTACCCACCGGACCTGCCCAAGCAGGAGTGGCTTTCGTTCTACGCCCGTGAGTTCCCGACCTGTGAGTTGAACTTCACCTTCTACCGCATCCCCAGCCCCCACACCCTGGCCCGAATGGCGGACAAGGTGCCCGACGGGTTCCTCTTCTCCGTCAAGGCCTTCCAGGGCATCACCCACGAGCGGGAGGACCCGGAGCCGTTGGTGCGGGAGTTCGTCGAAGCGCTGAGGCCGCTCCAGGAGGAGGGGAAATTCGCCTGCGTGCTGGTCCAGTTCCCCTACTCCTTCCGCGCTACCGAGGAGAACCGGGACTACCTCCGTCGGCTGCGCGACGGTTTCGGCGACCTGCCGGTGGTGGTGGAGTTCCGCCGGAGGGAGTGGGTCTCGCAGCGCACCTTCGACGACCTGCGGGCCCTGCGTTTTGGCTTCTGCTGTGTGGACCAACCCCGGCTGCGCGGGCTGATCCCCCCCGTCGCCGTGGCGACGGGCCCCGTGGCCTACGTCCGTTTCCACGGCCGCAACGCTGCCAAGTGGTGGCAGCACGAGGAGGCCTGGGAACGGTACGACTATACCTACAGCGACGAGGAACTAAAGGAGTGGGTGCCCAAGATCCGCCAACTGGACACCGAAGCGGACCTCACCCTCGTCTATATGAATAACCACTGGCGGGGACAGGCGGTGGGGACGGCGAGGCAGTTGCGGGAACTGATACAAAACCCAGAACCCAGAACTCAGAACGCGTGATGCGTGATACGTGACAGGAGGTCACCCAATGGCAACCGCGCGCGTGAAATGGGTGGAGAAATTGCAGTTCGTGGGGATCGATTCGACCAAGCACTCGGTGGTGATGTCCGCCGCGGGCGAGGAGAACGGGATCGGGATGAAGCCGTCCGAGTTGCTGCTGGTGGCCCTGGGCGGCTGCACGGCCTACGACGTGGTCAACATCCTCACCAAGAAGCGACAGCATCTGACCGGCCTGGAGATTGAGATCACCGGCGAGCAGGAGCCTGATCCGCCCTGGACCTACAGGAAGGTTCATCTAACCTACCGGCTGCGGGGAAAGGGGCTGAGCGAGAAGGCTGTGCGGGACGCGATCGAACTATCCAAGAACAAATATTGCTCGGTGGGCGCTACGGTGGGCGCTGCCGCAGAAATCACCTACGACTACGTGATCGAGGAGGAACAATGAGCGTCAAGACGGTGGCAGAACTGATGGCCATCTCCGCCCGCACCGCACCGAAGGCGGCCGGGCGGGACTTCGTGGTGGTGGAGATCGTGGAGGGGGAGGACCTCCGACGGCTGGGCGAGGCGATGATCGCCTACGGGGAGCGGACCGGAAGATCGAACTTCGATCGGGACGGCCAGAACGTGCTCGACTCAGAGGCGGTCGTGCTGATCGGCCTGAAAGACGCAGACGTGCTGGGGCTGAACTGCGCCGCCTGCGGCAGCGAGACGTGCATCGAGCCTAACACCGTAGAGGGGGAGTTCCAGGGCCCCAACTGCGCCATGCGCATCCTCGATATGGGCATCGCCATCGGCTCGGCGGTCAAGACCGCCGCGATGCTCAACGTGGACAACCGCGTTATGTACCGGGCGGGGGTGGTGGCGCGAGAACTGGGCCTCATCGACGCCGACCTCGTGATGGGCATCCCCCTCTCCGCCACCGGCAAGTCCATCTACTTCGACCGGTAGAAAGGACCACAGAGGCACGGAGAGCACAGAGGAGAGATAAAAGTCTGTGCCCTCCGTGCCTCTGTGGCGAATTTCCAAGGAGAGGGTCCCTTGCGCATTGGGCAACTCACCGACTGTTACAAACCGGTGATCAACGGCGTGACCCACTTCGTCTCCCTCCACAAACGGGTCCTGGAATCCTGGGGTCACGAGGTCTACGTCTTCACTCTCGGCAACGTGGACTATCCCGACGACGAGCCCCGCGTCATTCGCTCGCCCGCTGTCCCGCTCTCCGATACTGGCTATCACCTGAGTTTCCGGTACTCCCGACACGCCCGACAGCTGGCAGCGACGATGGATGTGCTTCACATCCACCACCCCTTCCTGGCCGGACGGCAGGCCGTGCAGATCGTGCAGGAGACAGGGATCCCTCTCGTCTTTACCAACCACACCCGTTACCACCTCCAGGCTCGCTACTACCTTCCCTTTATCCCGGACGAACTCTCCGATGGGTTTCTTAAGGCGTATCTCTCCCGCTTCACCGCCCTGTGCGACCTGATCGTCGTTCCGGCGCGAGGTGTCGCGGACTGGCTGCGAGAGATTGGCGTGGAGGCTCCTATCGAGGTCATCCCCAACGGGGTCGACGTGGAGCGCATCGCCCATCCCCCGGCCCCCCTCTCCAAGGCGGACGTCGGCCTGCCGGAGGAGGCCGTGGTCGCTATCTGGGTGGGGCGGATCGGTCCGGAGAAGAACCTGGAGTTCCTCCTGCGGGCCTTCAACCGCGCCGCAGCGGAGGTGCCGTCCCTCTACCTGCTCATCGTCGGCGATGGGCCCAAACGGGACGATCTGGAGGAGTTCGCCCATTGGGCAGGCCTGGATGGGCGCGTCCGGATGGTCGGCGCGGTGCCCTACGAGGAGGTCCCTAACTGGCTGGCGATGGCCGACTTCTTCGCCATCACCTCAACAGCAGAGTCCCACCCCCTCTCCCTGCTGGAGGCCCTGGCCGCCGGACTTCCAGCCCTCGGGATCGCCGCGCTTGGGGTGGAAGATAGCGTGATCGATGGCGAGAACGGCTTGCTTTGTCCCGAAGACGTAGATGCGTTCGCCCAGCGGATGGTACGCCTGGCGACGGACGGTGACCTGCGGGCCCGCCTGTCCGCGGGGGCCCGACAAAGCCGTCACCGGTTCGACATCCGCAATACCTCCGCCCAGTTGCTCGCCCACTACGAGCGGCTCGTGGAGGGACACCGCCGAAGAAGGAATGGCTAGAGGGCGGGTCGGACTGGGCCGCCGCGGGGAGATGCTGGCCGCGCAGACGCTGGCCCGCCAGGGCTACGAGATCGTGGTCCGAAACTGGCGATGCGAGGCCGGAGAGGTGGACATCGTGGCCCGAAAGGACGGGGTCTGGCACTTCGTCGAGGTGCGAACCCGGCGCGGCCGGGACTTCGGCACCCCTGAGGAATCGCTGACGCCCCCCAAGCGGGCCCGGATGATCGCCGTGGCCGAACACTACCTGGCGGCGCACGGCCTGGAGGACGTGGACTGGCGGCTGGATCTGGTAGCGGTGGAGATGGACCAGGCGGGGCGGCTGGTGCGGATGGAGATGATAGAGAACATCGTGGAGGAGCCGTTGTGACCGGCCCTAAGAGAAGAGAACAAATGGGAGGGCCTCGTCTCCGGAAGGACATTCTCGGGCGGGTTGGCCTGGCGGTGCTGGGAGGGCACCTGCTGGCCGTCGCCATCTGCTTCCTCGACGGCCGATGGACCTGGATGAGATTTGCCGTCTCGCTCCAATACGTCGCGATAGGGGCCCTCGTCGTGGGCGCGGCGGGGGTACTCTCTCAGACCTTCGCCAGCCCCCGTTACCGGCAATTCAACTGGTGGCTACCTCACAGCCACATCCTGCGGGATCCGGAGTTCCTCCGTTACCTGAAAGAGGAGCGGAAACGGGCCTTTCGGTTCCTTGCACTCTCCTCCCTGGTCGCCGCGATCCTCTACGGGAGCAGTCGGGTCATCCTTTGCGGGATCGGGTAGGAATGCCCTCGCGCCTTCACACCGGTAGGCCAAGGAGGTCGTAGTGGAGCAGCACCCCCTACTGGTCATCGTCGGCCCTACCGCCGTCGGCAAGACCGCCCTCTCCCTCTACCTGGGTGAGCGGCTGGAAGGGGAGGTGGTCTCCGCCGACTCCCGCCTCTTCTACCGGGGGATGGACATCGGCACGGCCAAGCCGACCCCCGAGGAGCGGGCCCGCGTGCCACACCACCTCATCGACATCGCCGACCCCGACGAGACGGTGGGCCTGGCCGAGTTCAAGCGGATGGCGGAGGAGGCCATCGCCGATGTGCACGCCCGTGGACGCCTGCCGATGCTGGTGGGCGGCACCGGTCAGTACGTGCGGGCCGTGGTGGAGGGGTGGACCCCCCCCGCCGTCCCGCCGAACCCCGCGCTACGGGCCGAACTGGAGGAGCAGGCCCGGCGGGAGGGGGCTGAGGCCCTCCACGCCCGCCTCGCCTCTCTCGACCCCGAGGCAGCCGCCCAGATCGACCCCCGTAACGTCCGCCGGGTGATCCGCGCGCTGGAGGTCTGCCTGACGACGGGGAAGCCCTTTTCGGCCCAGCGGAGACGAATCCCGCCCCCGTACCGGATCCTCCAGATCGGGCTGACGATGGACCGAGAGGCCCTCTACGCCCGCGCCGACGCCCGCATCGAATCGATGATGAAGGCCGGTCTGCTGGAGGAGGTCCGACGACTGGTGGAGGCGGGGTATGGATGGGACCTCCCCTCAATGTCCAGCGTGGGGTACGCCCAGTTTCGGCCCTACTTCGAAGGGAAAGCAACGCTAGAGGAAGTCGTGACCGAGATCAAACGGGCCACCCGTCGTCTCATCCGCCACCAGTACAACTGGTTCCGCCTCAGCGACCCGCGCATCCATTGGTTCGACGTGAGCCGCACCCCGCCGGAAACGATCGAGGCCTTCGCGCGGAGATGGCTTGAGGCCTCGGAGGGGTAGCGATTAGGGGCAGCGATCCTACCCCCTATCCGCCAGTCGGAGGCGCACGAACACCCAGGGCGCGCCCAGCCCACCCCACAGACCAACTAGCCCGTAGCGGACGAACCGGAAGAGGAGGGCCGGTTCCAAGCTGGCGAAACCGATCCGAAGTCCCATCCACAGCCCGAAGAGGACGAGCACGCCCAGCAGGTATCGCAGCACCCGCTTCCATCCCGCGCCGCCGCTGTCGAAGCTCACCCAGCGACGTTCCAGGACGAAGCCCGCACCCATCCCCGCCATCGTCGCGCCCGTGGTGACCCCGTCGGTGGTGGGGAACAGGAAGACCAGCAAGAGGGGCACACCCAGCGCCAGGCCCAGTTGCCAGGCAAGCCCCTTCTCTTCCAACCACCTCTCCCCCTTAGGCTCCGCCCACAGGTAGAGGAATAACAGCGCTGCACCGATGAGATAGCCGCCCAAGAGGTCGGTCGGGAAGTGGACCCCCAGGTAGACGCGGGAGAGAGGGACCAGGATCATCAGGAGAGCAGCCAGGATCCAGAGCCAGGTGCGTCGAAACTGGGAGGCCAGGTATCCCCAGACGACCGTCGCGCTCTGTGTGTGACCGCTAGGGAGGCCACCGCCTCCCGCTTCGGTCAGCGGTCGCACCCGGTCGGTATACTCGAACGGGCGCGGTTGGCCCGCCACCACCTTCGCCACCGCGTTCAGGTAGGCCGAGAAGAGGAACAACACCGTCAGCCGAGCCCCCACCCGCCGGTCCAGGCACCAGTAGACCAGAGGAAGGAGCAGGAGGAAGAACTCCTCTTCTCCCAGGAAGGTGAAGAATTTGAACGGGAGGTCCAGCGTCGGGCTGAACTGCTGGAACCAGATGATCACCTCCACTCCCCAGTCCAGGACGTTTTGCATCGGTCGGTCCTCCTTTCCGCTCTGGCTGCCCCTACAGGGGATGACGACCGTCTTACGACGCCTCGTACCGCCGAAGATAAGCGAGGGCTTGCTCCTCCTTGGCGTTCATAATGACTTCCAGCAACTTGCCGCCGCTCACCGCCTGCACGTCGATGACCTTCACATATTGAGCGTAGGGCGCATCCTCCGGGAGAAGGTCTGGCAGGATGTTGGGCGAATGCTCAAAGAAGGCCTGGTTGAAGATGGCCTCCTCGTCGTCGGGATAGAGCGCGAGGGGGTAGATGTTGGCCTCCACCAGATCCTGGAAGAAGTGGGTGCCGTAGGAGGCTTCGGGCGTTCCGTCTGGACCCGCGAACGCCACCTCGATCAGCATCAGCGTGTTGTAGATGTCGGCGTAGCCCACCCTGACCCCCAGGTCGAGGTTGGCCGTCCCCCACCGGCCCGGACCGATGAGGATGAACCGTCGTCCTTCCAACTGGCGATTCAGCCGTCCAACGACCCGACCGATCTCCTGCTTGGTCGCGTGGTCGGGGATCTGATGGTACCGCTTGGGATCCACGTAGACCACGTATTCGATTCGCTCGACGAGGCCATCAGGGACGAGGCGGGTGGCAGAGAAGATGACATCTTCCTGAGGGACATAAGAGGGGAAGTCGCGGACGGGGCGGGTCTCCCGGCGGCTGAGAGGCCGACACTGGAGGAGGTGCACGATCGGCACGACTCGCCCTCCCTCACGGCGGATCTCCATCGTGAACTCGATGTCCACCGGTCGACCGTAGGCCCGCTCCAGTTTGGTCAGGATGGCCTTCATCAGCGGCACGAAGTCGGTTTCTCGGAGCAGTCGATCGAAGGTGAGGATCATCCGATCGGACGCAAGCCCCGGCCGACGGAACTGAAGGGGTTGAATGTACCCCTCTTTCTCGATAGACACCAACCACTCGATCCCGGGGAAGCGGGCGTGGAGGATCTCGGAGAGCGGAAGCGTGACCAGCCGGTTCTCCTCCAGATCGATCACGTCCACAAAGTGCTGAGAATACTTCTTGATCTCGGCGAGCGTGATCTCCGGACGGAGGTGGGGGTGGCTGAGAGCGACCATCCGAGGGTAGTCGCCGGATACCCGCTCCACCGCCCGGGTACCCAGGCCGAAGACGATCCGCATGAAGCCATCCTCCCTGCGGATGATGTGGCTCCAGCGGAAGGGGTTGCGCCCGAAAGCCACCCCGGCGATCGTAGGGAAGAAATATCGACCGTGTCGTGCCCCCTCCACCCGCTGGATCAGGACGGCCATCCGCTCATCGTAGTCCACCAGTCCCACCTGTCGGCGATACAGAAGGGCGTCCGGGTTCAGGGTGCTGGCGTACACCTGGCGCACCGCGTCCAGTAACGCCCGGAGGTTCTCCTCAGGGGTCCCCTGGTTGGGGCAGAAGACGCTTTCGTACTTACCAGCGAAGGAGTAACCGAAGTTGTCCTCCAGAAGACTGGACGAGCGAACGATCAAGGGAGCTTTGCCCACCTCCTTCACCAGGTCCCGCAACCGCTCCACAACCCGCTCGGGGAACCGCCCCTGCATAAACGACTGCCGTATCTCCGGGTAGTCCTCCTCGATCTCCTCCTTCGTCTTATACTTCTGGTCGGAGAATCGGTACAGGTCGTTCAGGGCCATAAACTCGTAGAAGACGTCGGCGCCGATGAAGTAGGAATCGGGGATCACCACCCGCTGGGCGAGGGGGAAGGGATCCTCCGGATCCGGCTCGTGGAGGATCTTGTAGGCCAGCAGCATCCCGGCGGCCTTGCCCCCGATCTTCCCTCTACCGATGCGGCGCTGGTAGATCTTCTTCAGATCGGAAACGTCGAAGTGCTTCCGCGCCACCCCCACGAACCCCAGTTGATCGCTGATCATCCCCCGGATGAGAACGACGATGATCTGTTGCAGGTGGTGCTGGACCTTGGCCCTCTTTTCCGGCGGAAGCCGTTCGAACTCCTCCGCCTGGGCGAAAAGCATATGCCAGGGGGCCAGTTCGGGGTTGAAGGTGAGGATGATCTCCTCATCCGGCTTACGGGCGCTGAGGACAGACCGGACGATCTCCTCGAACCGTTCGTGGGGGAGGTTCAGGGCGAAATAGAAGTCGGTGAGATGGTCACGAATGATCTCCAGCCGCTCCTCCCACACCTCCGGGCTTTCCTGAAACGGAGGATTGTCCAACCCCTCCTTCTCCTGGGTCAGGATCGCCTTGCGCCTCACCTCCTGTTCGAACTGCTCGGGGGTGATGATACCCCGGTCGAACAGTTCCTGGCGCATCCTCTCTCGGATCTCCCGCGAGAGGATGGGGTACTCCGAAAGTTTCAGGTAGACCGCCAGGACCTTCGGCATTTCTGAGAGGTTTTCGAAGGCCATCATCTCCCCCCTGGCTCATTCGCAGGACCGGCGCAGTGCTGGCTGTTCCACCACAGAGGTCCGAAGGACGCGGCGGCTTCCATTTTTACCGCCCTCGGTGAATTCTCCCGCCCCCTCCATAATCCCCTACGACGTAGGCGCGCGATCTCTGCCAATCGGATATGTCGATTATACCACGATATGCTTCGGCTGGCAGGTTGCCGCTCTCCCCGCCCTGTGTTATAATCCCACCGTGGACGCTGAAGGGCTTCCTCGATGGGCCATCCCGGAGACGGATCGCCAGTGGATGGCGGAGGCCCTGGCCGAGGCGGAGAAGGCCCTGGCCCACGAGGACGTGCCGGTAGGGGCCGTCGCCGTTCGGGATGGGCGGATCGTGGGGCGTGGGCACAACCGGCGAGAGGTAGATCGGGACCCCACGGCCCATGCGGAGATGATCGCCCTGCGGGAGGCGGCCCGCACCCTGGGCGGCTGGCGGCTCCGGGGCGTCACGCTCTACTGTACACTGGAACCATGCCCCATGTGCGCAGGGGCAATGGTCCAGGCCCAGATCGACCGACTGGTCTACGGAGCGGACGATCCCAAGGCCGGGGCAGCCGGTTCGGTCGTAGAGTTGCTGCGGGAGCCCCGGTTCAACCACCGCGTTGCGGTGACGCGGGGCGTGCTGGCCGAGGAGGCGCGGACCCTTCTGAGCCGCTTCTTCGCCAGCCTGCGATCTCGCTGAACAACCGAGTCCACAACGCGGAGGGGTGCCGGAGTGGACGATCGGGACGGTCTCGAAAACCGTTGTGGCCTTTAACGGTCACCGTGGGTTCGAATCCCACCCCCTCCGCCACAGCGGGCAGGGACTTCCCCTGCCCGCTTTCGCTGCCTGGGGAGCCATCCCTGTGGGTGTCCTCCCTTTTAGTGCGCAACGTGCCGCGGCCTCGGGTGTTTGCTGGCGCAAAATGGAAATCTGTGGCAAAATAGCCGTTTGGGACTTCAACATATTAAGACGCTCCAAAGGGGGTTTCGTTATGAAAGAATTGATCGAGATCCGCTGGCACGGTCGGGGTGGACAGGGCGTGGTCACGGCGGGAAAACTTCTGGCTGAGACCGCCCTGGGCACCGGTCAGTACTTCCAGGCCTTCCCCGACTACGGCCCCGAGCGGATGGGAGCCCCTATCCGCTCCTACACCCGCCTCAGTTCCAAGCCCATCACCATCCACTCCCAGGTTGAGAACCCGGACATCGTGTTGGTCCTGGACCCCACGCTCCTCGGCACCGTCTCCGTGACGGAGGGGCTGAAGGAGGACGGTATCCTGCTGGTGAACACCCCAATGAGTCCGGAGGAGGTGCGGGAGATCACCGACTTCCACACCGGCAAGGTCTTCACGGTGGATGCCAGCCACATCGCTATCGAGGAGATGGGGCGGGAGATCACCAACACGCCGATGCTGGGGGCCTTCGCCCGGGCCACGGGCCTGTTCGACCTGGACGCGTTGGAGGAGCAGATCCGCCACTGGTTCGGCAACAAGGTCGCTCCGGAGGTGGTCGAGGCTAACATCCGAGCGATGCGCCGGGCGGCGGAGGAGGTGATGGAGGGGTAACGGAACACGCAACATGCGCTTCGTGTTCCGTAATTCATACGGAAGGAGCAAAGTACAATGGCAGAACTAAAAGGTTGGCGAGACATCCCCATCGGCGGGATGATCCTCGAGGCTGGCAACGCAGTGCAGTACCCCACCGGCACCTGGCGGGCGTTCCGTCCAGTGTTCGGCGAGGCCAAATGTATCCACTGCTTCACGTGCTGGCTTTACTGTCCGGATTCCAGCATCCTGGTAGACCCTGAGAACGAGAAGATGCTTGGGTTCGACCTGGAGCACTGCAAGGGGTGTGGCATCTGCGCCGCGGTCTGCCCGGTGAACGCCAAGGTACAACGGGAGGCCGGAGAGACGGTGGAGCGAGACGATCCCCGCCTGTGCATCCGGATGGTCGAAGAAGGGAAGTTCCAGGAGTAGGACGATGAGCAAGTTCGAAGCATTGACCGGTAACGATGCCGTCGCTACGGCGATGCGCCAGATCAACCCGGACGTGGTCGCGGCATACCCGATCACGCCGCAGACCTCGACAGTGCAGAAGTTCTCCGAGTTCGTCGCCGATGGACTGGTGGACACGGAGTTCGTCACCGTGGAGAGCGAACACAGCGCGATGAGCGCGTGCGTCGGCGCGGCGGCCGCCGGCGCGCGGGTGATGACCGCCACGTCGGCCAACGGCCTGGCGCTGATGTGGGAGATCGTCTACATCGCTGCCTCCAACCGGCTGCCCATCGTGATGAGCCTGGTCAACCGCGCCCTCTCCGCCCCCATCAACATCCACTGCGACCACTCGGATGTGATGGGGATGCGGGACAGCGGTTGGATCATCCTCTTCTCCGAGAACGCCCAAGAGGCCTACGACAACTTCATTCAGGCGGTCCGCATCGCTGAACACCCGGACGTCCTCCTGCCCGTGGCAGTCTGCCAGGACGGATTCATCACCAGCCACGGGATGGAGCGGGTGGAGATCTACGACGACGACGAGGTGAAGGCCTTCGTGGGAGAGTACCGACCCCAGTGGTCGATCCTAGACATAGATCACCCCAAGACCTACGGACCGCTGGACTTCTACGACTACTACTACGAGCACAAGCGGCAGCAGGTGGAGGCGATGGAGAACGCCCTGCGGGTCATCCAGGAGGTGGCCGAGGAGTTCAACCGGAAGTTCAACCGGACCTACGGCCTTTTCGAAGCCTACCGGCTGGACGATGCGGAGGTCGCCGTGGTGGTCGTCAACTCCACCGCGGGCACGGCCAAGGCGGTGGTGGACCAACTGCGCGCGGAGGGGCTAAGGGTGGGGCTGCTGAAGCCCCGGGTCTTCCGCCCCTTCCCAGCGAAGGAACTGGTCGACGCCCTGCGCCACCTGAAGGCGGTGGCGGTAATGGACCGCGCGATCTCCTTCGGTTCGATGAACAACGCCAGTCCGCTCTTCCTAGAACTGGCCGCGGCGATGACCCTCCACGGGGTCCAGATCCCGATGGCCGACTACGTCTTCGGTCTGGGCGGGCGGGACATCCTGCCCAGGGAGATCGAGTCGGTCTACCGGGATATGCTCCGCACGGCGGAGACGGGCCAGGTGGAGCGGATGGTGACGTACCTGAGTGTGAGGGAGTAGGGAAATGGCCACGAAGTTGGCGCTCAAAGAACTGATCAAACAACCGATGCGGTTGACGCCGGGGCACCGGCTCTGCGCCGGATGTGGAGCCTCGATCGTTGTCCGACAGGTCCTGATGGCGATCGACGACCCGGTGGTCGTCACCAACGCCACCGGCTGCCTGGAGGTGGCGACGACCATCTACCCGTACACCGCCTGGAACGTGCCGTGGATGCACAACGCGTTCGAGAACGCGGCGTCCACCATCAGCGGCATCGAGGCAGCGTACCGCGCCCTGGTGCGCCAGGGGAAGATCCCCGAGCGAAACGTCAAGTTCATCGCCTTCGGCGGCGACGGGGGCACCTACGACATCGGCCTCCAGGCCCTCTCCGGCGCGGTGGAGCGAGGCCATCAGTTCCTCTATATCTGCTACGACAACGGTGCCTACATGAACACCGGCATCCAGCGCTCCAGCGCGACTCCTATGGGGGCCCATACCACGACCTCGCCGGCCGGCAAGAAGATCCCCGGCAAGCAGCAGTTCCGCAAGGACCTCACGGCGATCATGGCCGCGCACGGCATCCCGTACGTGGCGCAGGCGGCACCGAGCCACTGGCGCGACCTGATGAAGAAGGTGCGAAAGGCGGTCGACTGCGGCGGCCCGGCCTTCATCAACATTCTCTCCTCCTGCAACCGAGGCTGGCGGCACGCCACCGATGAGACCATCGATATCACCCAGTTGGCGGTGGATACCTGCTACTGGCCCCTCTATGAGGTGGAAGACGGGGAGTGGCGGCTGACCTACAAGCCGAAGGAGAAGAAGCCCGTCGAGGAGTGGCTGAAGCGGCAGGGCCGGTTCCGCCATCTCTTCCGACCGGAGAACCGACACATCATCGACGAGTTGCAGGCGGAGGTGGACCGCCGGTGGGAGCGGCTGCTGCGTCTGTGCGGCGAGGCCTGACCCCGGCTATCGCCCGAGCGACGAACGGCCCCGCGCCCACAATGGGCACGGGGCCGTTTGCTTGGACCACCACAGGGGCAGGCAAGGGCCCACTCCTCCCTCTCCGCCCGGTCCCCCTAACTCTGCGGTTAAGGAGTGCCTTGACTTTTACCCTGCCTAGGGCATAATATGCCCGACCAAGAAGGCGATCTATCCTTCGAATCTCCCACCGAGGAGGAAACGTGAGAATTCTCATCACCGGCGGTGCCGGGTTCATCGGCTCCAACTTGGTGGACGCCCTGATGGCCCAAGGGCACGAAGTGACCGTGCTGGACAACCTCTCCGTGGGCAAGATCCAAAACATCGCCCATCACCTGGAAAGCGAGCGGTTCCACTTCGTCAACGACTCCATCCTCAACGTCACCACTTTGGAGCGCTTGATCCGCCAGTCCGACCTCATCTACCACCTCGCCGCCGTGGTGGGGGTCAAGTACGTGGTGGAAGACCCCCTGAACGCCATCATCACCAACGTGCGCGGAACGGAAAACGTCCTGGAACTGGCCTTCAAGTACTGGGTCCGAACGGTCATCGCCTCCAGTTCCGAGATCTACGGCAAATCCACCGAGGCCCCACTGCGCGAAGATGCGGACCGGCTGCTGGGACCGACCACCGTGGAGCGATGGTCCTACTCCGACGCCAAAGCCATCGACGAGTATTTCGCCTTCGCCTACGCCAAGAAGGGATTGCCCGTCACGGTGGTGCGCTACTTCAACGCGTACGGGCCCCGGCTGGACCCCCTGGGCTACGGGAGCGTGGTGGCCCGCTTTTTCACGCAGGCCTTGCGTGGGGAACCGCTGACCGTCTACGACGACGGCAATCAGACCCGCTGCTTCACTTACGTGGCCGATACAGTGGAGGGGACCATCCTGGCCGGCACGGTAAAAGAGGCGGCCGGGATGGTCTTTAACATCGGCTCCAACCGAGAGACCACGATCAAATCGCTGGCCCAGATGATCAAGCAATTGACCGGTTCCTCGTCGGAGATTGTCTATGTGCCGTACACCTCCGCCTACGGCCCCCACTTCGAAGAGACCCGTCGTCGCGTACCGGACACGACCCGGGCCAAAGAGGTGCTGGGCTTTGAGGCGAAGACCCCACTGGAGGAAGGGCTCCGCAGGACGCTCGCATGGTTCCGGGAGGAGGGGCTAACCACCCTCTCACCTCGCCTTTAAGAAGTCCTGGAAAGGTCGACCGATGTCCTCAACCCGACTGAGTGCGATACTGGATGGAATCCTAGAGGCAGGGTGGCTTGCAGCGATCGTCGTCACCCCCCTGTTCTTCAACATCTACTCCAGCCGCGTCTTCGAGCCGGACAAACTGACGACCCTCCGCTCCATCGCGCTGGTGATGTCGGCGGTGTGGCTGGTGCGGTGGGTGGAGGAAAGGGCCAGCGGCCGACAGGGCTCCCGCCGGATCACCTGGCGTACTCCCCTGGTCCTCCCCACCCTCCTGATGATCCTCGCTTATCTGGTCAGCACCGCCTTCTCCCTCACCCCCTACACGAGTTTCTTCGGCTCGTACCAACGGCTTCAGGGAACCTTCACCACGTTCTCATACATCGTCATCTTCTTCATCCTGCTGGACCGGCTGCACTCGCGGGCGCAGGTCGACCGGCTGATCACTACCCTGATCATCAACAGTCTTCCTATCGCCCTGTACGGCTTCGTCCAGCACGCCGGAAGGGACCCGCTGCCCTGGGGCGGGGATGTGGTCCGGCGGGTGGCCTCCAACATGGGCAACGCCATCTTCGTAGCCGCTTACCTCATCATGGCCGTCCCGCCAACCCTCTCCCGGATCGTGGACGCCTTCCGCTCCATTCTCGACGATGAAGAGGCGGGGACCCTCCACGTCCTCCAGGCGGCGGCCTACATCTTCATCTTCCTGGTCCAGGTGATCGCCATCTGGTACACCAAGAGCCGGGGACCGCTACTGGGGCTCCTGGCTGGAGTGGGGGTCTGGATCTTCGTGGGGCTGTTGACGCTCCAGCAACGCGGCCTGCAGACGGACTCTCCGTCGCGGCGCGGACTCCTGAAGGACCTGGGACAGGGGATGGCCTTCGGGCTGCTCACCATCCTCGCCTCAGGCGCAGCCGGAGGAGCGGTGTACCTCCTGGTCCGGGCGGGCGCAGGACCGGATTCATCCCTCCCCCAATTTGGCGCGCTGACCAGCGGCGGGCTGGTCATGGCCGGGTTCTGGCTGACCTTCGTCGTCAACCGCCGTGGGTGGCGCTGGCTGTGGGCCAGCGCACTGGTACTGGCCATCCTTGCCGTTGCTCTCTTCTTCGCCGTGAACCCCGGCGGCCCGCTCCACGAATGGGCCGTCAACAACCCAGCCATCGGCCGGGTAGCCCGGGTGCTGGAAGTGGAAAGCGGCACCGGCAAGGTCCGGGCCCTGATCTGGGAGGGGGGTCTCAAGATGATCCTCCCCCACGAGCCGATCCAGTATCCGCCCACGATCCTCCGCTCCGAATGGCGACCGGATCCCTTCAACGCGATCCGCATCCTGGTCGGCTACGGGCCGGAGTCGATGTACGTCGGATACAACCGGTTCTACCCGCCACCGCTGGGGCAGGTAGAATCCCGCACCGCCTCGCCGGATCGATCTCACAACGAGACCCTGGACTCGCTGATCATCACGGGTCTGTTGGGATTCGTCGCTTACATCTGGCTGTTTGGGAGCCTCTTCTATTTCGGGCTCC
This sequence comes from Thermoflexia bacterium, assembly GCA_011192125.1. Classification (GTDB taxonomy): domain Bacteria; phylum Chloroflexota; class Anaerolineae; order B4-G1; family DUEL01; genus DUEL01. The sequence continues at coordinate 49,211 of DUEL01000014.1, forward strand.
GCTGGCTGGGCCTTCTCCCCACCGACTGGCGGCGCAGGCTCTTCTTCGGCCTCCTGGTCGGAGGGGCCCTTCTGGCCCTGGCGATCGTCCTCCCCACCATCGGCCCCCACTTCTTCTGCCTGGCGATCCCCATCGGGATGGTCGGTGGACTCTTCCTGTACCTGCTGGTCTACGCCCTCTCCCGCTACGCGGACGCGCCCTCCGACGCGCCTTCCCACCCCCACACGATCCTGCTGATGGGGCTCCTGGCGACCTTTGTCGCTCATTTCGTGGAGATCAACTTCGGGATCGCCATCGCCTCCACGCGCACCACCTTCTGGGCCCTGGCGGGGGTGTTCGTGCTGCTGGGCCTCCAACGGGTCGCGGAGCAGAGGGAAGAGCAGGCAGCGACGGTGCCGCCTCCTCCCCAGTCCATCCCCCGCTCCCGTCGCCGACGACGACGTCGGGCCAAGGCACCACAGACGATACAGCGGTCTCCCATCCCTCTGTCGTGGCTCTGGCCCACCTTCGGCGCAGCGACCGTCGGGGCGCTGATCCTCGGCACCCTGGCCTACGACTTCGTGAACAACGTCGAGCGGCTGAGGGACCCGCTGCAGGTGTTCTGGCGCTCTCTCACGGTGATCGCCATCCCCGCCAGCCGGCCGCCGCGTACGTCGCTAGGGATCCTGATGGTGTTCGGGATGACCTGGCTCGCCATCGGGCTGCTGACGGTGGCCCAGATGGTCCGGCTGAAGGTGGTGCCGAAGCGGGAGACCTGGACGGCAGCGTTGATCGCGCTCCTCGTTCCGCTGGCGGCGTGGCTGATCTTCGGCCTCGTGCTCGCCGGACGCCACGCCCACATCGTCGGCAGAGTGGTGCAGGATATCAACGATGTCATGCAGGTCGCCGAGTTCGTAGCCGATCAAGTGAGCGTGTACTACGCCTTCCTGTTCGCCACCATCCTGCTGGGTGGGCTGGCGCTGGCGGGGGGCAACCTAAGAGCAGGCCGATGGGCAACGCCGGCCGGCCTTCTAGCCCTGCTGATCGCCGCTCTGTCCTGGATCGCCTACGGGCTCGTCGGCGTCTCCGGCGGGGCCTTTCCTCTGCCGGGGGATCTCGCTCTTGCTACCGCCCTGGGAATCGCGGGCTCTCTAATCGTGGGCGGGTTGCTCTACTACCTCATCCCCTCGCTGGGGAACCGGCTGGAGAAGATCGGCTGGGGGGAATGGACCGCTGCCTTCGTCGCCGCCATTGTGCTCTTCGTGGTCCCCATCTTCGCCGCCGCTTTCAACCTCCAGCCCATCCGGGCCGACATCGTGTACAAGCAGGGAGATCCGTGGGACCGACAAAGGCAGTTCGCGGTGTCCATCCCCCACTACCAGCGGGCCGTCGAACTGGCTCCGAAGGAGGACTTCTACTATCTCTACCTGGGCCGGGCGCTGCTGGAGTACGCCTCCTCGCTGGAGGATGTGAGCCAGCAAACCCAGGCCCTGCAGGAGACGGAGCGGGTGCTGCTCCAGGCACAGGCCATCGCGCCGCTCAACACCGACCACAGTGCTAACCTGGCCCGGATGTACCGCCGCTGGGCGGAGTTGCCCGCAGGGAGAGACCATCGGGAGTCACTACTCAACCTCGCTTCCCGCTACTACGAGACGGCGACGACCCTCAGCCCCAACAACCCGATCCTCTGGAACGAATGGGCCACGCTCTACTACTATGGGATGGGGGACAAAGTGGGATACCAGCGGTGCATCAGCCGGTCGCTGGAACTGGACTCCGAGTTCGAGCAGACCTGGTTGATCGTCGGCGATGTGCGGGCCGGTGAGGGGGACCTGGAGGGAGCCGCTGAGGCGTACCGCACCGCCCTGGAGATCAAACCTCGCCAGCCGCGGGTGTGGAACGCGTTGGGGAGGGTATACCTCCAGTTGGGCCGCAGCGCAGAGGCGGCGGACGCACTCCTCCAATCCCTGGAACTGGCCCCCAATGCCCGGGACGCCTGGGATACCCATCGGCTGTTGGCGATCGCCTACTACCAACTGGGCCGTCTGGATCAGGCGCTGGCGGAGGCCCAGACCGCCCTCCAGATGGCACCCGAAGATCAGCGGTCGCTGGTGGAGGAGTTGATCCTCCAGATCCAACAGCCACCGCCTTCGGAGGGAGGCTCGCCGTGACGGTGTACATCCTGGTCTTCGCCGGTGCCCTCGTCCTGGCGATCGGCGCTACGCCGCTGGCCCGCTACCTGGCCCCCCGGCTGGGGATGATCGACCAACCCTCAGCGCGTAAGATCCACACCCGTCCCGTTCCTCGGTTGGGCGGGGCAGCCATCTACGTGGCGGTCCTGATCGCAGCGGTGGTCCTGGGCGAACGATACCGATTCGCCCAGTTCGGCTCCATCGTCGTCGGCGCTACGGGGGTCTCCTTCCTGGGCCTGGTGGACGACCGCTGGGGCGTGCGGCCCATCGTCAAGATGGTCGGTCAGATCCTGGCCGCCCTGCTCCTGTGGGCCACCGGTGTCCGCGTCGGCACCTTTCACCAGCCCGTACTAGACCTGATCACCACTGTCTTCTGGGTGGGGTACATCACCAACGGGATCAACCTGTTGGACAATATGGACGGGCTGGCGGGGGGAGTCGCCGCCATCGCCGCCGCCTACTTCGCCCTGATGTGCGCCTTCAGCGGTCAGTACCTGGTGGGGGCCCTCTCCGTGGCCGTGCTGGGGGCCTGCATTGGCTTCCTGTTCTACAACCTGAACCCGGCTAACATCTTTATGGGCGACTCCGGCTCCCTCTTCCTGGGCTTCACCCTGGCCGCCATCGGGATCAAACTCCGCTTCCCGGAGAACGTCACCTTCGTCACCTGGATGGTGCCGGTGCTGGTGATGGGGCTCCCCATCTTCGACACCACGCTGGTCATCATCTCCCGTCTCCGGCGGGGATTGAACCCGCTAACCCACCCCGGCAAAGACCACGTCTCCCACCGGCTGGTCGCAGCGGGGATGACCCAGCGGGAGGCCGTGCTCACTCTCTACGTGGTCTCGTTCATCCTGGGGATGCTCGCCGTCTTCGTCACTCAAGCGTCCATCCCCGAGGGGTACGCCGTCGGAGGATTGACGGCTCTCGCCGGCCTCTACGGCCTCTGGCGGATGGAACGCCCCCCTTTCTGGTCATCCTATCCCTCCAGACAGGTTGGAGCCCCCGATGCAAAGGTATGAAGCGACGGCCGAGGCCCGGGCCAACATCGCTCTGACCAAGTATTGGGGCAACGCCGACGATGACCTGCGCATCCCGGCTAATGAGTCGATCTCGATGACGCTGGACCGGACGCGGACGGTCACCACCGTCTCCTTCCAGGCCGACCTGAAAGCCGACGAGGTCGTGGTGGACGACCGGCCCCTCGCCGGCCCCGCGCTGGAGCGGGTGGTGCGCCACCTGGACCTGCTCCGCGGTCTGGCGGGGGTGACCTGGCGGGCACGGGTGGTCTCCCACAACAACTTCCCCACCGGCGCGGGGATCGCCTCCTCCGCCTCCGGGTTCGCCGCGCTGACAGTGGCCTGCGCGGGGGCGCTGGGGCTGGACCTCCCCCCCCGCGCCCGCCAGGTCACCCCTGCCAGACCGCGGAGCAGGTCCAGGTGGCGCACCACCCGCTCCAGCGCGGGGCCAGCGAGGGGCCGGTCGTCCACCACGACTTCATCGGCCTTTAGGTCAGCCCGGAAGGAGACGGTGGTGACCGTCCGCGTCCGGTCCAGCGTCAGTGAGATCGACTCGTTTGCCGGGATACGCAGGTCATCGTCGGCGTTGCCCCAATACTTGGTCAGAGCGATGTTGGCCCGCGCCTC
>DUEL01000140.1 GCA_011192125.1 Thermoflexia bacterium
AAAGAAACCTTGGGTGAGGTCAAGGATCGCCTGCAACGCCAACTGATCACCGGCGGCTTGCCTGCCCCCGCTCCGTTGCGAGGCAAGGTGGCTGCCGCTCAGCTGCTAACTGCGTAAGTCCTGTCAGTAAGGGTCTGACGTATGCAAAAGCGTGTCCTCTTCTTCCCAAGTTACCGGGGCGGCGGGTTCGGCCACATCGGCCGATGCCTCGCGCTGGCCGACGCGATGGCGGAGCGAGGATGGGAGGCGGCCTTCGTCCTCGGTGGTCCGCACGCCCGGCGGGTGGCGTCCGAAGGGTGGACGGTCTTCCGTCCACCCTTCGATCGGAGCCGCGCTCTGTTCGTCCGCCTCCTCCGGGCGCTGCGGCGGGAAGGGAGTGTCACCTACCTGTTCTTCAGCGACCTGAACTATCAGGCGGTGCGGGATGGGTTTCACACCGCGGAGCGGGTGCGCCGGGAGGTCGAGTGGGAACTGGAGGTGGTCCGCCGGTTCGACCCCCATCTCCTCGTGGGTGACGCCTGGCTGTTGACCTCCGTCGTGGGGCGGCTGGCGAGCCTGCCGGTTGTCCAGATCGTCCGCTCGGCGGCCCACCCGGCCGGTCCACGCCTCATCTGGTGGCGGGAGATCCCCCCCGAGGTCCACCCCCCCGACGTCCGGCCGGTCTTCAACCCCGCGTTGGAGCGGTGGGGGTTGCCGCCCATCTCCCGGGCCGAGGACCTGCTGGACGGGGATCTCCTGCTTGTCCCCAGCATTCCCTCGCTCGACCCCCTCCCCCCGGGCGCGGAACGGACCCGCTACGTCGGCCCGCTGGTGCGTCGGGCTGAGGGTGGAGGGGGGATCCCCGCGGAGATGGACGACGGGCCGAACCGTCGTCCTCTCATCTACGTCACGGTGGGCGGGGGCTCCGAGTCGGTTCGAGGGGTGGAACTTCTCCCCCTGTGGGAGGAGGCGTTCGCCGGGGCGGGATGGGAGGTGGTGGTCTCCACCGGCGGACGGCCGACGGGGAAAGGGACGGTGCGGTCGGTGCGGGTCTTCCCGTGGGTCCCTGGCCCGGCGATGGTCTCCCGCGCTGACCTCGTCCTCTTCCACGGCGGCTACGGGACGATGATGGAGACGGTGCGCGCGGGGGTCCCCTCCGTGGTCATCCCTTTCCACGCCGAGCAGGAGGCCAACGGTCGGCGTCTGCAACAGAACGGGGCGGCGGAGGTGCTCGGCCCTTGGGATGAGCATCTGGAGCGGGTGACTCACCGGTGGGCCGCGGGAGCGTTTTCGACCCTGATCTGTCGACGCCTTTTCGTCTCGGCCCATAGTCTGCGGGAGGCAGTGGGACGGGTCCTCGGCGACCCGCGCTATCGCGCGGCGGCCTTGCGGCTTTCCGAGGAGCAAGCGGGCTATGGGGGAGCCTCCCAGGCGGCGCAGTTCCTGGTCAATTTAGGAGGGTTTTAGGGTTTTTGTCCCTTCAGTCTTACCCTCCTTTGATAAGTTATAAAATGCGGGAGCGTCCACGTCTCCTGAAAATATTTCATTTCCTGCAAGGTGAGAGGGGGATCGTCTTGAAAAGGTTAGCGGTTGCTTGCTCATTGGCGGTGTTTGCCGTCCTGTTGTTGGCGGTCGCTGTCGCCCAGGCGGGTGGTCCGGTGATCGATCTGGGTAGTAGCGAAGAGGATCTGCGAGTCGTTGGGATCAACGCCCTGGACTACCTGGGTGAGGTCGCCTCCGGTGACATCAACGGCGATGGTCTCGATGACCTGATCATCGGCGCCTCCGGTTTCGACGCGATGACGCCGACCCGGACGAACGCTGGGGCGGCCTACGTCTTTTGGGGCACTTCTGGCCGCCTGACTGGCACCGTCGACCTGGATAGCACCAGTGCGGACCTGACCGTCTACGGGCCGGGGGTAACCTACGCTCTCGGCCGTTTCGTTGCCGCGGGCGACATCAACGGCGACGGCGTGGACGATCTGTTGATGGGGGCGGACTACGCCAGCGTCGATGGCTACACCCGTAACGGGGCGGTCTACGTCCTCTTTGGTTCCTCCTCCCTCTCCGGGACGGTCGATCTCTACACCGACACGGCCGACGTCACGGTGTATGGCGCCGCTTCGTATGATCACCTGGGTCGTTCCCTCGCCAGTTGCGATGTGAGCGGGGATGGGATCCCCGATCTGATCATGGGGGCATACCAGTACGATCAAAGCGCGGGCGTCGACGGGTCCGGCGCGGTTTATGTGATCTTCGGTGGGACGAGCCTCTCTAAGACGATCCAACTGGATTCCGGCGGGGCGGACTTCACGATCCTGGGCGACGATCCGGGCGACCGGCTGGGACGCTCGGTCGCCTGCGGCGACGTGGACGGGGATGGGACGGCGGACATCATCGCCGGGGCCTACCGGGCGGACCAGACGTGGGGGAGCGACGCTGGTGAGGTATATGTGATTTACGGGGGTTCTACCCTCTCTGGCACGCTGGATCTGAGCACGACCGCCCCCGACGTCCTGCTCCGGGGGGTTGGGGCCGGCGACGAGGCCGGCTTCTACGTCGCCAGTGGGGACCTCAACGGCGACGGCACCGACGACCTGTTGATCGGCGCGTATCGCGCCGATGTGGACTGGCCGAACAGCGAGACCGGCACCGCGTATGTGATCTACGGAGGTTCTCTCTCCGCTACGATGAACCTCTCAGAGACGGCCGATGTGACTATCTACGGGGCGGCCCAGGACGACAGACTTTCCCGCTCCCTCACCAGCGGCGACTTCAACGGCGATGGGTATGATGACCTCCTTATGGGTGCACCGCTGGCAGACGTGACCACGCGGACCAACGCCGGAACCAGTTACGTGATTTACGGTGCGCCGGATCTCACCTCCACCATCTACCTCAGTAGCACGAACCTGGTGTCTATCAAGGTATTGGGAGACGACATAGACGATCAGGCGGGCAGGGCCTCTGGAGCCGGGGACCTGGACGGTGACGGCGCCGACGATCTGATCATCGGCGCGGTGCTGGCTGGCGGCACCGACAGCGGCGAGACCTACGT
>DUEL01000141.1 GCA_011192125.1 Thermoflexia bacterium
ATGCGCCGATCCTGATCTCGCCGGATTGGAAGGTCGTGGACCCGGACCGGAGCCTGTACCCGATCCTGGACGTGGGGAATCCCCTGCTTCCACCGCCGGAGCAGCAGGAAGGGGTCACCGCCCGCGATCAAGCGGTGGATCTCGCAACGCGAGGATTGCCGGGGGAGAAACGGAGGAGACGGCGGGTTCCCATAGCCCTCTTGGGCCCGAGTCCTCAACGATCCTCGGCGGTTCGGGTCGTGCCGCCGGAGGAGGTGAAGCCATGGCTCGAAGAGGTCGAGCCGAAGGTTCTGGAGGCGGGAAATGAGTGAGGCAAGGGTTCAGATCCCCAGGCCCCGACTCCTGGAGGCGGAGGCCATCGCCCGGCGGATCCCGAGGGTGATGGCGCGGAGGGGACTGCGACCCCTCTTCGCCGAATGGCTCATCACGGCCTACCGGGGCCGGATTTGGCTCTTCGGCGTTCTCGACCTGCAACGGATCGAGCGGCTGGAGGTGTACACTCGACCCGATCTCCTGCATCATCTATCCGCGGCCATCGGCGGTCGGCCGGTGGTGGTCTCCAACACCTCGGGCCTCCGGTACGCGGTCCTGGTCTCCCGACCGCCCCGGCTTCCCCGGCGGGTGGACTTCCCCGGTGTCCGGCGTGGGGAGGTCCTGCTGGGGATCTCCGCAGCCGGCAACGTCGTTTCCGCCTCCTGGCCTCGCCTGGGCCACTTGCTGGTGGTGGGGCTGACCGGGAGTGGCAAGTCCTCGCTTCTCCGCCTGCTGGCCTACCAGGCCATCGCGGAAGGGACGGCGTTGATCCTCGGCGACCTGGACGGGGCCACCTTCCCAATGCTGGAGGGCCACCCCTCCCTGCTGGTCCCCATCGCCACCGACCCCGGGGGTTTCCGGGAGGCGGTCGAGCGGGCACTAGGAGAGTGCGACCACCGGGCGCGGTTGTACCGCCAGGTCGCCGGGTTCCCGGAGAGCCTGGAGGAGTACAACGCCTTGGCAACACGGGAGGGGAGGGAACCGTTGCCTCGGATTGTGGTGATCCTGGACGAGTTCAACTCCGCCGTGCTGGCCGACGGCGGCGCGGGTGCGAAGGGCCGGCTGGCCGACGTTGCGGCCCGCCTGGCCTGGCGGGGGCGGAAGTTCGGCGTCCACCTGATCTTCGCTGCGCAGGACTTCACCAAGGAGGTGGTGGGGCGGGTACGGGACCAGGTGGCGGCGGCGATCTGCTTCCGGGTACGGAGTCCGCAAACGGCCCGCGCGGTCGGGTGCGCGGGGGCGGACCGGATCCCGAAGGGGAGACCCGGTCGGGCCGTCACCGACCGGTGGGGCCTTATCCAGGCGTTCTACCTGGACAAGGACCGGCTGGCGGCTGCTGCGCCTTCCGCCGGGCTGACCGACGAGGAGCGGGCTATCGTCCGCTGGGCACTGGAGGAGAACGACGGCTACCTGGGTTTGGCGGACCTCAGGCGGCAGTTCGGGATGGGACAGCGGCAGGCCCGTCGGC
>DUEL01000142.1 GCA_011192125.1 Thermoflexia bacterium
CGAAGTCGGCCGCGAGAAACCCGCCGTGACCGATCTGCACGCCCTCCGTCCCCGGGTCGGCGTCCACCACCTCCAGCAGGTCGGCGTCGTACTCCAGGTGGACCTCCGCCCCGGCCAGATCGGTCACGCCTTCGATCCGGACGATCACCTCTCCGGTCTCTCCCGGCTGGAGGGTGAGCGCCTCCGGCTCCAGCCGGACGACCGTCCCGCCCTTCGCAAAAGCGGCGTGCAGAGGGATGAGCAGGAAGAGTAACACTCCGAGCACTGTACCGCAGAGGCGCAGAGGACGCAGAGGGCAGAAGTTCCCCTTCGCTCCTGCGTCCTCCACGGCTCGGCAAGGACGGGGGACCTCCGCTACGGGCAGTTGGTACATAGGCCGAAGTTCTCCGCCGCCATCGTGAGGTCGAAAATGTTCACCCGACAGTCGCCGTTGACGTCGGAGGCCGGTGCAACCGCACCCACCTCGCCCGAGGGGCAGGGGGCGAAGGGGACGAAGCACGGCGCAGCGACGCTCTCCCCGAAGTCGGCGATGATGCGCACGATGTCGAAGATGTTGATGCACCCATCGCCGTTCACGTCCCCGCCCTCCAGAATGTGCCAACCGATGTCCACCACCTCCTCGTCCAGCGGCTCCCAGTAGCACTCACTCCCGTAGTTGGGAAAGTCCAGTCGGATATAGGCCCACTCGTAGGCCCCGGCGGGAGGCCCTCCGGCGGGAAGCGGAAAACCGGACGGGAGCGGCTCCTCGGTCTCCGGCACCGCCAGGTAGAAGTTCCCCCCCTCATCGGTGCAGGCGCGCGCCCAGGTGGTCGGATAGGAATCGCCAGAAGGGTAAAACAGCACCGTGACCGCCGTCCCTCCGTAGGAAGTGGTCCCCTCCCGGGTGATCCACCCCCGCAGGCCGGTGGTCACCGGCGGCACGCGCACCGCCCCATCCTCCACGCTTCCCACCGCCAGCGGCCGCCCTTCGGGATCCAGCAGCCGGACCGAACCGGGGTCGAAGACGATCGGGTAGACGCCCGGTGGGGCCCCTTCCCGCACCCGGAAGGTGACGACGGCCACGACCCCGTCGCCGCTGAAGGGGCCTGCCTCCGGCGCGCGCCAGGCCACCCAACGAAGCGTCCCTCCCTCGGCGCGGTTCTCCGGGATGCACCCTCCGGAGAAGACCGGCCCGACCTCCATCTGCACCCCGTCCCGCTCCAGGTCACCGTCCACCGGCTCCAGCACCTCCGCCGGGTAGGTGGCGGTGAACTCCACGCGGTTCAGGTTTCCCGCACCCTCCACCCACACCTCCAGCCGGACCGTCTCTCCGGAGCGCGCGGTGACGAGGGCGGGGGAGAGACGAAGATCAGCCGCGGAGGTCTCACCGGACGGCACAGGTAGGAGCCCGGAGAGCATCCAGAGGGCAAACGCTCCCCACAGGAGGACGCCCCGCATCGCCCCCTCCCCTCGACGTTCCACGACGGACGGCCGACCGCCTATGGGGCCCAGGTCGTCGGGCCGCAGCGGCCGAAGTTCCCCGCCGCCAACGTCAGATCTAGAACGTTGATGGTGCCGTCGTCGTTGATGTCCTCCGGATCGCTGGCTGCCAGGCCGCTCATCCCGAACTTGCCGATGATGGAGACGATGTCGAGGATGTTGACGCAATTGTCGTTGTTCGTGTCCCCGCCCCACAGGGTCGTGGTCCCGATGTCCACGGTCGCTCCGACCACGTACACGGAGGACTTCTGGGTGTCCAGATAGCCGTTGTAGGAGGCCTGGACCGTGTAGGTGCCGCCCAGCGGGACCGGCAGGCTGAAGGAGCCGTCGGCACCGGTGGTGGTGGAGGCGATGACGCCGTTGCCGATGGAGAGGGCGACGACATCGACGTTGGCATGGTCGGTCATCGTGCCCTGCCGCTGGACGACCCCCTGGATGATCCCCGCCTCGATGACGTTGATCGTGGGCACGGAGACGCTGTTGATGGGGATGGGCTGACCGTTGACGTCGGAGAGGACGGTGCCCGGCGGATCACCGGTGCCGATCAGCGCCACGCCGATGCCCGCGGGACCGGTCGCCAGCCCGGCCCAGGTGATGGTAGCCACCTTTCCGGTCCGGTTCGTGACCCCACCCGATCCCCCCGTGTGGCTGACGGCGATATGGATGCAGGCATAAGTATCACACTCGGTCGGATGGGGGATGGAGGGTGCGGAATAGTACACCTCGTTGGCCCCGATCACCAGGCTGCCATCGAAAAAGCCGTAGGTGATCTCCACCTGGGTGCCGTTGGCCGGGTTGTCGTCGTAGTCGTCCACATCCACGACCGTGGCGTCGAAGGGGATCCACAGTTCGACCCCCATCACGCCCACCTCAGGAGTCGCGTTGTTGGTCACCGAGACCATCACGTCGGTCGTAAAGGTGGAGCCAACGACCGGCGCGCCAGAGGTGATGTCGGTGATGATAACTGAGGTATAGGTATTCGGTCCGTCAGCCTGAACCGGCGCACCGGAAAGAGGAAGTAGCAGCACCATCAGGGTCATCGCGAGCCCCGCCCGAAAACCTTTGCCCATCTCGCACCTCCTTGAGAACCCTGGCAAAACACAGAGCACACAACGCGGACAACTCACGCTAGTTTTACTGTAGCACGTTCTTCAGCGGGGTGGGTTACAGGAGGGTTACGAGAAGGTGTCCTCCGCTCGGGGGCCGACGGGAGGAAGGGATGGCTCCGGAACCTTTTACGACAACGGGGGCCTAAACTCGAACTCACCCTCCCCGCTGAGACAGCACCTCCTCGTAGACCCGGGCCACCGCGCCGATCATCCGATCCAACGTAAAGCGCGCCTCCACGCGCTCGCGGCCTCTCCGCCCCATCTCCACGCGGAGGTCGGGACGGGAAAGGAGCGATCGGATCGCCTCGGCGAGGGCGGCAGGGTCGTCGGGCGGGACCACCAACCCGGTGACCCCGTCCTGGACGACCCAGGAGGTACCGGTTCCCACCTCGGTAGTGATGCAGGGGAGGCCCGAGGCCATCGCTTCCAGGAGCACCGTACCGAAGGCCTCAGCGCGGGCGTTGGCGGGGAGCACGAAGAGATGGGCCTGATGGTATAGGAGGGGGAGCCGGTCGTCCTCCACCTCGCCGAGGAAGCGGACCCGCTCAGCGAGGCCCAGACTCAGCGCCAGCGCCTCCCATCGGCCCCGCATCGGCCCGTCGCCGACGATGTTGAGACGGACGCCAGGCAGGTCCCGCAGGGCCCGCAGGAGTGTGTCCACCCCCTTGTAGTAGCGCAGTCGGCCTACAAACAGGATGGTAGGGGGGCCGTCGAACGGGGCTGGCGGAGGCGTGAACCGGCGGTGATCCACCCCCAGAGGAACCACGACGCATCGATCCCGGACCGGTCGGAGCCAGGGAGAGGTATCGATGTACCGGGGGCTGGTCGCGATGATCCGATCTGTGCGGGAGAGGATCCGGCGGAGGAGGGGGCCGTAGAGCCGGAGCCACCTCGCCTGGCGGACGACGTCCGAGTGATGGGTGACGACGGTGGCGCGGGCGCGGCCCATCAGCCAGTTCGCCAGTTCGCCCAGGGGATAGGGGGAATGGACATGGACGACGTCGGCCTGGAGGCGGCCCAGGATGAGCGGTTGGCTCAGGCTGAGGGGCATCGAAGCGACGGTGGTCAACCGACCGGCCTTGATCACCCGCACGCCGTTCAACTCCTCGATCCGGGTGCGGGGTCCCGGCGCGCAGACCAGCACCACAACCTGGTGACCAGTGGCAGTGTGAGCCTCGGCAAGGACCTTGATGTGGTTCTCGATGCCGCCGAGGACGGGGAAGTAATCTTTATAAACGTGGAGAATCCTCATCCAGCCCTCACTTTTCGATAAAGAGCAAGCGTCGCCCGGGCACTCTGCTCCCAGGAGAACATCCGTGCCCGGCGCAGCCCGCGGTCCCTCAGATCCGCGCGCAGGTCGGCGTCGCCGAGCACGCGGAGCAGTGCATCGGCGATCGCTTCGGGGTCGGTGGGGTCGAAGATGACGGCGGCGTCGCCCGCTACTTCGGGGAGGGAGGAGACGTTCGAGCAGAGGACGGGGACCCCACAGGCCATCGCCTCCAGCACCGGTAGGCCGAACCCCTCGTAGAGGCTGGGGAAGACGAAGGCGGTGGCGCCGGCGTAGAGAGCGGGAAGGTCCGATTCGGGCACCGGCCCCAGCCAGCGGACGTTCCCCAGGCCCAGCGATTCGGCCCGCTGACGGGGTTCGGGGTAGCGAGGGTCCCAGGCACCGGCGACGACCAACGTGGTACACACTCCGTGTTCCGTGTTCCGTATCCCGTGCTCCGTCACGAGGGCCCAGGCTTCGATCAGGCGGACCAAGTTCTTGTGGGGCTTGTTGCTCCCCAGGTAGAGGATGTACTGGTCCGGGAGGCCGTATTTGTGGCGGAGAGCGGACACCTCGGCCGGGGGGCGGGGGGAGAAGATGGGATCAGCCGCCAAAGGTATTACGGATACTCGGCTCTGAGGGAGACGATAAATCCGCATCAGATCACGACGGCTGACTTCGGAGATGGTTACCACTCCGGTGGCCGTCCGAAGGGCCAGGGACATCGTCCCCTGGAAGAGAAGCCGAGCCCGAAGCGAGACGTGCTGTGGGAAGAGAAGAGGTATCAGGTCGTACACCGTAAGCAGAGTGGGAAGGCCGGGCCGGTAGGGCATCAAGTAGTAAGGGCTGTGGTAAAGATCTGCTTCCACCCGGACCAGGAGACGGGGGACCGACCATTGCTGGCGAAGAGAGAAAGGAGAGACGGGCAGGTCCACAACCTCCACTCGCTCCCCAGACAGGGCATCTAAATCCCAGGGAGAAGCAGAAGTGGGATCCCGTAGCAGGATCAGCCGCTCGCTCGGATCGAGGAGCGGCACCATCGCGTGGGCCAGGTTCGCCACGTACCGACCGATGCCGGGGAAATGGGCGGTGGCAGTGCGGGCGTCTAGAAGGTATCGCATGCTGGATCTATAGCCCCTTGTTCCCGGAAGTGGTCTCACCATACGACGAGCCCGTCGATCAGCCGCCGAATGAACGCAGCGGTAAAGGTGATCCTCCCGATGGGCAGGCCGTACAGGTGGGAAGACGTTGGGCAGTGGCTAGGTCGAAGCGGTATTCGACGAAGCGCAAAGGAGTCCAGAGCACCAGCGCGGCTCCCGGTCGCCTCAACCCTATGGAGTTCCGCGGCGCACATCCCTCATTACCTCCCGATACACTTCCGCGAGCCTGGCGACCACGCGGTCCACCTCGTGGGCAGAGAGGGGATAGGAAGGTACGGCCTCGTGGTTCCAGACGGCCTCCAGGGTTTCGACGATCGCCTCTGGGCTGACCTCCGGCAGTACAAACTCGGGTAAGTGACGACCGAACTCCGGGATGGAGGGCGGGCAGAGGACTCGGGTGGACATCGCCACCGCCTCCAGGATCACCCGAGGCAGACCTTCAGAGCGGGATGGGAGAACCACGATTTCCGCGCCGCGCATCAGGGCCAGCACGTCCCGGTGGGGGATGTGTCCCAGGAACGTGGCTCCGGCGGTCTGCCGCACCTGTTGGAGAAACTGCCTTCCCTCCCGGTTGACGCCAGCGAAGACGAGCCGGACCTCGGGGTGAGCCGGTCGCCAGTGTGAGTAGGCTTCCAGGAGATCGTAAACCCCCTTGCTGTATGTGATGTCACCGACGAAGAGAAGATAAGGGTCCCGGCCCAGCCCGTACCGCTGGCGGACGGCGTCCACCTGCTGCGGCGAAGGGACCTCGGGCGGGTCGAAGGGGATGGGGACCAGCGCGGTCCGTTCGGCTGGGAATCCGCTGGCGATGGCGA
>DUEL01000143.1 GCA_011192125.1 Thermoflexia bacterium
CCACCACCACCGCCGCTGAACCCGCCGCCGCTCCATCCGCCACCGGACCAACTGCTGCTGCTCCAACTGCTACTGGACCAACTGCTGCTCCGACCGCTGCTGGTCGAAGCCCGCGCGGGTGCTGGGCGGCTGGTGAACACGGTGGCCGCCGTATCCAGCATACTGCCAAGCCCCTTCGCCATCCGGTCCAACCCTCCACCCAGCCCCTTGCTCAAGCGGTCCAGCGACGGTGCTTGAGCAGGCGCAGCCTTCCCCGACGGTCTCCCGCCGGTCCCTCCGGCGACGTCTGCGACCGGTCCCCAGCCCCCAACCGGTATGTACCACGGGACGTATACGAGGGCCTGCTCATCCCCCAGGCGCTGGAACTTGCGAATCCATGAACGGTCGATGCCGAAGGCGACAGCGTAAGGCAGGTAGTCGCCGAACCGGTCGACCGCCTCCTTCAGATCGGTATACCGTTCGATCTCCTGCAGATACCGTTTGAAGGCTCGCCACCGCGCCGCCTCCTCTGCACCCTTGCGCGTCTTCACCGGCATGTACCGGGCGACGACAAAGAGGGGGATCGTCATCCCCACCAGACCCACTGATGGGCAGAGCGCCGCGTCGGTGTATTTCGCCAGGAACACAGCGAGCAGACAGCCCACGGCGGCGGAGGCGACCAGGGAAGCGATCCCCAACCGCGTGTACCGCTTCCGTACGCGATCCGGACGGGACCGGAAGAACCCACGCCGCACGATTTCGTCGTACAGTTCCTCGGTGATCTTGGGGATGGATCTGTAGAAACGGTTCCGCAGTTGCGAAAGTTTCTTTTTCTTCCCTTTGGACGGAGTCAACAGTTTCAGCACTCGCTTTTCGAACGGAGCCAGGTCATCATCCGGCTTGCCCGTGCGCTCGAAAACGAAATCGCCGGAGGTCTCCTCGATGATCATATAGCCCCGCCGGGCCAGATCGACGACGGTGGCCAGGATGTCCCGCAGGTCGGCCTGCTCGTCGACCAGCGTTCCGGCTACCCCCGGGGGCGCATCCGACGGCGGCTCGTCCAGATAGTCGGCGGGAAGAACGACGCGGGGATCACGCCCCCGGACGAACCAGAGCAACAACACCCCCAGCGGCCCGCTGATCAGGAGCAGCGCTCCGATTACACCAGCGATCAGATTGAACAGGGGACGGTAGTCCTCTTGGATCTGCCAAGCGCTCGGTCTCCCAGCGACGATCCCGTGGGGGAACTGGACCCGCACCTCGAATTCCTGCCCGGGGTCAATCACCTCCACAGCCTCAAAGACGACCGTATCCGTACCCACACCGGAAACCGTTGCCTCGGTGAAGTACGCTGCCGCCTTCTGAGCGATCGCCCCGTCCGGCAAGCGCACCGTCACCCGCGATGCCATGACCGGGAAAAGCCGTGCCGGAAAGACCGCCTTCCACCACAACTGATCGCCGCCCTGGCAATAGCGCAAACCGCCGTGGACTACGTACTGCACAACGTAAGTGTGTTCCGACTCTTGCCGGGGCTCCAACAGATCCCAGCGGATCTCAAACTCGTCCCCGCTCTCATCCACTTCCACTCTACACGGCTGACCGTCCTCCCAGACCTGCACATCGGTAATACGACTCAAGCGGTCGGTGGGGATAGACCGATAGCCGTGGGTGAAAGTGCCCGAGACAAACCAAATCACCTGGGTTTCCCTGACGACAAAGGTACCATCCGGCTGAACCGTGATGTCCACGTCCAGCCGCTCCCAGACCAGCGTCTTGGTCTCGGCGCTGACGGCCTGAGGCAGGAAGAGGGGCACGACGAATACAAGGACAGACAACCAGCCAAATGCGAAGCGAATACCCCGTCGTCTCTGCCTCAAGATACGCATCGGACCCTCCGCCCCATCCACCTGCAGGCACGTTTATCCAAAACCACCGCCACCACCACCTCCGCCGCCACCGCCGCCACCGCCGCCACCGCTGAACCCGCCACCGCCTGACCCGCCCGGTCGGCTGGCGAGGGTGTTGGCAGCAGAATCCAGCATCTGCCCCAGCCCCTGGGACAAAGCATCGAGACCGGCACCCAGCCCCTGACTCATTCCATCCAGCGACGGGACCGTTGCTCCAGACGGCGCGGGCGACGCCAACCCCGACTTACCACCTCCAACGGTTCCCCAAACCGGGCGACCGCCGTAGATCGGGAACGGGATATACCACGTGGGCATCGGCACGGTCTCGATCCGGCTGAACTTGCGCAGCCAACCCCGCTCCACCCCAAAGGCAATAGCGTAGGGGAGGTACTTCTCGAACTGGTCGGTCGCCTCCTTCAGATCAGTATACATCTCGATCTGCTCCAGATACCGCTTGAAGGCCCGCCACCGCGCCGCCTCCTCCGCACCCTTGCGCGTCTTCACCGGCATATATCGACCGACGATGATCATCGCGACGGCCGTTGCCCCCAGGCCGACCATCGGGCAGATCGCCGCATCGGTGAAGTCGGATAGGGCTGCCGCGAAGAACATCCCACAGGAGAAAAGGGCAACAAACACCGCGATACCGACGCCGCTGTAGATCTTACGAACTTTGTCGGGGCGGGCACGGAAATACCCTCGTCGAACCACCTCATTGTAGAGCCTTTCCTGAAGTTTGGGGATGGCGGTGTAGAACCGGTTACGCAACTGGGACATCCGCCGCTCACCGCGCCGCCCTACCAGCCGGCGCAGGAGGTATCGCTCGTAGGACGTGAGATCGTTGGTCGGCTTCCCCGTCGCCCGAAAGATAAAATCATAGTTCGTCCCAAAGAAGCCCCGCGACCGCACCTCCTCGATCTCCAGATAACCGCGTCGCGCCAGGTCCACGATGGTGGCCAGAATGTCCCGCATATCCGCCTTCTCGTCCACCAACGTACCCGCCACAGCGGGAGGCGCATCCGACGGCGGCTCCGTCAGATAGTCGGTAGGCAGTTCTACATGGGGGTCTCGCCCCCGCACGTACCACAGCAGGAGCAGTGCAAGCGGCCCGCCGATCAACAACACCGCTCCCAAGGCCCCCATCACCAAGTTGATCACCGGCCTCATGTCCTCGGCCCGTTGCCAGGCCGCCGGGCTGCCAGCGACCACGCCGTGGGGAAACTGAACCCGGACCTCCAGTTCCTGGCCTGGGTCGATGGTCTCTTGCGCGGTGAAGGTGACCGTCCGCGTGCCGATGCCGGTGACCTCCGCGTCGGTGAAGTAGGCCGCTGCCTTCTCTGCGACCGCACCCTCCGGCAGGTGGACCGTCACCGTCGAGTTGTAGACAGGGAAAGAGCGATCGGGGAAGACGGCCTTCCACCACAGTTGATCTCCCTCGTCATAGTATCGGAGGCCTCCGTGGACCACATAGCGCAACACGTAGGTGTGGCGGGAATTGCTGCGCGGCTCGGGCATGTACCATTTGATCCGGTACTCGCCGCTGCTCTCCTCAACCTCCACCTCACAGGGAACGCCATCCTCCCAGACCTCCACATCGGTGATGGCGGTCAACCGGTCGGCAGGAATCGACCGGTAGCCATAGGTAAAGGTACCCGAGGTGAACTCGATCACCTGGGTCTCCTGGACGATAAAGGTCCCATCGGACGCAACGGCTATCTCGACGTCCAGCCGCTCCCAGTAGAAGGTCTTGCTCTGGGCTATGGCCGGGGCAGCCAGCAGGAACACCAGGAATAGTGTGAGAAAAAGTGCTTTCCTTCGCATCGTTCCTCTCGCCTTCCAGATCAATTCAATTATACCCTATGACCGCTCCGCTGTGGTGAAACCAGGCCGACGGGAGGCTGACAAAACGCTGACAACGAGCCATATGTCACATTTCCTCGTCGAAGCCGATCCGCCGGTGGACGGTGTAGAGAGGGCGGCCGCGGACCTCGTCGTAAATGCGGGCCAGGTACTCCCCGAGGATACCCACGAAGATCAGTTGCACACCGGCCAGCAGGAGCGCCACAGTGAGCATCAAACCCTGCCCGGCCAGAGGGCTCGTCCCCGCGAGCCGCAGCCCCAGCAGGACGATCCCCAGAAGCAACCCCAGCCCCAGCATCACCGCGCCACACAGCCAGGCCAGCCTCAACGGAAAATCCGAAAAGCCGGTAATGGCGTCCAGCGCCAGCCGGAACATCTTGCGGAAGGGATACTTGGTCTCCCCGGCGAAACGGGGGTGGCGGACGTAGGGAACGCCGATCTGCCGATAACCCACCCACGCGGTCATCCCCCGGATGAAGCGCCGGCGCTCCCGCATCCGACGCAGTTCCTCCACCACCTGCCGGTCCAACAGGCGGAAGTCCCCCGCCTCCATCGGGATCTCCACGTCGGTCAGGGCAGCGATGAGCCGGTAGAAGAGCCGCGCCGTGAACAGTTTGAACCACGTCTCCCCTTCCCGCTCCGCCCGCACTCCGTAGACGACCTGATACCCCTCCTTCCACCGCTCGATCAGATCGGGGATCACCTCCGGCGGGTCCTGCAGATCGCAATCGATCGTGACCACCGCATCCCCACTGGCGTGGTCCATCCCAGCGGTGATGGCGATCTGGTGGCCGAAGTTACGGGCGAACTCGACGATACGGACCCGTGGATCCTGCTCGTGTAACTGTCGCATCACCTCGCCCGTGTTATCCGTACTGCCGTCGTTGACCAGGATCAATTCCCAGGGCTCTCCCAGCCCGTCCATCACCTCCCGCACGTGACGGTAAAACTCGGGCAGGGTCTCTTCCTCATTGTAGGCCGGTGCAACGATGGAATACGTGGGTCGTGGCATCTCTCCTTACCCGCATGCCAGTGATGATAAACAAAAACGGGTCGATGAACCAGGAGCAACGGGGGTTGTCGACTCTTCCTCCCGCTCTCCTGTCTCTTATAATACTCTCTTTTGCCGGACCAGGCAAACAGGCGACCGGTAATTGTGTCTGCAACTCCAATTCGTTAGTTCATTCAGGATTCGCTGTCCCATCTCTCCGACCAAACCGCTACAGACCCCCGGCAATATTAGGTGCGACGCGCCCTCAAGGTGCGTCGCACCCACCTCCTCTAAGTCGCGCGCGTAGGGTCCTCGCCGCTACAGCGACTTCAACAGGCCGGTCCGTTCGTTGAACGCTTCGATCAGCGCGTCGATCTCCTCCACCTGCCGGTGGATCCGGTCCCAGTAATCCCGATCGTACCACTGAGCCTGGATCTCCTCGTAGGTCTTCCCCTGCTGTTCGACCCAGGTGAAGTACTTAAGGTTGTGAATGCGGCGGCGGTCCCAATAACCCAGTTCCAGCACGTAGTCCGTGGTACAACCCAGCAGGTAGCGGTGGTAATCGGCCGCCGCATCCAGTTCGGTGTACTCACCCCGCTCCTCCCGCAGTTCCTGCAACCGGCTCTGGTACAGCTCCATCGAGTCGGTGAAGACGGTGAGGACCACGTCGTGCTCGCCCAGTTCGTACCACTTGGCGAACTTGATGGCGGAAAGGACGTTGGCAATGCTAGAGATGCCCAGCAGGTCCAGTTTCTCCACCAGATCCTCCGGCACCCCCTGCTTCACCAGGTAGGCCCGGCCGGCCGGCTCGTTGAACAGCCGAACCAGGCTCATGCACGCCTCATCGTCGATGGCCATCACCATGTCGGTGTTCTTGACGTTGTGGATCCAGGGGACGTGCTTATCGCCGATCCCCTCGATGCGATGGCCTCCGAAGCCGTTGAGGATCAGCGTGGGACACTGGAGCGCCTCGCTGGCGGCCACCTTGCTGGTGGGGAAGACCTCCTTGAGATAGTCACCGCAGCCGATGGTGCCCGCCGAGCCGGTGGTCAACACAACACCTTGATAAGTGTCACGCGGTCCCAACTCCTGCTCCAGGACCTCCTCCATCGCGTGACCGGTCACGTAATAGTGCCAGAGGTGATTGCCGAACTCTTCGAACTGGTTGAAGATGAACACATCCTCCCGCGTCTCCCGCAGTTCCCAGGTCTTATCGAAGATCTCCTTGACGTTGCTCTCGCACCCCGGCGTGGCGATCACCTCACCGGCGAAGCGGGCAAGCCACTCGAACCGCTCCCGGCTCATCTCTTCCGGCAGAATAGCGATAGAATCGCACGCCAGCAACGTCGCGTTGTAGGCCCCACCCCGGCAAAAGTTGCCGGTGGAAGGCCAAACCGCCTTATGATAGGTGGGATCGAACTGACCGGTGACCAATCGGGGCACCAGGCACCCAAACGTGGCCCCCACCTTGTGCGACCCGGTCGGGAACCACTTACCGACCAGGGCGATGATGCGGGCCGGGACCCCCGTGAGCGACGGCGGCAGTTCGATGTAGTTGACCCCATCGAAGCCTCCGCCTGAGGGGACCGGCTCATTCTTCCAGGTGATCCGGAAGAGGTTCAACGGATCCACATCCCACAGCCCGATGTCCTTCAAACGGGCCTTCACTTCATCAGGGACCAGCGAGGGGTCCCTCATCTGCGCGAAAGTGGGGATGATAATCCCTCGCTCCCGCGCCCGCTGCACCGTCCGTTCCAACTGCTCCTCATAGACACTCAGATCAATCATCGTTCTCATCTCCTTAGTCCATCGATTTCACCGCAGAGACACACAGAACACAGAGGGCTCACCAAAAAACTTCCTCTGTGCCCTCTGTGTCTCCGTGGTTCCCCTACCTTTCCATCATCCACGCTAGCGCTGTCATCGCCTGCAGCGCTCGATAGACGGTAGGCATATCCTCCCCCGTCCACTCGACCGTGAACCCATCCAACCGACGGCTCCCTGGCAACATCGCGGCCATATCGGCGTGGACCGCCCGTCGAAAGCCGATCCGCAGGGTGATCGGCGGCGGCACGACGAAAGGCTGAACCTCCAGCCGCATCGCCCGCTCCGCCGCCTGACGGATGCGCTCCTGAGCTACGCTGGGGTGAACACACCGCGCCGCGTACCGGCTCACCCCCTCCTTGACCACTACGGTCTCGATCTCTCCCAGCAACGCTCGCGCCTCCTCGGCGACCGCCCGATCGCCGGTGACGAGCACGACAGGCGCGCCGAAGGAGCCCGCCAGGGCCGCGTTGAACCCCACCTCGCCGACCGCCCGACCGTTGAGGGCCACCTCCCCCACCACCCGGCCGCTCCAGGTATGCTCCATCACCGCCGCGCTGGTGCCGGAGGCGGCATGGTAGCCCACGAAGAAGACCCGACCCACCCCGGCATCCATCCCCTCCATCATCCCCAGCGGCTTAGGGCTACCGGAGATCAACTCAGCAGCCGGATGCAGGTCCTCGATCAGGATGTTCGCCATCCCGCCGTGGCTGTCGTTGACGACGACCTGGGTCGCTCCGCCCGCCAGCGCGCCCTCAACGGCTGCGTTGGTCTCGGCGGTCATCAACTTACGGAAGCGCTGGTACTCTTTCTTGTCCGACAGCACGTGGGACATCGCCACCACGCCAGCGACGCCTTCCATATCCACAGAGATCAACACTTTCACGGTGATACCTCCCGTGTTGCTTGAACGTCACCCACAACAGCCACGCCGCGATCGGTCCTGCCAACAGCCGCCACACCCCTCGACCACGCACACCACGTCGCCGCAGGGCTACGGCAGGAGGCCCGATTCCACCAGCCGCTGCACATCCTTCAAGTCGGGCGCGACGACGCGGGCCTGACCGACCGCCTTCATCACACTGGCGACGTCTTTGAGGCCGGAGCCGGTGGCGAGGACGACGACGCGGTCGTCGGGACCGACGAAGCCCTGCTCCACCGCGCGGACGAGACCCGCGTAGGCAGCAGCGGCGGCCGGCTCGGCGAAGACCCCGACCCCCTGGGCCAGGGCGGGAATGGCGGACAGGATCTCTTCGTCGGACACACGGACGAAGGCTCCGCCGGTCTCCCGAACCGCCCGCAGCGCCTTGATCCGGTCGCGCGGCAACCCCGCCACGATGCTGTCGGCGACGGAGTGAGCCTCCACCGGCTCCATCTCCCACCCCTCCAGCCCCCGCTCCCAGGCATCTACCAACGGAGAAGACCCCTCCGCCTGCACGCCGATGATGCGAGGCATCCGATCGATCCAGCCCAGTGCCATCAGGTCCCGCAGCCCCTTGTGAACACCACCGATGATGCACCCATCGCCGACGGGGACCAGGATGACGTCGGGGGCCTGTAGGGGCGGACGGATATCCGCCCCTACAGCCCCCCCCAACTGCTCGCAGACCTCATAGGCGGCGGTCTTCTTGCCTTCGGACATATAGGGGTTGTAGGCAGTGTTCCGGTTGTACCAGCCGAAGGCCCGCGCTGCCTCCAGGCAGAGGTCGAACGCCTGATCGTATGTCCCGTCCACCAGGAGGACGGTAGCTCCGTAGGCCAGCAACTGGGCCACCTTGGCCTGGGGGGCCGTGCGGGGCACGAAGATAACGTTGGGCTGTCCCACAGCCGCGCACAGGCCCGCCAAAGCGGCCGCCGCGTTGCCAGTGCTGGCAGTGGTCACCACCGCAGCCTTCCGCTCCCGCGTCTTCACCACGGCGACCGCCGAGGCCCGGTCTTTGAAGGAGGCCGTCGGTTGGCGACTGTCGTCCTTCACCCAGAGGTGCTTCAGCCTCAGCCGCTCCGCCAGTCGGGGGGCCGGGTAGAGAGGAGTCCATCCCACGCTTCCCAGCACCGTCCCCTCTGCCAGCCGACGGGCCACCTCCGGATCGACCGGCAGCAGCGGCAGGTACCGCCAGATGGACCGTTCCTCGCTGGCAAGCAGTTGCTCCAGGGGAAAGTCGCGGCGGATCGCGTCATAGTCGTACATGACGTCCAGGATCCCCTCGTCGCCGTGTTTGGGGCAGACGTACTCCACCTCGTTCACCCCGTACTCCGCGCCGCAGATGGTGCAGCGAAGGCCCACGACGTATTCGAGCGTCATCGTTTCTCCTCCCGCACATAGGGGATCCCAAGCGCTGCTGGAGCCCCAACCCGCTTGCGCACCACCTCCCACCAGGTGATCATCACCAGGACCAGAATGGTGAAGAAATAGGGGGTCATATTCAGGAAGGAGGCAGGAATCGTCGTCCCGGCCGCCTGCATCCTGAACTGGAGGGCGTTGATGCCGCCGAAAAGGACCGCACCGATCACCGCCCGGATCGGATCCCACATCGCGAAGATCACCAGCGCGATGGCGATCCATCCCCGTCCGCCGGTGATGTTGTCCGCCCATCCCTTGAGGTATCCCAGAGAAAGGTGTGCGCCTGCCATCCCCATCAGAACGCCACCGAAGATGGTGTAGGCATAGCGGGTGGTGGTCACGTTGACCCCCATCACGTCGGCTGCCTGGGGATTCTCTCCCACCGCCCGCAGATGGAGGCCGAAGCGGGTCTTATAGAGATAGAACCAGAGAACCGGGACCAGCAGGTAGAGAAAGTAGGTCAGCACGTCTTGCGTGAAAACGGAAGGGCCGACCACAGGAAGATCGCCCAACACCGGCAGCGGGATCCGCTGAAAGGCAGGCCCCTGAAGCCCGACCATCGTGGTACCGCCAGGGCCGAGCCGCTGGCCCATGAAACTGGCCAGACCGGTCCCAAACAGCGTGATCGCCAGACCGCTGACCACCTGGTCGGCCCGGAGGGAGATGGTGAGAAAGGCGTGGATCAGCGCCATCAGGCCGCCGACGAGCAGCGCGGCTAGCAATCCCAACCAGATGTTGTCCGAATGGTAAGCGACGGCGAAGGCGGTGGCCGCCCCCACCATCATCGTCCCCTCCACCCCCAGGTTCAGCACACCCGACCGCTCGGTGTAGATCTCCCCGAGGGTCGCATAGAGGAGCGAGGTCCCCGCCCGAATGGTTATCGTTAAGATCGAGGTGATGAGGTCCTCCATAATGCCTCCAACGACGCAGGATGCAAGATGCAAGGTTTAGGGTTCAGGCTTCCTTCGCTTCCTTGTGACCTCTGATGATTCGGACCCGATAGTTGACGAAGATGGAGCCGCCCAGGACGAAGAAAAGGATGGCGCCCTGGAGCACAAGGGCGACGGCGGCGGGAAGGCCCAGGGCGACCTGGAGTTGGTCACCACCCACCAACAGCGCACCCATCAGGAAGGCGACGAGGAGGATGCCCCATGGATTCAAGTTGGCCAGCCAGGCGACGATGATGGCGGTGTAGCCGTATCCCACGGTGAGGCCCTGGTAAAGTCGGCGGGAGATCCCGGCCACCTCGGCCATCCCCGCCAATCCGGAAAGCCCGCCGGAAAGGAGCATCACCAACAGGATGTTGAACCCGATATTGATCCCGCTATACCGGGCAGCGCGAGGATTCTCACCGATCACCTGGATCTCGTACCCCCACCGGGTGCGGTTGAGGACGAACCACACCAGCACTGCCGCCACCAACGCAAAGATCAACCCCACGTGGACCCGCCCCGTCAGCCTGGGCAGCCAGGCCACCTGTGGGAACTGCGCCGTACCGGGGAAACCATACCCTTGCGGATCGCGCCACGGGCCCAGATAGAGATACTCCACCAACAGGATGGCGATGTAGTTCATCATCAACGTAGTGAGGATCTCGTTGACCCCGAGGGCGGCCCGCAGGAACGCTGGGATAAGCCCCCAGACGGCCCCCGCCAGCACTCCAGCGACGAACATGGTCGGGAGAACCAGCGGGCCGGGCAGCCGATCGGCCCAGAAGAGAGCGATGTAGGCAGCAGCGATCCCTCCCATCGCCAACTGCCCCTCCGCACCGATGTTCCAGAAGAGCATTCGGAAAGCGATGGCGACCCCCAACCCGGTCAGCATCAGAGGGATCGCCTTCACCAGCGTCTCGGAAAGGGCGTAACCGCTGCCCAGCGAACCCTGTACCATCACTCGGTACGCTTCCAGCGGATTAACCCTAAAGACCAGCAGAATCATTGCGCCAAAGACAAGGGCCAGGACGAGGGAGAGAACGGGTACGAGGAACATGGCCCGCCGGGATCGGGTCAATCGCTTTTCGAAGACGATGGTCATGACACTTTACTCCTCTGCCCGTTGTCCGGCCATCATCAGGCCGATGGCTTCCGGCGTGGTCTCCTCCGGCACGACGACGCCCATGACCTGCCCTTCGTAGAGCACGGCGATCCGATCGGAGAGCTGCATCAACTCGTCCAGATCCTCCGAAATGAGGAGGATCGCTGCTCCTTTATCCCGCTCCTCTAGCAGCGCCTTGCGCACCGCCTCCGTAGCCCCCACGTCCAGCCCGCGGGTGGGATAGACGGCGACGAGGATGCCTTTGCTGGCGGTGATCTCCCGGGCCAGTACCACCCGCTGTTGGTTGCCGCCGGAGAGGAGACGAGCAGGGGTCTGGGGACTGGGGGTCGCGATACGGAAAGCCTCCACCAGCCGCCGGGCAAAGTCCCGCATCGCGCTCCGGTCCAGGAGCGGCCCCCGCGCCAGCGGAGGATGGCGGTATGCCTTCATCGCCAGGTTGTCGGAGATCGGGAGGTTGGGCACAAGCCCCACGCCCACCCGGTCGCCGGGGATGTGACTGATGCCGGCCTCGATGATCTCCCGGGGGGAGCGATTGGTGATGTCCCGCCCATAGACCCGAACGGAGCCACCGGTGGCGCGGCGCAGGCCGGTGATGACCTCCGCCAACTCCCGCTGCCCGTTCCCCGCCACCCCGGCAATCCCCAGAATTTCCCCGGCGCAGATCTGGAACGAGACCCCACGCAACGCGGGCAACCCCTTGTCGTTCAACGCCTGGAGGTCCTTCACCTCCAACGCGACCTCACCCGGCTGGCAGGTCCGCTTCTCCAGTCGGAAGAGGACCTCCCGCCCGACCATCAGCCGGGCCAGTTCGACCTTGTTCGTCTCGGCGGTGCGAAGCGTGGCGACCACCTTGCCGGCCCGCAACACCGTCACCCGGTCGGCAAAAGCCATCACCTCGTCCAGTTTGTGGGTGATGAAAATGACCGCCTTGCCCTCATCAGCCATCCGACGAAGGGTCCTGGAGAGGTCCGCCGACTCCTGAGGAGTCAGGACCGCCGTCGGCTCGTCCAGGATCAGGATGTCGGCTCCCCGGTATAGGAGTTTCAGGATCTCCACCCGCTGCTGCTCGCCCACGGAGAGTTGCCAGATATAGGCAGTGGGGTCTACCCGGAGTCCATACTGCTCGGAGAGGGCCTCGATCTGCCGATGGACCTCCTCCATCCGTGGCACCCATCCCACCGTGTCTAACCCTAGGATGACGTTCTCCGCCACCGTGAGGGTCTCCACCAGCATAAAGTGCTGGTGGACCATTCCGATGCCGTGGGCGATGGCATCACGGGGGGAATGGAGATGGACCGGCCAACCGTGGATGAGGATCTCGCCCTCATCGGGTCGGTAGAGGCCGGAGAGGACGTTCATCAGAGTGCTCTTTCCGGCGCCGTTCTCCCCCAGGAGGGCCATCACCTCACCGGGGTAGACCTCCAGGTCCACGTGGTCGTTCGCCAGCACGCCGGGGAACCGTTTGGTGATCCCCCGCATCTGGACCGCCGGGCTGGGGGGGGATTCGATACCCATCGTCGAGGCTCCTCCTCTTAATACAATTGCGACGCCCGTCGGGCAGCTCCTAGACCGTTGAACGAGTTGGCCGCGTCGACGATCCTCGCGATGATCGCTTGTGCAGGTTGGAGGTTACCCGCTCGTACTCCCGCTGGCAGGAACCACCGCACTTCAGGCGGCTCCCCTCCTCGGAGGGGCGTCCCTCCGAGGAGGGGAGCCTTCGCGCACAAAGGGAACTACTGGGTTGGGATCGTCCCTACGACCCCCTGGACGAACCAGTCCATGCTGAGCATGTCGGCGTCGCTCATGCATTCCCCTTCGGGCACCTTGAGCTCGCCGTTCTGGTCGTAGATGGGGCCGCAGAAGACGTCCCACTCGCCGGAGAGGATCTTCTCCTCCTCCTGGTCGACCAACTGCTTCACGTCGTCCGGTACCATCGGGCTGAGTTCAGCCAAGGCCACCACTCCGTCGGCCATGCCGCCCCAGTACTGGTGGGTCACCCAGGTCCCGTTGAGGACATCCTGGACGGTCTTAACGTAGTAGACCCCCCAGTTCCAGACAGGGCTGGTGAGCACCGTGTCGCCGACGAACTGGCGCATGTCGGAGTCGTAGCCGATGCTCAGCTTGCCCCGCTCCTGGGCGGCCTTCTGTGGCTCGGTGGTGTCCTGGTGCTGGGCGATGATGTCGGCTCCCTCGTCCAGCAACGCCTCCGCCGCCTCCCGCTCCTTCACCGGGTCATACCAAGTGTTGGTCCAGACCACGTGGACCTCAGCGTCGGGGTTGACCTGGCGCACGCCCAGGGTGAAGGCGTTGATCCCCCGGATGACCTCGGGGATGGGATGGGCGGCGACGTAGCCGATGAAGTTGGCCTCGGTCATGCTGCCCGCCACCAGGCCGGAGAGATACCGAGGCTGATACATCCGGCCGAAGTAGGTCGCCATGTTGTCGGCGGTCTTGTAGCCGGAGCAGTGCTCAAAGTAGACGTCGGGGAACTCCTGGGCGACGGTCAGCATCGGGTCCATATAGCCGAAACTGGTGGCGAAGACCACCTTGGCCCCCTGCTGGACCACGTCGCGGATCGCCTTCTCGGCGTCGGGGCCCTCGGGCACGTCCATCACGACGATGGTCTCCACCTGATCGCCCAGTTCCTCCTCCAGCATCTTCCGGCCCCGGTCATGCTCGTAGGTCCAGCCCAGGTCGCCCGGCTGGCCAATGTAGATGAAGGCGACCTTGAGCGGCTCCTCAGCAGGCATCTCCTCCGTGGGAGCCTCCGTGGGGGCCTCCGTGGGCACCTCCGTCTCCGGCGCAGCCTGCTTGCACGCAGCCAGCACCAGGCTCAACACGACTACCAGAGCCAGAAGGATACCGATTCGCTTCCTCATCTTTACTCCTCCTTAGTTTGTGGATCGGGTCAGTGCACTAGCCAGATCCTTCGAGTGCAGGAACACTGCCGAACCAGCACCTCCGTCTCCGCAAGGCCTCTCGCCAGCATCACCTCCTTTCATACCAACCTGGATCGTTGGAAACGGCTAATCCGGCACAATGAGCGTACCCGTCTCTCCAGCCAACGCCCGGGCGATGTTCTCCGGGTTGGTGATAATGGCCTGCTTGCCACCAGCCTCTAGGAACCAGATGATGGCCTGGATCTTGGGCAGCATGCTCCCCTTGGCGAAGTGGCCTTCCTCCATATACTTCTTCGCCTCAGAGACGGTCATCTTGTCGATGGGCTTCTGGTCCGGTTTGCCGAAGTTGAGATAGACCTTCTCGACAGCGGTGGAGATGAGGAAGAGATCGGCACCGATGGAGCGGGCCAGGAGGGAGGAAGCGTAGTCCTTGTCGATGACCGCTGCCACGCCCTCCAGGGAGCCGTCCTCGTTGCGGACCACCGGGATGCCGCCGCCGCCGACGGTGATGGTGATGATCCCCGCGTCCAGAAGCCGCTTCACCGCGTCCAGTTCGATGATCTCCTGGGGGATCGGAGAAGGCACCACCCGGCGCCAGCCACGCCCCGCGTCCTCCACCACGACCCACCCGTCCTCCTCCGCCCGCTTGCGGGCCTCCTCCTCGGTCATAAAGGAGCCGATGGGCTTGGTGGGGTTCTGAAAGGCCGGGTCGTTTCGGTCCACCAACACCTGGGTGACCACCGTGGCGGCCTTCTTCTTCAACCCCCGCCGCTTGAACTCGTTGTAGAGGTTCTGCTGGAGCGTGTAGCCGATGGCCCCCTGGGTATCGGCCCCACAGAAGTCCAGTGGAACCTCGTGCATCCCGGCCACCTTGGCGGCGATCTCCGACCGGCGCAGGATGAAGCCGACCTGCGGGCCGTTCCCGTGGCCGATGGCAACGTCCCAACCCTGCTCGATCATCTCAGCGATGTGGTAACAGGTCTCCTTCGCCGCCTGGTACTGATCCTGCACGGTGACCTTGGTCTTGTCTTTGATCAGAGAGTTCCCCCCGATCGCAATGACTGCCAGTTTCTTCTCTGCCATTTCCCCCTTCCTCGTTTGATTTGAGACAAGGTGACAGGGGAGACAGGGAGACTGACCTCCCTGTCCCCCTGTCCCACTTTACAGATTCCCCATCGTCAGCGCCATAATCGCCTTCTGCACGTGCAGCCGGTTCTCGGCGATGTCGTAGATGGCCGAGCGCGGGCCGGAGGCCACCTCGTCCGTCACCTCGTTCCCCCGGTCCACCGGCATCGGGTGGGTGAAGATCGCGTTGTCCGTCCGGGCCATCTTCTCGGCGGTGAGGGTCCAGCCGGGGTACTGAAGCGCCTTCTGGATCTCCTCCTCCTTATGGAACACGCCGTCCCGGTAGGCGTTGGGGCTCATCCAGTTGCGGGCGTAGACGATGTGGGCCCCCTCGTACCCCTCGTTGGGGTCGTGGACCACCTCGAACTCGGTCCCGTGCTCGGCGCAGTTCTGCTTGGTCCACTCGATGACCTTCGGGTCCAGGTCGTACCCCTCCGGATAGGCCAGCGTGACGTGCATCCCGAAGCGGGAGGCGATCAGCAGGGCCTCCTGGACCGAACACCAGGAGCGGGCCAGGGCACCGGTGGCCCAGGTAAGGACGAACTTCTTGCCGCGCAGGGCCTCGTAGTCCGGCCGGCCCGGCCCCTCGCCGTACCACTCGGCCCACCCCATAATGTCGGCCAAACCCTGGCAGGGGTGGAATTTGTCGTCGGCCATGTTGATGATGGGGACATCCGCCCACTTGGCGAACTCCCGCAGCATCTCGTCGCCCGCGCCGTAGTAAGGGACCTTGTCCTCCAGGATGCGGATGCCGATTCCGGCGGCGTAGCGGGCCATCACCCTGGCCGCGTCCTCAATGGTCTCCCCGGCCTTCTTCTCCGTCTTGAAGCGACCCGCGGAGGGGGTCATAAACTGGGCGTGCCCGCCCAACTCCGTGGCCGCCGCCTCGAAGGAAAGCCGGGTCCGCACCGAGGGGTTGTAGAAGAACATAATGAACGTCTTGTTCTTGAGGACGCTCGCCCAGCGGTCGGAGAACCGGTCCCGCTTCATCTTCGCCGCCAGGTCCAGCACCGCCATCAACTCGTCGAAGGACCACTCTTGCGTGCAGATCAAGTCGCGTCCGTAGAGATCCATCGCCAGGCTCCTTTCTAGGTTCGAAGTTCCACGTTCTTCAAACTTCGAACGTAGAACCCGGGACGACTATCGCATCACCAGGCTCATCACCGCCTTCTGCACGTGGAGCCGATTCTCCGCCTCGTCGTAGACGACGGAGCGCCAACCGGACTCGGGGTCGGTGTTGTCGATGACCGCGTCGTCGACCTCCCAGCCGCGGTCGGCCGGCAGGCAGTGCATGTAGATGGCGTTAGGCTCGGCCAGGGCCATGTACTCCGGCGTCGCCTTCCAGTCCTTATACCGATCGAAGATCTCCTGCGCCAGTTCCGGATTGTCCTCACCCACCGGCGGCTTGAACATCTGAACCGGAGCCCAGGCCTTGGGGTATAGGACGTGCGCGCCCTTCGCCGCCTCCTCGAAGTCCTCGGAGATCGCGAAGGAGCCGCCGGTCTCCTGAGCGTACTTCTTGCACGCGGCGATGACCTCGGGGTCGAGGGCCATCTCCGGCGGCCGGGCCAGCACCACGTCCATCCCCATCATCGTGGCAGCGATGATGGCAGACTGGGGTACCGCCCGCGGCTTGTGGACGCTGGGTGAGTAGGCCCAGGACATGACGAACTTGACCCCCTTGAAGGTGCCGAACTTCTCGTAGACGGTGAGGATGTCGGCCAGGGCCTGGAAGGGATGGTACTTGTCGTCCTCCATGTTCAGCACCGGGATGTCGGCCCAATAGGCGAAGTTGCGGATCATCTCATTGGCCGCGCCGTACACCCAATCCACCGGATCACCGTAGCAGCGGATGGCGATGGCGTGGCCCATCCGGGAGAGGACCCGCGCCACGTCGGAGACGCGCTCGGTGGAGTAGGCGACCTCTTTACCCGGGAGAGCCGGGGTGTAGATCTTGGAAGGATCCAGGTAGTGGGCATGCCCGCCCAACTGGGTCATCCCCGCCTCAAACGAGTTGCGGGTCCGCAGACTCTGGTTGTAGAAAATCATAAAGAGGGTCTTGGCCCGCAGGATGTGGTCGTGCGGCTCACCCAGCGCGAACCGCCGCTTCAGATCGAGCGCCACGTCCAAGATGGTCTCGACCTCTTCCTTCGTCCAGTCCAACAACGTGATGAAATCACGTCCACGGAAAGACTCAGTCTTCATCGAACACCTCCTAGAAATTTAACGTTTGACGTCTGACGTTTGACGCCTGACGTTTGACACCCAACGCCCCAGCGTCTCAACCACCGAACCCGTAGGTCACAGGGCTGCCAAGTCGCAGGTCGCAAACTGCATCACCGCCTGACCACGTGGAAGCGGAACCGCTCGGGCACGAAATAGTTGCGGGAAAACCCGACCGGCGCACCGGTGGTGTCGAAAAGGGTCTCCTCCAAGAGGAGCAACGCCGCACCGGGGCTCACACCGAGCCGCCGAGCCAGCGAGCGGCCCGCACGCACGGCAGTGATCTCCGCCAGCGCTTCTTGAACCCGCTGTGGGTACAGCCCCCGGAGAAGGTCGAGAACGGAGCCGCTGAACTCGGCGTTCAGATGATCGGGAGACAACCAATCCGTGAGGACGAGATCCTCCAGGTATGCGACCGGCTGGTCCTCCACCAGGATGGTCCGGCTCACGTATGTAAGGGAGACCCCGGGGTCCGTCCCTAACCGTTCTGCCACCGACCGGTCCGCCCGAACGATCCGCACCTCCAGGTCCTCCATCCGCGTCTCCATCCCCTGGCGGCCAGCCAAAGCCAACACACTCTCCAACCGCTCCAACCCGCTCTCCAGGTGCCGATTGGCAGCGACGAAGGTGCCCACGCCGTGGCGACGGACGATGACGCCTTCTTCTTCGAGCAGGCGGAGCGCCTCGCGGAGGGTCGCGCGGGAGACGCCCAGTTGATCGGCCAGGGTAGACTCAGAGGGGAGCCGCTCGCCAGGCTCCATCCCTGACTCCTGGATGAAGGCCAGCAAGCGGTCGTGGACCTGCACGTACAGCGGGCGGCGATCCAATTGGGTCAGATACATCACCAACCCCGTGATAAGATGTTCGGACGTCGGACGTCTGACGACAGTATAAGTCCGTTTCAGAGGTTTGTCAAGCCATCCCCTCGAATCTTGTCCTCTTTTCCCGGAGATGTTACAATGGAATCGTGGATCAGGCAAATCTTCCCGGTTGGGCCATCTGTTCGCTCTGCGGGGCCGCCGACCGCCCGGTGGCCTCCCACCTCGGCGTCTGCCTGGATTGTATCCGCCGCCGCCCCGAAGAGGCGATGCCGATGGCAGCGGCCGCCCACGCCGCCGCGCGTCGCCCCTTCGACCTCCCACCCCGCCCTCCCCGCGACGCCGACGGGCGACGCTGCGGGTTGTGCGTGCAGGACTGCGTCATCGGAGAAGGCCAACGGGGGTTCTGCGGCCTGCGGGAGGTCCGAGGGGGGAAACTCCACCACCTGGCCGGGCCGCCGGACCGGGGGTTGCTCCACTGGTACCGCGACCCCCTTCCCACCAACTGCGTCGCCGACTGGGTCTGCCCCGGTCACCACCAGCGGGGCAAGCACAACCTGGCCGTCTTCTACGCCGCCTGCACCTTCGACTGTCTCTTCTGCCAGAACTGGCACTTCCGGGAGGTGGATCCCCGCCGCGCCGAGAAGATGACCGCTCGCCAGTTGGCGGACGTGGCGAACGAACGGACTTACTGCGTCTGCTACTTCGGCGGCGATCCGGCCAGCCAGATGGCCCACGCCCTGGCGACCAGCCACCTCCTGGCCGAACGGGGAGTGGTCGTCTGTTGGGAGACCAACGGCAGCGCGCACCCCCGGTTGATGGACCGGGCGGTGGACCTGGCGCTGCGGACCGGCGGGATCGTCAAGTTCGACCTCAAGGCCCTCGACGACGGCCTCCACCGCGCCCTGACCGGGGCCAGCAACAGGCAGACGCTGGAGAACTTCGCCCGCGCAGCGGCCCGCTTCGCTGAGCGGCCGGACCCGCCCCTGGTGGTCGCCAGCACGCTGCTGGTGCCCGGCTACGTAGACCCCGAGGAGGTGGGCCGCATCGCCCGCTTCATCGCCCAGTTCGATCCCCGCATCCCGTACTCCCTCCTGGCTTTCGCCCCCCAATTCTATTTCCACGACCTGGGGTTCACCTCCCGCCGCCACGCGGAGGAGGCGGAGGCGGCAGCCCGCGAGGCCGGGTTGGTGCGGGTAAGGGTGGGGAATCGACATCTATTGCGGTAAAACAGGCAAGAGGCAAGATGCAAGAAGCAGGAAGCAAGGAAGCAAGGAAACAGGGGCCGTTGGCCGTGTACGATTTCGGGGGGACGGGGCCGCTGGTGCACCTGGCCCACGCCAACGGCTTCCCGCCGGGGACGTATCGCCCCTTTGTGCGCTCGCTCACCGACCGGTTCCACGTCGTTGGTCTGCCCGCACGACCGCTGTGGCCGGGGAGCCGCCCCGAGGAGATGCGCGACTGGCACCTGATGGCCGACGATCTGATCCAGGGGCTGGACAGGCTGGGAGTACGGGGTATCTTCGGGATCGGCCACTCGATGGGCGGCGTGGCAACGCTGTGGGCCGCCGTCCGCCGGTCCGACCTCTTCCGCGCCGTCGTCCTCATCGACCCGGTCATCCTGCCCCCCGCCCTCTCCATCGTCTTCCGTTGGCTGCGGCGAGTGGGGATCAACCCCCGCAAGGGGATGATCCATCAGGCCCTCCGCCGCCGCCGGGTGTGGCCCAGCCGCCAGGCCTGCTTCGAACGGTACCGCGCCAAACCCCACTTCGCCCGCTGGTCGGACGAGAGCCTCTGGGCCTACGTGGAGGCGGTCACCCGGGAGCGGCCCGACGGACAGGTCGAACTGGCCTACCCCCCAGAATGGGAGGCCCGCATCTACGCCACCGTCCCCACCGACGTCTGGAAATTCATCCCCAAACTACGTATCCCCACCCTGGTCGTCCGTGGTGAACTTTCTCAGACCTTTCTGCCTTCGAGCCTGGCGGCGATGAAACGCCGACTCCGCCACGCCCGTTTCGCCATCATCTCTGGAGCCGGCCATCTGGTCCCGATGGAACGGCCGGAGGAAGTGGGACAAGTGGTAAGGGAGTTTCTGGAGGAAGTGAGGAAGCAGGGAAGCAAGGTAGGAGGAGGTTGAGGCGATGGTGGGCGTGTTGACGGACACGACGGCCAGCATCCCCGAGGAAGTGGTCGATGCGTTGGGGATCGAGTTGGTGCCGTACTACATCCATCGGGGGCTGGAGACGCTGCGGGATTCGGTGGACGCGAAGCCGGATGAATTCGCCAGGTACCTGGAGACGACCGACCGCCTTCCCACCACTTCGAACCCAAGCCCTGGGGACTACCTGAAGGGGTTGAAACGCCTGGCGGAGAGAACGAAGGAGATCGTGGCCCTAACGATGACCTCCAAAGGGAGCGGAGGATACCAATCCTGTCGGGCGGCGGTGGAGATGCTGCGAGAACAACTGCCGGACGTTCGGGTGGAGGTGATCGACACGCTGCAGGTAGCAATGGCTCAGGGATGGGCAGCCATCGAGGCGGCACGGGCCGCGCTCTCCGGCAAGGGCCTGAAGGAAGTGGTGGAACGGGCCAAAGAGGTCGCTCGCAAAGCGGTGATGATCCAGACCGCCGATACGCTCCGCTATCTCTATATGGGTGGCCGCATCGGTCGGGCCCAGCACCTGGTGGGATCGCTGCTCAACATCAAGCCGATCATCGGTATGGAAGACGGGATCATCGTGGCCCTGGGCACCGCCCGCAGCCTCCCCAAAGCCTACAGGAAGATCATCGACCTGATGGTCCAGCGCGTGGGAGAGGGAGCGAAAATCAAGGTGGCCTTCACCCACGTGGCGGCGATGGACCGGCTGGAGGAGCTGCGAGATCGGGTCCTCCGCTACTTCGAGTGTGGAGAGGTCCTGATCTCCCCCCTCGCCCCGGCCCTGGCCGTCCACTCCGGCCCCGGGACGGTGGGGGTCCACTTCTTCCCGGTACCATAAAAAAACCACAGAGGCTCAGAGGACACAGCGATCTTAAAGTTCAAGAGGTCTCCTCTGCGCCCCTGTGGTGGAAATCTTATTACTTGGACTGGAGGGTGGACTCCGATACGTCGAGGGCGTGGTCCGCCTCAAGCGGCTCCATCCGCTGGAAGACCAGCCCCTCATCCCCCACGTCCACCAGTACGCGGTCGCCGCTGCGGAAGTCGCCGCGGAGGAGGCGGATGCTGAGTGGACTCTCCACATGTCGCTGGAGGGCCCGTCGGAGCGGGCGGGCGCCAAACTGGGGATCATACCCCTCCCGGGCCAGCCACTTCCGCGCCGCGTCGGTCAGTTCCACCTGCAACCCCTGATCCGCCAACCGCTCCGCGATCTCCCGCATTTGCAGGTCCACGATCTGCTCCACGTGCTCCAGCGTCAGCCGGTTGAAGATGATGATCTCATCCACCCGGTTGATGAACTCCGGTCGGAACACCTCTTTGAGGGCTTTCTCGATGCGGCGTCGATCCTCGTCCTCCTCGTGGTCCGACTCCCCAGCCCGCAGGAAGCCCAGCGAGCCTCCCTTGTTGGCAAACTCGGTGCCGACGTTGGAGGTCATGATGATCACCGTGTTGCGGAAGTCCACGGTGCGCCCCTGCCCGTCGGTGAGCCGACCGTCGTCGAGGATCTGCAGGAGCGAGTGCAACACCTCCGGATGGGCCTTCTCGATCTCGTCGAAGAGGATCACCCTGTAGGGGCGGCGGCGGACCGCCTCGGTCAACTGACCGCCTTCTTCGTAGCCGATGTAGCCCGGTGGCGCGCCGAAGAGGCGGGAGACGGTGTGCCGCTCGTGGTACTCGCTCATGTCGATGCGCAGCAAAGCATCCTCGTCATCGAACAGAAACCACGCCAGGGCCTTCGCCAACTCGGTCTTACCGACCCCCGAGGAGCCCAAGAAGATGAAACTGCCGATCGGTCGGCGGG
Source organism: Thermoflexia bacterium (assembly GCA_011192125.1). Classification (GTDB taxonomy): domain Bacteria; phylum Chloroflexota; class Anaerolineae; order B4-G1; family DUEL01; genus DUEL01. The sequence continues at coordinate 21,983 of DUEL01000143.1, forward strand.
GATCTTTGAGGCCGGAACGACTGCGCCGGATCGCATCGGCGACCGCCTTGATCGCTTCGTCCTGCCCAACGATCCGCTCGTGCAGCGCATCCTCCATACGCAGGAGTTTCTCCGCCTCCGTTTCCATCATCTGAGCGACCGGGATGCCGGTCCAAGAGGCCACGACCTCGGCGATGTCCTCCTCTCGAACTGTCTCATCCAACTGGTGTTCCTGCTGCCACTGCTCCCGCTTCCTCTGGAACTCCTGCTCCAGGCGGAGCCGCTGGGTTTTCAGTTGGGCCGCCCGCTCGTAGTCCTGTTGCGTGCTGGCCGCCTCCTCCTCCATCCGAAGCCGGGCGATCTCCCGCTCTATCTCCTTCAACTCCGGCGGCAGTGTGTACAGGGCAACGCGCAACTTGGCCGCCGCCTCGTCGATCAGATCGATCGCCTTGTCCGGTAGCCGCCGGTCGGTGACGTAGCGATGGGAGAGCCGGGCCGCGGCGATCAGCGCTTCGTCGGAGATGTGGATGCGGTGGTGGGCCTCGTACCGGTCGCGGAGGCCCCGCAACATCTCGATGGTCTCCTCTACGGTCGGCTCCTCCACATAGACCGGGGCGAACCGCCGCTCCAGCGCGCCGTCCTTCTCGATGTACTGGCGGTACTCGTCCAGCGTGGTCGCACCGATGCACTGCAGTTCGCCGCGGGCCAGTGCAGGCTTCATCATACTGGAGGCGTCCAACGCCCCGGAGGCCGCCCCGGCACCGACCACCGTGTGCAACTCGTCGATGAAGAGGATGATCTCGCCCTGGGCCCGCTGGACCTCCTCAATGGCTGCCTTCAGCCGCTCCTCGAACTCACCCCGGAACCGGGTCCCGGCGACCATCGCCGCCAGGTCCAACTGGACCACCCGCCGTCCTTTGAGGATCTCCGGCACATCGTCGGCGACGATCTTCTGGGCCAGCCCCTCGACGATGGCCGTCTTGCCCACGCCCGGCTCCCCGATGAGGACCGGGTTGTTCTTGGTGCGACGGACCAGGATCTGGATCACCCGCATGATCTCCGCGTCCCGCCCGATGACCGGGTCCAGTTTCCCCTCCCGCGCCATCTGGGTCAGGTCGCGGCTGTACTTCTCAAGGGTCCGATAGCGGGACTCAGCCCGCCGGTCGGTCACCCGCTGACCGCCGCGGATGGCCTGGATGGCCTCCATGATCCGCCGCCGGGTGACCCCGGCCTCGGCCAGGATTCGCGCCACCTCGGTGCCCCGCTCGGTGGCGATAGCGAGGAAGATGTGCTCGGTGGAGATGTAATCGTCGTTGAGCCGATTGGCCTCGCTGTTAGCCTGATCCAACACTCGCTTGACCCGCGGGGTGATGAAGACCTGTCCCAGACTGCCGCGACCGTAGATACCCACCTTCGGGCTACGCCGCAACGTCTCGTCCACTCTGCTGCTGATCAGGTCCACATCCACCCCCAGAAACTCCAGGATCTGGGGGACCACCCCGTCTGGTTGCTCCAGAAGGGCCAGCAGGATGTGTTCGATGTCCACCTGGGTGTGTCCATAGCGGGACATGATCTCGACGGCCCGCTGGGCCGCGTCCTGCGCCCGCTCGGTGAACCGATCCATTCTCATCATTTTATTCCACTCCTCTCACCCATCCGCCACTATTATACCACACCGGACCAGGGGACAAAAGGGGCAGAAAATCGCAGGGAGGCGGAACTCACGAACTTTGTCACCCCCTCTATGTGTTTACCGACACTTGAGCCCCTGTCCAAATCGACTATCATAATTGGTTGCGAGACCGGACGCGGGGACGTCTCTTCTACCCCAGATACCTGGCCCTCCAGCAGAGACCAGAGATAGCGCAGGCAACCGACCGACTCCCCAGCGGCTACGGCGACTCCCATTTGCCTCCCCGCCGATTTCAACGTAAGATAAAAGCCGAAGGGACACGGCCCTCCGCAGAAGACCGTCTTCCCAAGCGAGTGAAACCGCCAGGCCACAGGCGAGCGATCCAAAACCTGATATGCGCAGGAGGACAAGATATGAGCCATCACGACATTGACCTCTCTCTGATGACACCGGTCTTCGAGGAGTATGGGGCCCAGAAAGGAGCCTTGATACCCATTCTCCAAAAGGCCCAAGGGATCTACGGTTATCTGCCCCCCCAAGTGCTCAAACTGATCGCGGACAGGTTGCGCATTCCCCTGAGCAAAGTCTACGGGGTGGCGACCTTTTATTCCCAGTTCTATCTGGAGCGACGGGGAAGACACGTGTTGCAGATGTGCGATGGGACAGCCTGCCACGTGAAGGGAACACCAAGCCTTATTGACGCCGTGCGGCGCGAGTTCCATGTCGAACCCGGGGGGACGACGGAAGACGGCGAACTGACTGTAGAGGTGGTCTATTGCCTCGGATCGTGCGCATTGGCCCCGGTGGCTGTTCTGGATGGCCAAGTGATGGGACGGGTCCGCAAGGATCGGTTCATCCGCACGATCAAGAAGCGGATAGCAGCGTCGTAAAAACGGAGGCAAGTCCGATGGGAGCAATTCGGAGACTGGATGAACGGCGAGAGCGGGCCAGAGCCCTTTGGCAGGAGCAAACCGAAGCGGACCTCTACATCACGGTGGGGATGGGCACCTGCGGCCTGGCAGCCGGCGCCCAGGACACCTGGGCGGCGATAGAGGAAGAACTGGAGCGACGGGGCCTGACCGCCGTCCGTAAGCAGGTCGGATGCGTGGGCATGTGCTCTTACGAGCCGATGGTCGAACTCCAGGCCAGGGGACAGCCACGGGTGAACTATGGGCACGCGACGGCGGAGACCATCCCCGAGATCTTTGCCGCCCATTTCGAACAGAAGCCTCTCGAACACGCCACGGTGGTTGGTCACACGGTACCGATCCTTATCGAGCGAAACGGAAACGCACTGCGCTCGTTGAGTTTTGTCGATCCGGAGCAGGGGACAAGGCTGCCCTTCCATCAAAAACAACTCCGGATCGTGCTCAGCAACTGCGGCCTGATCGATCCAGAATCCATCGACGATTATCTCGCGCTGGATGGCTACGTGGCGTTGGAACGGGTACTCTCAGAGATGACACCAGAGGATGTCATCGAAGAGGTCCTGGCTTCCGGATTGCGAGGGCGCGGCGGGGCCGGGTTCCCCACCGGCCTCAAGTGGCGATTCGCCCGCCAGACCCAGAAATGGCCCAAGTACATCGTCTGCAACGCCGACGAAGGGGATCCGGGAGCATTTATGGATCGGTCCGTGCTGGAAGGCGATCCTCACTCGGTGATCGAGGGGATGATCATCGCCGCCTACGCCATTGGGGCGGAGGAGGGGTTCATTTACTGCCGGGCCGAGTACCCACTGGCCATCCGGCGACTCAAGATCGCCCTGGAACAGGCAAGGGAACTGGGAGTGCTGGGCAAGGACATTCTGGGCTCCGGGTTCGACTTCGACATCACCATCAAGGAAGGCGCTGGGGCCTTTGTCTGCGGCGAGGAGACGGCACTGATGGCGTCGATCCAGGGCGAGCGCGGACAACCTTGGCCGCGCCCCCCCTACCCCGCCGTCTCCGGCCTGTGGGGACAGCCCACCAACGTCAACAACGTCAAGAGTTACGCCTACGTGCCCCGCATCCTGCGGCTGGGCGCGGACTGGTTCAGAAGTTTCGGAACAGAAGGCAGCCCGGGCACCGCCGTCTTCGCCCTCACCGGCATGGTCAAACACACCGGCTTGATCGAGGTGCCGATGGGCATCACGCTGCGCGAGATCATCTACGACGTCGGCGGCGGGATTCTCGCCGGCAAAGTGTTCAAGGCGGTACAGACCGGAGGACCGCTGGGGGGCTGCCTACCGGCCAAGCACCTGGACACACCGGTGGACTTCGACTCGTTGAAGGCTGTCGGTGCGGTGATGGGCTCGGGAGGCATGATCGTCGCCGACGAGACGACGTGCATGGTCGAGTTCGCCAAGTACTTCGCCGAATTCGTCCGCGACGAGAGTTGCGGCAAATGCCCTCCCTGCCGGATCGGAAGCACCCGGATGTTGGAGGTGCTCGAGCGAATCACTGCCGGTCAGGGACGAATCGAAGATCTGGATGAGATCCGATGGCTGGCCGAGGGGATGAGGCGGGCTGCCCTCTGCGGCCTGGGTCAGTTGGCCCCCTCGCCAGTGATCTCTACGCTACGCCACTTTGAGGACGAGTACCTGGCTCATATTAAAGAACATCGATGCCCGGCCAAGAGGTGTCGAGCCCTGATCCGTTACAGGATCGACGCGACAAAGTGCACCGGCTGCACAGCGTGCGCACGCAACTGTCCCACAGGGGCGATCAGCGGAGAAAAGAAGAAGCCGCACACTATCGACCCAAGTATATGCGACCGGTGTGGGATATGCTATGAGGTCTGCAAGTTTGACGCCGTTACGGTAGAGTAGTGTGGGGGGAAAAACAATGGGTGTCTCACTGACGATCAACGGACGTCGAGTCACAGTTCCAGAAGGGACGACCATCTTGGAAGCAGCCCGGCTCGCCGGGATCAAGATCCCGACTCTGTGCCACCATCCCGATCTGACCAACGTAGGGGCGTGCCGCATGTGCGTGGTCTCCGTAGAGGGGGCACGTGGTCTCCAAACTGCCTGCACGACGCCCGTCGCCGAGGGAATGGTGGTCGACACAGAAAGCGCAGAGGCCCGCGAGGCCCGCAGGTTCGTCCTGACAATGCTGCTCACCGATCACCCCAACGATTGTATGACCTGCGAGGTGAACGGCGAGTGCGAACTGCAGGACCTGGTTTACGACTACGGCGTGGAGTGGCCCGACCATACTGGGGCTCGCCATACGTATGTTGACGAGGACCCCAATCCCTTCATCGCCATCGACCTGGAGAAGTGCATCCTGTGCGGGCGGTGTGTCCGCGCCTGTGCCGAGATCCAGTGCCGGGATGTGTGGAACTTCGGTTATCGTGGGTTCGAGACCCGGTTGATCGCCGGTGCCGCTCAGCAACTGCTCGAGGCCGGCTGCGAATCGTGCGGTCAGTGCGTGGCCTACTGCCCGGTGGGAGCTCTGTACGACAAGATGAGCATCGGGCAAGGCCGGCTCAGTCAGGTGACCCGGGTCCGCACGACCTGCACCTATTGCGGCGTGGGATGCCAGTTGGAACTGAACGTGAGGGACAACCGCATCGTCCGCGTCACCTCCTTCCGTGACGCGCCGGTCAACGGCCTCTCCCTGTGCGTCAAGGGCCGTTATGGTTACGACTTCGTCCATCATCCCGACCGGCTGACCAAGCCACGGGTGCGCCGGTATCTGCTGGACGGCTCACCGCGGCCCGCCGACGGTCGGGGTGAATGGGTAGAAGTGGATTGGGACACGGCGCTGGACATCACGGCGCGTAAACTGCGGGAAATCCGCGACACCTACGGAGCCGACGCCATCGGTTTTCTCTCGTCGGCCAAGTGTACCAACGAGGAGAACTACCTGCTTCAGAAACTGGCTCGGCAGGTGATCGGAACGAATAACATAGACCATTGCGCCCGTCTTTGACACTCCGCCACGGTGACCGGTCTGGTCGCCGCATTCGGGTCGGGGGCAATGACCAACTCGATGGACGACATCGCCGAGCACGCCGCTGCGGTCTTCATCATCGGGTCGAACACCACGGAGCAGCATCCGGTCTTTGGGACCATGCTTCGGCGCGCTGTACGCCAGCGTGGCCTGAAAGTGATCGTGGCCGATCCCCGCCGTATCGATATGGTCAACTTCGCTGTGCTCCACCTCCAGCACCACCCTGGCACCGATGTGGCTCTGCTCAACGGCCTGGCCCACATCATCCTGGCTAACGGGTGGGAGGATCGGGCTTTCATCGAAGAACGCACCGAGGGGTTCGAGCAATTCGCCGCAGCGATCCAATCCTATACACCGGAACGGGTGAGCGAGATCACCGGGGTTCCCGTGGACGACCTTTACAAGGCAGCCGAGATTATGGGGACCAGCAAGCCGATGGCGCTCATCTGGGCTATGGGCATCACTCAGCACACGACCGGGGTACAGAACGTCCTGGCCTGCGCCAATCTACAGATGCTCCTGGGCAACATCGGCGTGCCCGGCGGCGGAGCTAACCCGCTGCGTGGGCAGAACAACGTCCAGGGGGCCTGCGACATGGGCTGTCTGGTCAACGTCTACCCCGGCTACCAGCGGGTGACCGACGAGGCTTCCCGGGCCAAGTTCGAGACAGCCTGGGGAGTGCCGTTGTCGCCTACGGTGGGGCTAACGGTCACCGAGATGATCGCCGGAGCACGGGAGGGGCACATCAAGGCCCTCTACATCCTGGGCGAGAATCCGGTGATGAGCGACCCCGACAGCAACCACGTCTGCGAGTGCCTGGATGCCTGCGAGTTCCTGGTCCTGGAGGACCTCTTCGCCACGGAGACGGCCGCCTTTGCCGACGTGCTTCTGCCGGGGACGTCATTTGCCGAAAAGAACGGCACCTTTACCAATACCGAGCGGCGAGTGCAACTCGTCCGCCAGGCCATTCCGCCCATCGGAGAGTCGCGGCCCGACTGGCAGATCATCTGCGATCTCGCCAAGCGCATCGCGAGCGGCGGCAAGCGTGTCCCCGACACCACCGCTCCCTACGCCGGATGGGAGTACATCTCGCCCGCCGAGGTGATGGACGAGATCGCAGCCCTGACTCCTATCTACGCCGGCATCTCCCACCAGCGCTTGGAGCAAGGCGAACGGCTTCAATGGCCCGTTCGCGGACCGGACCACCCGGGTACGCCGATTCTGCACCGGGAGCAGTTCGCGAGGGGATTGGGTAAGTTCCACGTGGTGGAATATACTCCACCCCACGAACTGCCCGACGCTGAGTATCCTCTGGTACTCACGACCGGGCGCGTCCTCTACCACTGGCACGGCGGCGAGATGACACGGCGTGCCAAGGGGCTGCTGGAAGTCTACCCCACCACCCTCGTCGAAATCAACCCGGAGGACGCTGAAAGACTAGGGGTGGAGGATGGACAGCCGGTCAGGTTGACCTCCCGACGGGGGGAGGTACGAGCCGTAGCCCAGGTCACCGACCGGGTCCCACCGGGGGTCGTCTTCGGCAACTTCCACTTTCCAGGCGAACAGAACATCAACCTGCTCACCATTTCCGCCCTCGACCCCGTCGCCAAGATCCCCGAGTACAAGGTCTGCGCGGTGCGCGTCGAACCCCTGCAGGAGGAGTAGCATTCGTGACCCGTGATTCGTGATTCGTGATTCGTGATTCGTGTATTCGTGCATTCGTGCCTCATTCGTGGACCCGCTTCCGGTCACCGGGGTCGTGCTCGCGGGCGGGCGGAGTCTCCGGGTCGGTCGGGACAAGGCGCTCCTTGAACTGGGGGGGAAGCCCCTCATCGCCATCGTGGCCGACCGGATGGCCTCCGTCTGCCAGGAGGTGATCATCGCCTCCGGGCCTACCGTCCGTTACGCCGACCTCGGATTCTCTGTGGTTACCGACCGCTACTCCGACGTCGGCGCGTTGGCCGGGTTGCACGCCGGCCTAAAGGCCGCCTCTCACGAGGTGGCATTGGTAGTGGGGTGCGATATGCCCTTTCTCAATCCCCGGCTACTACGAGCCTTCGTCGAGTGGGTGGAAGGGTTCGACGCGGCGATCTTCAAGCAGGGTGAAAACGTTGAGCCGCTGCACGCAGCCTACCGCCGCACCTGTCTAGAGCCTATCGAGGCCGCCATCCGCGCCGGTCAGCGCCGCATCATCTCCTTCTTTCCCCGGGTCCGGGTCCGACACGTGACGCCGGAGGAGGTGCGACAAATCGATCCCGACCTCCGCTCCTTCCGCAACGTCAACACGCCGGAGGAGTGGCAGGCAGCGCAGGCCGAGTTCTCGAAAGAGGAATAACCTACAAGCACCACAGAGACACAGAGGGCACGGAGTTTCTTCTCCTCCCCAGCGCCGCCTGTTCACGGCGGCGCGGCCCAGGGACACCCCCCCAGCCCCGCCTGTTCACGGCGGCGCGAATGCTGACCCGGTTTCCCACCAGACTCCCCTCAGAAGCCCCGCATCGTCATGGGCAGGTAGACCGGCGGGGCCATCTCGTAGGCCCCGATGTCGGGCCCACCCCCCTGCGGACGGGACAGCCCGTTGTAAGAGTCCGAGGGGGCGTGAGCGGCAATGGCTGCGTCTATGCAGGGGGAGCCTGCGCGCAGACCATACTGATAACCTGCCGCGTCGAAAAACTGAGGGTCCTCCTCCATGTAAAAGTTAACCCCTGAGATGTTGGTCGGTCCGTCTCCGTTGTCCCACACGTTGTTGCCATTGTACAGTAGATCCATACTACCGCCCCCGTGACGGATCCCGTAGTCTCCGTTGGAGGCGATAATGTTGTTGAACAGCGCTAGGTGCGCATCATATAAATAGACGCCGTCCCATCCGTTACTCACGATTGTGTTGTTGGTGCTGGTTACCCACTCGCTAGAGCTGCTAGCCATCAGTCCGGAGGGATAGAAGTTGTGGGCGATGACGTTGTTCTCCACCTCAACCCCGCCGCTCTCAAGGATGGAGACCGCACCGCCCGCCACACCACTGTTCTGGGCCACCCAGTTCCGCGCGATCTCCACACTCCCACTGGCCGCAGAGTGCTGGGCGACGTAGATCGCACCAATCGCCTCTCGATTCATTACTACTCGGTTGCCAGAGATGTAGAGATCCCCTCCCCACAGGATCTCGATGCCGCTCCCGAAGTGGCTAACGCTTGACCGAACGCGGTTGTCGCGGATCTCGTTGTCGTTGATGACCCCCCAGTCCATCGAATGGAAGGAGACGCCGCCACCGCCCCCCTGATCCTCCACCGTGTTGCCCACGATATCGTTGTCGAGGACCGCTACATCTGAGTCCTCGGCATAGATGCCGCCACCACAGGCCGAACTGCCGGACGCCAGGGCCCGATTGGCCTGTATGCGGTTGGAGAGGATCCAGGCCCAGGACGTGCTTCCGGTGACGGCGATCCCACCGCCGGACTGGGCTGTGTTGCTGAGGATGTCGTTGTACCGGATGATCCCCTGGCCTCCGTTGGTGAAGAGGACGCCACCTCCCTGCGGCGGGCTCAGCGCGGTGGCGGTGTTGCTGTAGATGGCATTGTGTTCGATCGTGGCGCTGGAGCCGCTTCCGGTGACGTAGATCCCCCGCTGGTTGAAGGCGATGGTGTTGGAGAGGACGCTGACGTCCTGCGCCCCGTTGCCGATGTGGACGCCGTAGTAGGTGTTCCCCAATGGCTGGTCGTCCACGCTCACCCCGATGCGGTTGGACGTGATGAGGACGCCGTCGAGGCTGTCGGCCGTGATGCCGCTCCAGCCGTTGCCGCCGACCAGGTTGTCGCTCACCTGGTTCCCGCTTCCGTACCAAACGCTGATGCCGTGCCAGCCGTTGCCCCAATCGGAGAGCCCTCCCCAAGAGTCGGCTGTACCGATCGGGTTGGTGCCCACGTAGTTGCCCGCCACCGTGTTGCTCGTCGTGGTCGCGCCGTCAATGCGGATGCCGTTCCAGCCGTTGACTGAGACCACGTTGCGCCGATGGGAGCCGTTGCCGCCGATCTCACTGTATTGCGCCCCCCCACTCACGTAGATGCCATGGTAGCCGAAGCCAGTGACCATGAGGCCATACACCGCGCAATAGGAGCATTGGATCTGGAGGCCGTGGAACGGGTTGCCATCTCCCTCCAGGTTGACCCCGGGGTATTCGTACGACCCGGCAGCGAGCCACCGGTCGCTGCCGTCAATAATCGTATGGTCGTCGGTCAGCGGCGGGAGGGCGCTCGACGGGTAGATCAGCATCGGCGCGCTGCTGAACCGGATCGTCTGCCCGCCCGCGCACGCGTTGGCCTCCTGAATCGCCGCCCGGAGCGTGCACTTGCCGCCCGAGGTGGCACAGACACAATCGCCCGGGTTGCTGTCCGGATCGTCTCCGTCCGAGTCGACGGTGAAGGTCTCTCCTCCGGCCGCCGCTGCCTGCGGCCGGAGGAACAGCCCCATCAGGGCCAGAGCCGCGATGACGGCAACCCCCATGGCTACAAACGGGTTTCTCGTCATAATGTCCCTCCTCGCATGATGAGCCTGTCAGGACGCAGCATCCCAGGGGACCGCACTCCCGGACAGGCTAGATGGACAGTTCCGATGCCGATTCGCTTAGGGGCGTGTTCCTTGACGGGGGTGCGCTCAGAGTCGAGGGCAAGGAGGTGCAACGCACCTGCGGCAAGGGATACGCGCCAGCGCTCCTTGATTATGGAGTAATGTTTTGCAGGAATAGGATACCACAAATGAGAGGTAGTTGCAATAGGAACCTGCTGGGATTTGGACAAGAGTTCGGGCATCCCCGGTCCGCCCCGCCGTAAACAGGCGGGGCTGGGGGAAACCACCCCTGTGCCCTCCGCGCTTCACCAGGGTAGACAGATTGCGCTCCCGGCGCCCGGCGACTCAAGTCGCGGGCTACAGGTGGCAAAGCCGCCCTTTGGCGACTGGGAGCCCGCGAAGGCGGGCTTCGCCATCCACAGCCGCGGCTTCAGCCGCCGGGGGAGGATTCACCGCCGAGGCACGGAGGGCGTAGAGTTCTTCCATGAAAGAAAAGAAACCTCTGCGTTCTCTGCGCCTCTGCGGTTGGATACGGGCTGCACTCACCTCCACGACAACGACCACGATCTGAACTGAAAAATGAAAAATGCGATTACCCTGCCTCGAAGGCGAACCTGGCTGGACAGGTGACTGGGCGAGTGGTAGAATTAGCCGCTGGCTATGAACGATCACCTGGCTGCACGACGGATCCACATCACCGGCGTGGTCCAAGGGGTCGGTTTCCGCCCCTTCGTCTACAACCTCGCCACCCAACTGGGCGTCTCCGGCTGGGTGCTGAACAGTTCCTCAGGGGTGGAGATCGAAGCCGTCGCCCCACCCGGTGTTCTGGATGAATTCGTCGAACGGCTCCGTACCGACGCCCCGCCCCTGGCCCGCATCGAGAGCATCACCGTCACCGAGTGCGACCCTGCCGTCTCCGATCCTGCGACCCTGCAGTCCGGCTTCACCATCCGCCACTCCGAGGCCCGCCCCGGCGAGTTCCAGCCCATCTCACCGGACATCGCCATCTGCGACGATTGCCTGCGGGAACTGTTCGACCCCAACGATCGCCGCTACCGATACCCCTTCATCAACTGCACCAACTGCGGCCCTCGCTTCACCATTATCAAGGACATCCCCTACGACCGGCCCAGCACGACGATGGCCCCCTTCAAGATGTGCCCGGAGTGCCAGGCGGAGTACGACGACCCCACGAACCGCCGCTTCCACGCCCAGCCGAATGCGTGTCCGGTCTGCGGCCCTCGGGTATGGCTTCAGGTTCCTACTCCCCAACCTGAAACCTTACACCTTGAAACCCAGAACCTGAACCCCGAAACCGCCCCCGACGCCCCCATCCAGGCGGCTCGCCAACTCCTCCGCGAGGGGGCTATCGTCGCCATCAAGGGACTGGGCGGGTTCCACCTGGCCTGCGATGCGACCAACGACGAGGCGGTCGCCCGACTGCGGGAGCGGAAGGGGCGAGTGGACAAACCCTTCGCCATTATGGCGTTCGACCTGGAGACGGTGGAGCGGTTCTGCGAGGTAAACGACGCCGAACGGGCCCTCCTCACCTCCCGTGAGCGGCCTATCGTCCTCCTGCGCAGGAAGCCCGACTGTCCCATCTCCCCCCTCGTCGCCCCCAACAACCGGTACCTGGGCGTCATGCTCCCTTACACCCCCCTCCACTACCTGCTGCTGGAACCCACCGGCGACGGGCTACCACCAGCCGGCCCCTGGCCCCTCGCCCTGGTGATGACCTCCGGCAACTACTCCGAGGAGCCGATCGCCATCGACAACGACGAGGCGCTGGAACGGCTGGCCCACCTGGCCGACGCCTTCCTCCTGCACGACCGGGACATCCACGCCCGCTGCGACGACAGCGTGGTCCGCATCTTCCAGGGGGAGGAACTCCCCATCCGCCGTTCCCGTGGCTACGCCCCCTACCCCATCCACCTGCCCTTCGACCTGCCCCAAGTGCTCGCAGTGGGGGCCGAACTGAAGAACACCTTCTGCCTCACCCGCGACCGGTACGCTTTCCTCAGCCAGCACATCGGCGACATGGAGAACTATGAGACCCTCCGCTTCTTCGAGCAGATGGTGGAACAACTGGCCCGGACCTTCCGAGTGCAGCCGGAGATCGTCGCCCACGATATGCATCCCGGCTACCTCACGACCCGCTACGCGCATGAGAGAAGCGGGGAAGCCCCTGCGACATGCGACCTGCTCCCTGTCCAACATCACCACGCCCACATCGCCTCCTGTATGGCGGAGAACGGCCTGAGCGGGGAGCAGCCCGTCATCGGCGTGGCCTTCGACGGCACGGGGTACGGCACCGACGGGGCGATCTGGGGCGGGGAGTTCCTGATCGCCGACTACCGCTCCTTCCGCCGCGCGGCCCACCTGAAGTACGTCCCCCTCCCCGGC
>DUEL01000144.1 GCA_011192125.1 Thermoflexia bacterium
CCCACCCGGCAGTGAGCGGAGGGAGTTGGGGGGAGGGGTGAGGGCCAACCAGCCACCGATGAAAAAACGAATGCGCACTTCTGCCTCCATCCAGCAACGGGCGCGAGAGTTGCGCCAGGAAATGACCCCGGCCGAGCGGGTACTCTGGGAGCGTCTTCGCAACAGGCGGTTGGGCGGTCTCAAGTTCCGGCGTCAGCACCCCCTGGGACGGTTCATCGTCGACTTCTATTGTGCGTCACACCGTTTAATCATCGAGTTGGACGGTCCGGTTCACAAAGCGCAACGGGACTACGACGCAGCCCGAGCGGAGTACCTTCGGGAACGGGGGTACCGGATACTGCGCTTCTCTAACGAACAGGTGTTAAACGACATCGAAGGTGTGTTGGAGGTTATCGAAGAGGTTTGTAAATCGGAGGAGAACGGTCCCTGCTCCGTAGGGGGAGACCCTGGACGGGACGGAGCGGGGGCGGAGGCCACGGACAGGAAACATGACCCGACTCAGTGAAAAGCGAGATGTCCAAAACACCCTCGTCACCCATCTCCTCGGCATCGGCTGGGAGTACCTGCCGCCCGACGAAGCCCTGGAGGCCCGCGGGGGCGACCTGCGGGAGCCCTTCCTGCCGGAGATCGCCCGTCGGCAACTGATCGCACTCAACCCCGGCCTGGTCACCCCGGAGAATGTGGACGACGTGCTGCGGCGGTTGCGAGGGGTCCGCCCCAACCTCGCCGGCAACGAGAAGTTCCTCCACTACCTCCGCGGCCACCGCACCGTCTACTGCGAGACGGAGAAGCGGGAACGCAATCTGACGCTGATCGACTTCGAACATCCCGAGCGCAACCGGTTCACCTTCACCCAGGAATTCGTCTTTGAGGACCGCGACCGACGTCGGGTGGATATGCTCCTCTTCGTCAACGGCTTCCCCGTCGCCCTCATCGAGAACAAAAGCCCCACCCGGACCGAGCCCGAACTGGAGGCCTTCGACCAGGTTCAGCACACCTACACCGAGCGCATCCCGGAACTCCTCAAGTTCGTCCAGGTCTTCGCCGCCTGCGACGTGCGGGTCCACTACGGCCCCACCTGGAACGACGACCTCAAGGCCTTCTACCGCTGGAAGGTCGAGGGCAAAGACTACGGCCTGGAAGCGCTGAGCAAGTCCCTTTTCGAGCGGACCCATTTGCTGCGGCTGTTGCGCGACTACGTCATCTTCTTCCGCGCCGACGACCAGACCCATAAGTTCGTCCTTCGGCCCCACCAGATCCGGGCCGTGGAACGGATCGTGCGTCGGGTAGCGAATGC
>DUEL01000145.1 GCA_011192125.1 Thermoflexia bacterium
ATGCGCCGATCCTGATCTCGCCGGATTGGAAGGTCGTGGACCCGGACCGGAGCCTGTACCCGATCCTGGACGTGGGGAATCCCCTGCTTCCACCGCCGGAGCAGCAGGAAGGGGTCACCGCCCGCGACCAGGCGGTGGACCTCGTCACGCGGGGGCTGCCATCGGGGAGGCGACCCACCCGATCGCGGGTGCAGGCAGCCCGACGGATGATGGTCCGGCCATACCGGGTGCTCCGCCCCGGTCAGCCTCTCCCGCCCCTTCTCGACCCCGATACGATCCGGGCGCTGGATGCGCAGTGGAAGGAGGTCGCCGATGAGTGAGACGACGGTGGAGGTCCACACCGCCCGCCACATCGCCGAGCGCACCTGGCGGTTCCTGGTGCAGCGGAACCTGGTCGAGCAGGCCGACCACCCGCCCACCCGGCCTCTGTTCTACGTCCTGCCCCGCCGGGAGCGGGCGGTCCTGGCCTTCGACCCGCTGGCGCTGAAGAGCGTGGACCGGCTTCTCTCCCCGCGCACCCTTCACCATCTCTCCACCGCCCTCGGCGGGCGGCGGGTGGTGGCGATGAACAGCCGCGGGGTGTTCCTGCAAATCGCATACTGGCCCACCCCGTCCGCGCCGCCGGCCTCTCACCCCCTCGACCTCAGACAGCAACCTTTCCCCCTTCACGTGCCGATTGGTATGACCAAGCGCGGCCCGCTGTGGCTCTCCCTGCCGGAGATGGATTCGGTGCTCATCGGCGGCTCCCGCCGGATGGGGAAGACCCACCTCCTGCACGGGTGGATCCAGGCGCTCCTTCACGGTGGGGAGGCGACGCTCATTCTCTGGGACGGCAAAGGTGGGGTGGAGTTCGGCCGGTATGCGGGACGATCTGGCGTCGTGGTCGATCCGTCGGACGGGCGGGAGGGGATGGAGCGGGCGTTCGCCGAGATGTCCCGCCGCGCCGACCTGTTCCGGCAGGCAGGCGTGCCGTCGCTGGCGGAGTACGTCCGCCGCACTGGGGATCGTCTCCCGCCGCTGGCGCTCATCCTGGACGAGGTGGCCTTCTTGCCGGAGGAGGCCCAGGCAGTCTTGACCGACCTGGTGGCGAAGGGCGGAGCCTTCGGTGTGTACCCCGTCCTGGCCACCCAGCGGCCCGACGCGCAGGCGGTGAAGGCGCTGGTGCGGGTCAACCTCTCCACCCGCATCGCCTTCCCCGTCCCGTCGGTGCACGACTCGATGGTCGTCCTGGGGAGACCCGGCGCGGAGAAGTTGCCGAAGCGGAAGGGGCGGCTTCTCCTGGTGTGGGAGGGCCGGTTGGTGGAAGCCCAGGCGTTCCGGGTCTCTTTGCCGGACGCCGGGGCCGTCCGGCCCGAGGCTGCGACTCTCCTCACCGATCGGGAGCGGCGATTGGTGGAGGCGGCGGTGAGGCTGGGCGGGTGGTTCAGGATCCGGCAGTTAGCCGAGGTCACCGGGGAGAGCCGGGACTGGGTGAACAAGGTTGCTCGGCGCTGGGAGGCGATGGGATACCTGACGCCGGTGCAGGTCAACGAGCGGGGCCACCGCCTGGGCCGTCGTGTGACGGGGGCCCTGCTGCGGGCCGCCGGATTAGGCGGACAGGCGGATTTGGCGGACGAGGCGGATTAGGGCGGATTGGGGGCAAGGAGCGGTGAGGAGGATCCGGGTAGCCGACGGCCTGGTGCTGGAGGTCCGGTCGGGTGACGAGGGGAACCGCCCGCTGGTTCGGCTGCGGATGACGGCGTGGCGGGAGGGAGAGCTCGACGGGCCGGGCGAGGTCGTCGTCTATCCCGACGAACTGGATGCCTTGATGGCCGCGCTGACCGACGCGGCGGTGGTGATCGATGCGAAGACACGGAAGGAGGCAGCGAGATGATCCGACTCGGCGTTGATCCCGGCTTCGGAAACTTCAAGGTGGCCACCGCGACCCCAGAGGGGGTCCAGGTCGCCGTCGTCCCCTCCGTCGTCGGCGTGGGGGAGACCGACCTGGGCCTGCTCTCTATCGGCAACCTGGGCCGCCGCAGGCGGCGCAGCGAGCCCGACCGGGTGGCCTTCGGCGGCGTGGAGTACCTGGTGGGGGAGGGGGTCTCCCGCTACGCCCGCCCCGTCCAGCGGATGGACTTCCTCCGGCTGAGCGACGGTCCGGAACTCCGCGCTCTGTTCTACGATGCGGTCTTTCGACTGCTGGGCGGGGGGAGCCACCGGGAGATCGCCCTGATGGTCGGCCTGCCGGTGGAGGTGATGGCCGACCGGGATCGGGCCAGGGAGACGCTGCGGGCGATGAGGCGGTGGATGGTGGCCCGCCACCGGTTCGCCGTCAACGACCGGCCCGTCACGCTGCAGGTGGCCGACGTGAAGGTGATGGCCCAGCCGGCCGGGGCCTTCTTCGCCTGGGGGCTGGACGACAACGGGAGGTGGGCCCGGGCGAAGGGGGACCTCAAGGCCCCGGTGGCCATCTGCGACATCGGCTTCAACACGCTGGACCTCTTCGCCGTCCAGGGCGGGGAGGTGGCAGTCCGGTTCACGGGCGGCGATACGGTGGGGATGCGGCGGGCCGCCGAACTCCTCGTCAACGCCGTGCGGGCGGAGCACGGGGTGGAGTTGAGCCTCCCCGAGGCCGACGCTCTGCTGCGGTCGAAGCGGCCGATCACCTACACCGCCGAGGGGGAGGTCAACCTGAAGGCACTGGTGCGCCAGGCGCTGGACACGGCGGCGGCGGGGATCATCACGTTCGTGGAGCAGCGGTGGGGGAACGGCCGCCAGTTCGCCCACCTGCTCTTCACCGGCGGTGGGGCGGAAACGCTGCGGGAAGCGCTGCTGCGGCAGTATCCCCACGGGGTGGTGCTGCCCGACCCGGTGACGGCCAACGCCGTGGGGTTGGCCCGGTATGCAGTGCGGGCGTTCAAGACCGACGGATGACGGCACTTGACGGCATTTGACGCCATCTGACGGCACTTCCTTCGATGGGGCGAAAACGACGACAGGCGGTGAAGTTCACCTTGCGGCTCCACCCTGGTCAGGACGACGACCTGATCCGCTGGCTGGGGTCGCTGGATGGGCTGCACTTTGGGGCCAAGACCCAGGCCGTGAAGGAGGCCCTCCGTCGCGGCATCGAGAGCGGCGACGGTCCAGGCCGTCCGGCCCCCGCCCCTGCGGTGGATCTCCCGGAGATCCGGGCCGTGGTGGAGGCGGCGGTCGAGCAGGCGCTGGCCCGATTCGAAGGCCGCGTCTCGGCTACCCCGTCGGCCCCGCCGGAGGTGGACGAAGAGGTGGAAGCCCTGTTGGACGGCCTGGGAGCGAACTTGGTGCTGGCGGACGAAGGATGATGCGCAAGTGCTCTACTTCCGCTACCACCTCCACTACCCGGTTAGCGGAGGCGGCCCGCCGGACAAGAGGCGGAATGCCCCCATATGTGGGGGTTGATGGTTCCCGGACCGCCATATCTATGGGTTGCGCCCCCGCGCCCGTGTCCCGACTACTTCCCATTTTGACCCTGCCTCACAGGAGGTTCCGATGACCCAACCACCCGAGTACCGCCGCTGGACGGAGATCGCCCTGGAGGTCGGGGCTCTCTACGCCCTCATCTGGTTCCCGTGCGTGTTCTTCTCCTGCCAGGCCCTGCCCCTCGTCCAATCCCACCTCCCTTACCTCTGGACCCTCACCCTTCCCTTCCTCGTCCCCATCCCCTTCGCCCTCGCCATCTCCATCGGCCTCTACCTCCTGGCCCGCCGTCGGGGTCACCCCTCCCTCGGTGCTGCGCTCTCCCACTTCCTCCGGTCGCTCGTCTCCCCGTCCTCTCCGCCGTCCTCCACCCCGGTCCTCACCCTGGGCCTGACCGCCGACGGCCGTCCCTTCGGCTTCGA
Source organism: Thermoflexia bacterium (assembly GCA_011192125.1). Taxonomy (GTDB): domain Bacteria; phylum Chloroflexota; class Anaerolineae; order B4-G1; family DUEL01; genus DUEL01. The sequence continues at coordinate 3,861 of DUEL01000145.1, forward strand.
CTCCCCCGCCCTCCACCTCCACCTCCTGGTGGACGGCAAGACCCGCCAGGGGAAGTCCACCCTCCTGGCCACCATCGCCTTCCAGGACGCATCCCGCGGTGACTGCGCCGTCCTCCTCCTCGACCCCCACGCCGGGTTGGTCGATACCCTCCTCGCCGCCGGCCTGGCCGACGTCGCCGGCGACCGGCTGATGGTGCTCCTGGCCGACCAGGACCACGTCCCCGGCCTCAACCTCCTCCAGCCCCTCCCCGGCGAATCCCCCCAGGACTGCGCTGCCCGGATCACCGAGACGGCCCTCGCCCTCTGGTTCGACGCCCGCCTCACCGAGGCGCAGCGGTTCCAGAACTACGCCTTCCACGCCGCCTGGGCGCTGGCCGAGACGGGCTGGACGGTACTCGAGGTCGAGCCGCTGCTGCGCCACCGGCCCTTCCGGCAGGCGGTCGCCGCCCGGGTGACCGACCCGGCCCTGCGGCAGTGGCTGGCCGAACTGGACCGCGTCCGCGAGGACCACCTCCGCGACCTGACCGAGTCGACGGTCAACCGGTTCCGCGCCTTCGGGCGGGGGACGGCGGCGCTGATCTTCGGTCAGCGGCGGACGACCTTCGACCTGCCCCGCCTGCTGGACACCGGCGGCGTGCTGTTGGTCTCCCTCCCTACCGCTGTGCTGGGCGACACCGGCAGTTACCTCGCTGCGGGCACGCTTCTGAGCCTGGTCGACGTCTGGCTGGCCCGGCGGCCGAAGGATTCCCCGCACCACCGCAACCCCCGCGTGCGCCTCCTGGCCGACGAGGCGCAGGCCTACGCCGTCCCCTCCCTGCGCCGCCTGCTGGCGGAGCGGGCCGGGTACGGGCTGAGCCTGGTGTTGGCGACGCAGGGGTTGAACCAACTGGCCGATCGTCGCCTGGCCCGGTTCATCCTCAACAACGTCGGCGTGTACTTCTGTTTCGCCTGCGGCGCGGAGGAGGCCCGCACCCTGGCCGAGGAACTCTTCCGCCCCGACCCTCTGCTGGTCAAGCATCGGCGGGAGCCCTGGGTCACTTTCTACTCCCCCCACGAGCAGATGGACTACTGGGCGCGGGAGATCCAGAACCTCCCCGCCCACGCCTTCTTCGTCCGCGCCCCGGAGCGCGATGCGGTGCGGGGGACGACCCGGCCGCTGCCGGTGCGGTTGGACGGCGCGGCCCTTGCCTCCCTCCGCGCCGACCTGGCCCGGCGGGTGGGACGGCCCCGCGGTGAGGTGGAGGCAGAGTTGGCCCGGCGGCGGCGGTGGATCTACGAGGGCGGTGCCGCCGATCCGGAACTCCTCGGTCGGGAGGGGAGCGATGGCTGGATCTAGAGCGAGCCGCATCCGCCGACCGGCCACCCCGCCCCGGATCCGGCTCACCGAGCGGGACCTG
>DUEL01000146.1 GCA_011192125.1 Thermoflexia bacterium
GCGCAGACTGGGGATCGCGGCCGACCGGGCTGCCCCCTTCATCCTGCTGGACGGCCGCCGTCCGGCCCGGCAACTGAGCCTGTGGGCCTTATAGGAGGAAACCACAGAGACACAGAGGGCACAGAGTTTCTCTAATTTTTGAGATCCTCTGTGCCCTCTGCGTCTCTGTAGCTGGCTACCTGACAGTTTGCCAGCCTCCCGCAGGTTAATGCACGGCCTGACAGCGCAAGCGACCAGCCAGGGCACCCTTTACGGCGCGTTCGGGTGCGTCGTAGGGAACCTGCGGGAGGCTCCCTTGAAAAGTGTCAGGTGGCTGATCTCTGTGGTAAAATACCATTGGGAGGACGTCGCATGCTTCAGGTTGTGGAACACGGCCCCATCACCCGCATCCATATGGCCCGCACCCTCTTCGGCCGCCCCCTCTACACCGTCGAGGCCTATCTGGTGGACGGGCTGCTGATCGACACCGGCTGCCCGGGCACGGCCCGCGAACTGGTCGCCTGGTGCCGGGAGCGGGGGGTCCAGCGAGTGGTCAACACCCACCACCACGAGGACCACTCCGGCGGGGACGCGCCGTTGCAGCGGGCCCTGGGCATGCCGGTGTACGCCCCGCCCCAGGCCCTCCCCATCCTGGCCGACTTTCCCCGCCTCCAGTTCTACCGTCGGCTCGTCTGGGGGCAGCCCCGCAGCGTAGCCGCCGAGCCGTTGGGGGCAACCGTAGAGACGGACCGGTACCGGTTCGAGGTGATCCCCACCCCCGGCCACTGCCCCGACCACGTCTGCCTCTTCGAGCCCCGGCAGGGGTGGCTCTTCACCGGCGACCTGTTCATCCATGAGCGGGTCCGCTACCTCCGGGCCGATGAGGACGCCCGCCTCATCCTGGATTCGCTGCGCCGGGTGCTGACCCTGCGCCCCCGGCTACTCGTCTGCTCCCACGCGGGCCTGGTGGAGGACGCGTGCGGCGCGATCGAGCGGAAGATCGCCTTCTGGGAGGGGCTAGCGAAGGAGGCCCGCGCGCTGCGGGAGCAGGGGCTCTCCCTCCGTCAGGCCACCGACCGCCTACTGGGGCCGGAGGACATGATGGCCCGGGTCAGCCGGGGCCACTTCGCCAAGATCCACCTGATCCGTTCGCTGCTGGAGGAGTAAAGAACCACAGAGACACAGAGGACACAGAGTTCTCTCAAGTTGTGAGACCCTCTGTGTCCTCTGTGTCTCTGTGGTAAAACCCACCTCAGGGAGGTGGCTCCAGGCCGGGCATCTCCACCCGCACCACCTCCCCGTGCACGTTGACCACCACGCGGAAGCCGGTCATCCAGAGCCAGAGCCGGAAGTCCTCCAGGTTGACCATCCCGGCGGAGGCCTCCAGGACCTGGTCGAAGTTCTCCAAGTTCTTTTCGATGGCGGCGCGGGTGAAGGGATCGTCGGAGCCGACCATCCGCATCACCCCCTCCACCACCAGGTCCTTCATCTCCAGCAACCGCTCCTTGATGTGGGCTACGACCTGTCGGTCCACCTCGACCGCCTCGATGTGGCGGAGGAAGTCGCCGTCGGGGATGGCGTAGAAGGGCTCGCCGCCCACCTCCGTCGTCTGGACCGGCTCCCCCTCCTCGTTGAAGATGAGGCCGGCGAAGAGCGGCTCGCGCTGGCTCATCCCTCCCCTCCTCGGAAGTCGTACAGCCCGTCTTCAAGGGGGAACTCGGCCCCGCAGTCGGTACAGACGATCCGGTCTCCCTGGTCCACCAGCACCGCAGAGCCGCAGTGGACGCAGCGGAAGAAGGTCCCGGGGGAAGCGGCAGGCCGGTCGGCGGGGGCCACGGCGCGGAGGAAGACACTGGGCGTCAGCGGCCAGAGCCCGCCCAGGGGCTGGAGCAGCCCGTCCAATCCCACCAGCACGCGGGTGGGCACGAGCCGCTTGAGGAGGCCGAGCCGGAAGAAGGAAACGGCCCGCACCCGCTCGATCCGGAGGTCGAGTTGCCGCAGATGGGAGAAGATCCACCGGGGATGGAAGTCGAAGTTGAGGGGAACGAACTCGACCGGCTCGGGGGCGAAGGGGGACCAGTCCTGACGGCGCAGGAGGTAGCGGAGGATGGCCTTCAGGTTCCGCTTACTGGCGAACTCCAGGACGAAGGTGCCGCCGGGGGCCAGGATGCGGGCGATCCCCTGGAGGACGGCGGGGGCATCGGCGGCGTGGTGGAGGGTACGGACCATCACCACCGTGTCGAAGAGGCCGGGGACGAAGGGGAGCCGGTAGAAGTCGCCCAGGACGTAGCGGTAGCGGGGCCGTCCGTCCGGACCACCGTCCCCCAGCCGCTCGCGGGCCTGGAGGAGTTGGGAGCGGGCGTAGTCGAGCAGGACCA
>DUEL01000147.1 GCA_011192125.1 Thermoflexia bacterium
CCCCCCACCTGGCCCGGCTCCCCCGCGAACGGCTCTACCCCCTCTGGTGCGAGACGCTCCATGTCCTGGCCGCCCGCACGCGCCGGGACCTCCTCGCCGACCTCCGCGCCCTCTCCCCCCTCATCGCTGCGTTGGGAGGCAAAGAAGCCATTGAGGAAACCTTCCACGCCATCCGGGACGTGGGCCACTGGTGGCCGTGAAGGGGGCAAGGGGCAAGATGCAGGATCACGGAACACGGAATACGCAATACGCGACACGCACTATTCCCCCCGGCCCCCTCGTCTCCCTCCGCGGCCGGGGGTGGGTCGTCCTCCCCCGTTGAGGCTGGAGCGGGCTTCGCCAGGATGAGCAGATAACCCTTCTTATGCGTTGACATTTCTCTCTTTTCCGCCTACAATCGGGCCAAACCCGGGCCTGTATCCTTCCCAAAACCCCTCGCATAACGCAGGCCCGAGACGGAGAGGTGCCTGATGGATCAACACCTGGAAGCGTTCATCGCCCACCTGCAAGTACAGGACCGTAGCCCCCATACCATCGCCGCCTACCGACGCGACCTGACTGCCTTCTTCGACTGGCTGCGCCAGCAGGTCGGCCGGGAGGTGAAGCCGGTGGAGGTTACCCCCTTCGACGTCCAGGCGTACCGGGACCATCTGATCGCCTTCGGCCGCAAGCCGGCCACCGTTAACCGGGCCCTGGCCGCGCTGCGGGCCTTCTTCGCCTGGGCGGTGGAGACCGGCCGCGCGGCGACCAACCCGGCGGCAGGGGTAAAGGGGGTCCGCCAGGCCCGCCGGGTGCCGAAGGCCCTCACCCCGCAGGAGGTGTACCGTCTCCGGAGAGAGGCCGCCGCCCGGCGGCAGGTGGCGGAGGCGAAGGCCGGACCGGGCAAGGTCACCTCCACGGTGGTCAACGCCCGGCGAGACGAGGCGCTGCTGACCCTGCTTCTGTACACCGGCCTGCGGGTGGGAGAGGCGGCGTCGCTGCGGGTGGAGGACGTGGTGCTCAACGAGCGCAGCGGGAAGGTGATCGTGCGGGCCGGGAAGGGGCAGAAGTACCGGGAGGTGCCGCTGCACCGGGAGGCGCGGGAGGCGCTGCGGGCCTATCTGGCGGTACGGCCTGGCGATCGAGGGAATGCCCTCTTCGTAGGCCAGCGGGGGCCGCTGGGGGTGCGGGGGATTCAGATGCGGCTTCGGGCGCTGGGGGAGGCGGCGGGGGTGGAGGTGACCCCGCACCGGCTGCGGCACACCTTCGCCACGCGGCTGCTGCGGGAGGCGGGGGCGGACCTGGTGACGGTGGCGACGCTGTTGGGTCACGAGTCGGTGGCCACGACGGCGATCTACACCCAGCCGGGGGAGGCGGATTTGGCAGAGGCGGTGGAGGGGCTTGGCTAGAGGTTGCAATCCCCCCTGGCCATGTTACACTGTTGACAGGACTGACCAGGTGGTCGATACGGAGGACTGCAAAGATTCCCTCGTGCTAGCAGTAGGCATCTGTCTGACCCCATCGGTGTAAAGAGGTGGGTGCTCCGTGGACATAACAACCCTTGAAAACTGGCTCTGGGAGGCAGCCTGCTCCATCCGTGGTCCCCTCGATGCTCCCAAGTACAAGGACTACATCCTCCCCTTGCTGTTCTACAAACGGCTGTCCGATGTCTACGAAGACGAACTCCAGCGGCTGAGCCAGGAACTGGGCAGCGATGAACTGGCCCGCCGACTGGCCCAGGCCGACCGCGATCTGATTCGGTTCTACATCCCCGAGGGTTGCACCTGGCCCGAGGTCCGCCGCAGTCCTCTGAACCTTGGGGAGCGGCTGACGGAGGCAATGCGGGAGATCGCCAGGGAAAACAGCCGCCTGCAGGGAGTTATCGACATCGTGGACTTCAACGCCACCGCCGCCGGACAGCGGATCCTCGACGACGACACCCTGGCCCGCCTGATGGAGATCCTCAACCAGCATCGGTTGGGCCTCGACGATGTGGAACCGGACATCCTAGGACGGGCCTACGAGTACTTGCTGCGTAAGTTCGCAGAGGGGTCTGGCCAGAGCGCAGGGGAGTTCTACACGCCGATGGAAGTCGGCACACTGATGGCGTACATCCTCGATCCGGAGGAGGGGGAAACGGTCTACGACCCCGCCTGCGGCTCCGGCGGTCTGCTCATCAAGGCCCAGTTGCGGCTGCGGGAAAAGGTGGCTCAGCGGCTGGGGAAGGAGCCCCGCGCCCTCGAACCCTCCGACATTCGACGCCCACTGCGGCTCTTTGGCCAGGAGATCAACCACCTCACCCGCGCCATCGCGGAGATGAACGCTATCATCCACGATATGGAGGCGGAGATCGCCCTGGGGGACACGATGAGAAACCCCCGTTTCTTGGACGAGGACGGCTCTCTCCGAACTTTCGACAAAGTGACCGCCAACCCGATGTGGAACCAGAAGTTCGGACAGGAGGTCTACGAGAACGACACCTTCGGCCGGTTCACCCGAGGGACACCTCCCTCCAGTTCCGCCGACTGGGGGTGGATCCAACATATGTTTGCCAGCCTGAACGAGGGCGGAAAGATGGCCGTCGTGTTGGACACCGGCGCGGTCAGCCGGGGCAGTGGAAACCAGGGGAGCAATCGGGAGCGGGACATCCGCCGGGCGTTCGTCGAGGAGGACCTGATCGAGGCAGTGATCCTGTTGCCGGAGAACCTTTTCTATAACACCACTGCGCCGGGGATCATCCTGGTGATCAACAAGGTCAAGCCCCACCCCGGCGAGATCCTGCTGGTCAACGCATCCAAACTGTATGCCAAGGGACGGCCGAAGAACTACCTGACCGAAGAGCACATCCGCCAGGTGTACAAAGTGTATCACGACTGGCGGGCGGAGGAGGGGGTGAGCACGGTCATCACCACCCAGGAGGCGGCGCGGAACGACTACAACCTGAGCCCCAGCCGGTATGTCGCCACCAATGATGTGGAGCCGCCGCTGCCGCTGGAGGAGGCGCTGGTTCTCCTGGCCCAGGCCGAGGAGGAACGGGCCGAGGCCGATGCGGAGTTGGAGAAGGTGCTGGCAGAACTTGGGCTAGAGGGGTGGCGGGCAAAGACAAGCCGCGATGGAGACCAGAACCTTGGAATTGGCCCGGTAGAATAACGACTGCCGGACCGTCGACAATGGCCGGATCTGAAAACGGATGAGCCCTGCACCGCGACCGGGTCGGTTTACAAAACTCATAATTATGAGTATAATGTAAACCAGAGACCGAGTGACGAAGCGCAGAGGAGGGGGGATATGACCATCGGCGAGCGGATCAAGGTGGCCCGGCGCGCGGCAGGGTTGAGCCAACGGGAGTTGGCCCAAGCGGCGGGCGTGAGCGCGATGGCCATTTCCAAGTACGAGCGCGGGCTGGACGTGCCCAGTTCTGCCGTCTTGCTTCGCTTGGCCCGGGCCCTTGGCGTAAAGACCGAGTACTTCCTTCGGCCGGTTACCGTTTCCGTTACTGCTCCTTCCTACCGCCGTCGTGCCTCTCTGCCGCGCAAACAGGAGTACGCCATCATTGGGCGGGTCCAGGATTGGCTGGAGCGGTACCTGGAGGTAGAAAGCCTCTTCGGCGAACCCCTCCGCTTCACGTTGCCCCTCGACTTCGACCGCCGCGTTGCTACCCTCGACGACGTGGAGAAGATCGCTCTTGCCCTGCGCCAACGGTGGAACCTGGGCCTGGGCCCTATCGAGAGCCTGGTGGAGGTCTTGGAGGAGCAGGGGATCAAGGTGGGGTTAGTGGAAGGACCCGACGATTTCGACGCCCTCACCCTCCAGGCCAACGGGGATATTCCGGTGATTGTCGTCAAACGGGGGGTGCCGGGGGATCGGCAGCGGTTCAACCTAGCCCACGAACTGGGGCATCTCGTGTTGGAGCCTGTTGAAGATGTGAACGCCGAGAAGGCGGCCTATCGCTTTGCCGGCGCTTTCCTGGTCCCCGCGCCAACGGCGCGGCAGGAATTGGGGCAGCGCCGCCAGACGCTGGGCCTCTACGAACTCCACCTGCTCAAGCACAAGTATGGCCTGAGTATGCAGGCGTGGGTCTACCGGGCGAAGGATTTGGGCATCCTTTCCCGGGCAGCGGCCAAGCGGTTCTTCCGCTGGTTCCGGCGGGAGGGCTGGCATCGTGAGGAGCCGGGCGATCCGATCCCGCCGGAGGAGCCGGGGCGGATGAAGCGGCTGGTGCTGCGAGCCTTGGCTGAGGACCTTATCTCCGAATCCCGCGCTGCCGAGTTGCTGGGGATGCCTCTGGCCCAATTCTGGCAGGAGGAGGCCGAGCAGCACGATGGATTCCCCGTCGCTGTGCGTTGTTGACGCTAACATCCTGATCGACCTCCACGTAGGCGGCGTGCTGCGGGAAGCCTTCTCTCTCTCGATACGGCTGGTAGCGCCGGATGTGGTCATCGGTGAGTTGGAGGTGCCGGACGGGGAGAGGCTGTTGGAGTACGGGCTGGAAAGCCAGATGCTCTCCGGCGAGCAGGTGCAGGAGGTGGTCCGCCTGCGGGCACGCTACCGGGCCGTCTCCGCCAACGACCTCTCCGCCCTGGTGCTGGCCCGGGCGCTCCAGGCCCCTCTGCTTACCGGCGACCGACATCTGAGAGAGGCAGCCAGGCAAGAGGGCGTGGCCGTGCACGGCACGCTGTGGCTACTGGATGAGATGGTGCGATGTGGAGTGATCGTGCCCCCTCGGGCCGCGGAGGCGCTGGAGCGGATGCTGAACCGGGGGAGTCGCCTACCCTGGGCCGAATGTCAGAGACGGACCAGACGATGGAAATCAGGATGAGCGAGAGGAGAATTCCCAAACAGGCCGCCCTCGTCCCCTGCCGGGAGGGCGGGAGGTGGTGCTGGTCTGCCTGAAGGGGAGTTGACCAAGACAAACGCAAAACCGATTCGGTGGCGGCAGCCACGGAGAAGTCGCCGAACGGTGACAACACGGGCCGGAGGTATACAGATATGCCCAGACGCTTGCGAGAGTTCTACTACATTGCCCATATCCAAAATTTACCTTCCATTTTTAAGGAGGGAATCCTTTCCCACGCCGAGATCGAGCGGCGCGGGATTCAACCGGTAACTGTCTATGACCGGGGCATCGTCGCCTGGCGGCAACAGAAAAAAACTCCCGCCGGGCTTTCCCTGTGGGAATATGCCAATCTCTACTTTAACGCCCGTAACCCTATGTTGTATCGCCTGTTGCTCGAGCACGAGGCTGCCGAGATTGTTGTGCTGGGCGTGCGCAAACAGGTTCTAAAGACACCGGGAGCCTTCGTCACCACCGGCAACGCAGCGCGGTCGGAGACCGAGATTATCCCCAAGGAAAAATGGGAAGGCCGGGCCGCCGAGATACTGAAAGGCATTGATGTTGAATGGTGGAGCGAGGCCGATGGGAGCAAACGGCGCATTATGGCCGAAGCACTGATACCCCGCTACGTCCCACCGGAGATGATTGACACCGTTTACGTAGCCAATGACGAGGCGCGAGATCGGGTGCTGGAGTTACTGAGGGGCCGGGTCAGCCCGTTGCCTTCTATCGTGCCACAGCCCTATATGTTCTTTATCCCCACGAGGATGTACAGGATCACGCCGACGTTGCAACTGGTCGCGGGGGACATGTTTTTCTCCAGGATGCAGACCCTCACCATCAGCGTCAACGTCGTGGGAGTGATGGGCAGAGGCTTGGCCTCGCGGGCCAAGTACCAGTTCCCCGATGCTTACGTGGTCTATCAAGATGCCTGCCGCAGAAAGGAGATTGCTCCTGGACGGCCATATCTCTACAAGCGTGAAGCCTCGCTGGATGTTGCCCTGGCTGATGACACCTTCCCCCTGCCGCCGATGAACCGACGGACCTGGTTTCTCTTTTTCCCCACCAAGCGGCACTGGCGGCAACGTTCCCGCATTGAGGATATTGAAGCCGGGCTTGATTGGATTGTCCGTCACTATCGGCAGGAGGGGATCGAATCCCTCGCCCTGCCCGCCCTGGGATGTGGATTGGGCGGTCTGGAATGGGCCGAGGTCGGGCCTTTAATGTGCCGCTACCTCTCCCATCTCAATATCCCGGTACACATCCACCTACCCCTCGAACGAGATCTGCCAGAGGAGCAACTCCGCCCCGAGTTCTTGCTGGCCTCAGAGAGCAGCGAAGATGGCTAAAGACACCAACGGCCTCAAAGGAGCCAACCCAACCCCTCACCCCACCTCCGCCGCCGAGGGCGCAGCACGCCGCACCCCTACCGGCGCCCCCCCCTCCCCCCCCC
>DUEL01000148.1 GCA_011192125.1 Thermoflexia bacterium
AGCCATCTGGTAGGGGGAGAGTTGCCAGATCGCCATCACGATCACCGTGACCAGAATGGTTTCATCCGCATAGGTGGGAGGTCTCCCACGAGCAGAAGGTAAGGGGCGTGGGCGGGCGAGACGATAGGCTAGGGCCAGGGCCTTTCGGGCGAAGGTCAGAAGTTGGAGTTGATGGACCAGTTGGGGTGAGAAGATGAACGGGTTTGCATTCCGTCGGCATTCGATCGGCTGGACAGACGAAGGAACCAGTGGTACCATTGGTCTGCGTTCCTCCTGGGTTTGGGGGGACTGTGCTTGACGACTCACAGTATACCCCTGCCCGGGAGGAGTGCCATTCTACCCACCTGGATGATTTATGCGACACTCTCCATAAAATTAGGAAACCCGGGAGGTGGAGGATGATGAAAGGATCTCGAAGATTTGTCTCTGTGCTGTTACTGTTGTTCATCCTCGTTACGACGGGAGGACTCACGGCCTGTCGAGAGACCCATCAGCCTATCCCGACGACCGTGCCCCAGCCCACCGCTCCGGAGGCTTCGCCGGTTCCTCCGCCGACCGCCACGCCTTCTCCGACGGTGGATCCCCTCGCCGACTATAAGGCTGCCCTTCCCTTCTGGCTCCAGGGGCCCGTGACGGCCGTAGGTACACCTGTTCCCTCCGACACACCCCCGATAGACGAGCAGAACGCGACCCGTCTGGCCCTGTTGGCCCGGTGGGGCAAGGGCACGATCACGGCGCTGGATATATCGAGGGACGGTCACTGGCTGGCCGTGGGGAGCGCGCGTGGCACGTACCTTTACGACCTGAACACTCTGGAGGAGCATCTCTTCCTGCCACTTACCACACCCGAACGCGCTCACACCGAGCAGGAGATCGTTCTTATGGAAACCGAGTCTGTTTCGGCGGTGGCCTTCGCTCCGGATGGCGAGACCGTCGCCACGGCTTCCGCCGGCGCGATCCGGACCCACGTGTGGGATGTGATGAGCGGGGAAGAGGTTCTTTTCCTGGGGGCTCCGATCCCTAACAGCCTGGCCTTTTCTCCGGACGGAAAGACGCTGTTCATCGGTGAGACGCCCGGGACCTACGTGACGGCCTGGGATCTCTCGTCCAAGGAGCACAGGAGCCTGGTGTGGGAGGGACTGGAGTACGAGGTGAACCTCCTGGCCGTTTCCCCCGATGGACGCTGGGTAGCCGCAGCCAACACGGCGTATGCATCCGGCGCTGCCTTGTGGGAATGGCCCGGCGGTACTTTGCAGACCGTCGTTCCCTGTGGCGGCGATTTTCCGGAGATGCAGTTCCCCATGGACCTGGCCGCTTCAGCCGACGGAGCCTGCCTGGCCCTGCTGTGCGATTCCAGCGCGGTGCTGTGGGACGTCGAGAACCAGGTCGCCCACGACATCGCCCTGACGGGATACCCGCTCAGCATCGCCCTGGATCACGGCCAACCTCCGCGGATGTACATCGGCACCATAGACGGACTGGTGGAGGTCTGGGATCCCATCCGGGGTGTCCAGCTGGATACCTGGGGCGCGCCCGGGGACGAGCCCCCGTTCGGTCCTCTAAGGGACGTCGAGTATCTGGCCGTATACCCCCTCCCGGACGGTGGGGAGGGCTTAGCGGCTGCTTCCGAGGCACGCGTGGCCTTCTGGGATACCCAAAGCGGCGCTCTGCTCAACTTGCTGGCAGCGCACCTCTCTCCATTTGCTGCGCTGAGCCTGAGCCCCGATGGCCGCTGGCTGGCTCTGGGCGACGACGCCGGTCGCCTGCATCTGTGGGATGCCCAAACGGGAGACCCCCTGTGGACGAGCGACGCCCATCGGTCCGTCGTCCAGGCCCTTGCCTTCTCGCCTGAGGGCCAACTTCTGGCTTCCGGCGGTGACGACGGCGCTCTCTACTTGTGGGACGCCACGAAGGGCCAGGTACAGGCCACGTTGATTGAGCCTTACGCCCCCGAGTCCCTCTCGCTGGCATCCGTGGAGGCCGTCGCCTTCTCCCCCAACGGTCGCTGGCTGGCCTCCGCGGTTTACGACAGCGATCGCATCGTCCTCTGGGACCCTCAGACCGGACGACAGGTGCGCTTGCTGCCGGGTTTGGAAGGGACCGAGGCCATCGCCTTCTCCCCGGACGGAAGGCTTCTGGCCCTGGCGAACGAAGAGGGGACGATCAAGATCGTGGACCCGAACACGGGCGAAGAGGTCGCACACTGGAACAATGAGGTCGGTTTCAGCGTCACTTCGCTGGCCTTCTCTCCCGATGGCAGCACCCTGGCCGTGAACGACGTCTCGGGCATCGTCACTCTTCGAGATTCGACCACAGGCCAGGTTCTTCAAACCCTCGACGCGTTTTCCACTCAGGTCGTCTATCTGAGCCCGGAACTTCTACTCACGGCGAGTGGTGATCTCCAGGTGTGGCGGGTGCCTGAGGGCGAACGCCTGTCGGGGATTCAGGCCAACCTTTTTGGCGCGCCTGCGGTTTCTCCCGATGGACGTTTGCTCTACCTGGCAGGCCGTGACGGAGTGGTACGGGTTTTCGGGATACGCCCCTGAAAGTCCTACATACCTGGGGTTGGGGCAGGAGTTCGGGTGGGCAAGACCCCCGGTCGCCGGCCGGAGGAAGCCACCGGAAGGGCGGTGCCCAAACTCCTGCCCCCCTCCAGCCAGGAGGGAAAGTGAAGATCATGCTGAAGGTCGTTGCGGTCGCGCCTGGGGGCGTGTGTGTTGAGGGGCACAGCGGTGTTGCGTCTCTACCCCTGAACCCGTTCTGCTGCTTCGAACCCAGCCGCCAGTGCTTTCAGGTTCAACTCCTCGGTGCCTGGGGGGACCCGCTCTCGCACCGCTGCCTCCAGCGATTCCCGGGAGACGATCCCCGTCAGCCCGGCTACCAGTCCCACGGCGACGATGTTGGCGGTGATGGCGCGTCCGGTCGCCTCACGCGCCAACCGGGTGATCGGGACACGGACGGCGTTCACCCTGGGGGCCCGATGCACTAGGTCTGCTTCCAGGATCAGTGTTCCTCCCTCCTTCAGCTCACCCGCGAACCGATCGCAGGCCTCCTGGCTCATGCACACCAGGACATCGGCCTGGAGCACCTCGGGGTAGTCGATTTCCTCCTGGGAGATCACCACCTCAGAGCGGCTGG
>DUEL01000149.1 GCA_011192125.1 Thermoflexia bacterium
GGCCTCGATCAACTCGGGCAGGGTCCACTTCGACTGGGCAGCCAGGACGATGCCCCCGTGGCGAGGATACCGTCGGGCCAGGGCAATGAAGTCGCGGACGTTGAAGGTGAAGATGACCCGGCCCTGGGCGGTGGCAGCCAGCAACTGGGTTTCGTCGTCGGCGTCGCGGGCGATCCACTCCGTCGGCGTGCGGGTCACGTCGTGGCCCCGGGACACCAGAGCGGCGTGGAGGGCCTTGATGGAGGCGTCGGCGTCGAGGTGGAGTTTGGGTTTAGGCATCGGGTTTCCCCGCCTCCGCCGCTTCCTCGGCCCGAATGGCGGCGTCGATCTCGACGCGGTGGGCCCGGTAGAAAGCAAGGGCCTCTTCGACCTGCGCTTTCGTCAGGTCGAACTCCTCGGCGATCTGGTCCTTCGCCCACCCCCAGCGACGGGCAGCCACGACGATGGTCTGGACACGGACGCCGGTCCCGCGCACGACGGGCGTGGGCCAGCCGTGGGCCCCGCGGCGGTAGGTGATGTGAGGGAAGGCAGGGTCGTCGAGGGCTTGGCTCAACGCGCCGATCTTCTCCGCCACGGCCCACATGATGAACTGGTTGAGGGAGATGCCCTGGCGGGCAGCCCACTCCTCTGCCTCCCGCTTCAGTTGGGCAGGCAGGTTCAACGGGTATCGGGCCATCGTTGCCTCCTAAGTACGACATCGTGCAACACATCATATGATACATCATGTTGTCGAAAGTGTCAAGGAAAGGCAAGCGGGGTTTGGACAAGAGTTCGGACATTTCTTCCCCGGCGGCTGAAGGCCGCGGCTACGGATAGCAAAGCCGCCGAAGGGCGGCTTCCTCCCCTCCCACGGACGGGGAGAAGCCCGGCGGAGGCCGAGCTTTGCCTCTTGCAGCCCGCGATTCTCAGTCGCCGGGCAAAAGGAAGCGCGCTGCGCGGTGCAAGGCAAGTGGCAATTTGAAGGGGGGTAGGACCACCTATACGGGAGGTGAGGATGCGCATCATCACCGTCGCCAACCAAAAGGGCGGCGTGGGCAAGACCACCACCGCCGTCACCCTGGCCCACGGGCTGGCGTTGAAGCACCACAACGTCCTCTTGGTCGACCTGGACCCGCAGGGGCAGTGTGCCCCTCATCTAGGGATGGAGCAGGAGCCGGGGGTGTTCGACCTCCTGGTGGCGGAACTCCCGCTGCGGGACGTGGTCCGCACCACCGGCCGGCCCAACCTGTGGCTCCTGCCGGGGAACAAGCGGACCAAGACGGCCGAGACGCTGATGGTCATTGAGAACCGGGGGGTGGACACCCTTCAGACCGTCCTGGGGGAGAAGGTCAACGGGAGCCGTCTCCATTACCTGATCCTCGACACCGCCCCGTCGGTGGGGGGCATCCAGGAGAACGCCCTCTACGCCTGCGATCTCCTCCTGATCCCCACCTCCCTCGATCACCTGGGGCTGAAGGGGCTGACGGAGATCCTGAAGACGCTGCGGGCGGTCAACCGGTCGTCGCCGCCGGCGATGTGGATCCTCCCCACCTTCTATGACGAAGTGACGCGCGAAAGCCGGGTCAACCTGGCCCATCTGCGGGAGACCTTCGGTGACTTGGTGCTTCCCCCCATCCACCGAGCCACGGTGCTGCGGGAGTGCCCTGCGCTGGGGAGGACGATCTTCGAGCACGCGCCGGAGAGCCGGGCTGCAGAGGAGTACGCCACGCTGGTATGGGAGGTGCTGAATGGAGAAGGGTAGACAGGATCCTTTCGCCGACCTGAACGAGGAGCCGGTCGTGGAGTTGGGGCTGGCGCACGTGCCGTCGCTGGTGAGGCGACCCACCCCGCAGGGGCGCAGGACCCCGATCCGGCCGGCGGAGCGGAGGAGGAGGAGCCGCAAACTGACGGTGACCTTCTCCAACGCGGGGATCGTCGCACGGCTGCGGGCGCTGGCCGAACGGTGGGGGTTGACCGCGCCGGGCGGCGGCCCCAATGTGTCGGCAGTCGTGGAGCACCTGCTGCTGCCCCAACTGGAGGCGGCAGAGGCCGGGGAGATCGAAGGGCCAGAGGGGAAATGGGGTCAGAGCGAGCGAAATCCGACAAATCGGGAAAACGGCCGCTTCTAGCGCGTCGGGTACGCCAGCGGTACGCCAGCGTACTGCGCTGGCGGTGCGCCAGCGGTGCGCCAGCCGATACGCTGGCGTAGGGGCCAGAAACGGGGGCCGGTCAAGGTAGTACGATATGGCCCCCGCAAAGTCGGCCCTCTCCGGCCCTTCTGGCGCGTTTTGTAGACGGTCATCTGCTGTATCAGGAGGTAAAGGCGATGAGCGGGAAAGGTGAGGTTCCCACTGCCCCGTCGGCAGGACGGTATGAGGTCCATCCAGACGGGAAGGGCGACTCGAGCCTGGCGGCGCTGCTCCGGCGCGCGCTGGCCGACTTCCACCGCCGCCACGGTCGCCTGCCGACGGAAATCGTCGTGCATCCCTCTGTGGTTGAAAGAGCGAGGGAGATGCTGAGCGAACTCGACCTCCGCCGGGTCCACGTCGCCGTCTCCGGTGGGTGCCTGGTGTGGGAGGTGTGGCTGGGGATGGGAGGAGAGAGCGATGGGGGCCAGTAATCTCAGGAGCCCACCCCACTCCGCCGAGGCGGAGGAGGCTTTGCTAGGGGCGCTGCTCATCGATCCGGAGACGATCCTCAACGTCGCCCCCATCCTGGAGCCGGAGGACTTCTACGTCCGCCGCAACGGATGGGTCTACGAGGCAGTCCTGGCCCTCCACCAGCGGCGACAGCCGATCGACTTTCTGACCCTTTGCGCTGAGCTGGAGGCGAAGGGGCGGCTGGAGGAGGTCGGCGGGCAGGCGTACATCGCCCGGCTCATCGAGGCCGTCCCCACCGCCCTCCACGCCGAAGCCTACGCCCGCCGCGTCCGGGAGGCTGCCGTCCGTCGGCGGATGCTCCGCTTCGCCTCCACCATCGCCCGTCTGGCCCACGACGCGGATCGCCCTCTCGAGGAGGCCCTCGACCGGATCGAGGCCGAGAGCCTGCGACTCCGGGGCGAGGTCGCCTTCCAGGACCGGCTCCGTCCGCTCGGCGAGGTGGTGCGCGAGGTGTACGACCACCTGGAGGAGGCAACGCGACAGGGGACCGTCCTGGGGCTTTCCACTGGCTTTCCGGACCTGGACCGGCTCCTGGGCGGCTTTCGGCGGGGGAGTCTGGTCATCGTCGGGGCCCGGCCGGGGCAAGGGAAATCCTCGCTCCTCCTCTCCTTCGCCACCGCCGCCCTTCGCGCTGGCGTCCCGGCCGTCCTCTTCTCGCTGGAGATGTCCGCCGAGGAGGTGGCCCACCGGCTGCTGGCGATGGAGGCGGGGATCGACACCGTCCGGCTGCAGACGGCTCGGCTGCGGTCCGACGAGTGGCCAGTCCTGGCCGAGCATGCGGGCCGCCTGGCCACTCTGCCGCTTTGGGTGGACGACACGCCCTATCTCACCACGGGGGATCTGCGGGCGAAGGCCCGCCGCCTGTACGCCGAGCACGGCCTGGGGATGGTCCTGCTGGACTACATCCAGTTGGCCCATCCCTCCCACCGGTACGACTCCCGCTACCAGGAGATCGGCGCGATCACCCGTGATCTCAAGGAGTTGGCCCAGGAGTTGAAGGTCCCGGTCATCGCTGCCTCTCAGGTCTCCCGGGCGGTGGAGCAGCGGGCGAGTAAACGGCCGACGCTGGCCGATCTGCGGGAGAGCGGCAACCAGGAGGCGGACGCCGACGTGGTGATCTTCCCCCACCGGGAGGAGGCCGACGTGGAGGGGACCGGTCCTCAGGGTGTGGAGGCGGCCGAGTTGATCGTCGCCAAGCACCGGCACGGGCCCACCGGAGTGGTCCACGTCCTCTGGCAGCCCGAGCGGGTCCGGTTCGTCTCCGCAACGCGTGAGGAGGTGCGACGATGAGGTTCCCTGGTTTCTTCCGTCCCCGGTCCAACTTCTACCGCCTTCCCAACGACTGGTTCGACATCTGGGCTCAGGTGCGGCGCACTTCAGGACGGACCCGCATCGTCGGGCTGCTCAAGGTGGTCGAGTACGTGATCAAGTGGACCTGGGGCCGCCAGAACTACGAACGGCCGGTGCGCATCACCCGCCGGGACTTCCAGTACGGGCGGCGATGGAACGGTCGGCGGCTGGATCGGGGCACTGGGCTCTCCAGCCGTCCTCCGGAGAACGCCATCTGCCTGGCCGAGCATCTGGGCCTCATCGAGAGCCACCGGTCGGGGAAGGACGGTGGACCCTGTTTCCTGCCCCACCTGCGTGCGGAGGAAGAGGACTCGCCGGGGTTCTTGGCGTCAGGCGAGGAGGAGTGGCGGGGGTTCCCTCTCCCGGAGGCCAACTTCTTCCTGGTGCCGAAGATCTGGACCGACCTGACCTGCACCGTCACCTCCGACAGCCTGATCCTGGCGGTGGAGTACTTCTTCCGGCACACGTGGGGGTGGCGAGGAGGGTGGGATAAGCCCTGCTGGATGACGGCCGAGGAGGTGGCGGGGGGCCGTCGGTACCGGTCGCCGGGGCGGGAGGAAGAGCGGTACGACAGGGGGATCGGGTACTCGGTGGACCGGGTGCGGGACGCGCTCCGGGAGGGGGTGCGGCGCGGCTGGTTGGTGTGGCGGCGGCGGGGCCGCGATTCGGTGGAGTACGCGCTCCACCTGCGGGGGATGGTCGTCTCAGCGGAGGGGGAGTTCCTAGGCTTCGAGAAGCGGGGCGAGGGCATGCCGGCGGGCGACGAAAGTACAGCACCCACCGACGAAAGTACAGCACCCAGCGACGAAAGTACAGCGCTCACCGACGAAAGTACAGCACCCAGCGACGAAAGTACAGCGCCCTATATACAGACACTCCACCAGACACTTTTCCAGACACCACCACCAGACACCGCCGACGCGTCCGCCGACGGCGGCGGGGAGAGTGGTGGTGGTGGTGGTGCGGACGATCCCCTTCTTCGGCGGCTTACGTCGCTGGACCCGCCGATGAGCCGGGAGGACGCCGGCAGGTTGATCGCTACCTACGGCCCTGGGTCCGTTCGGGCGTGGCTGGAGGCGTTGGAAGGCGACCCCACGGTGCGGAGTGTGGCCGCGCTGCTCATCCACAAACTGCGCACAGGGCAGACGCCGCCGGGCGGTGGCCCCGGCGGCCCCGACCCCGCCTGCCCCCTCTGCGACGGGACGGGCGTGGTCCGGATCGCCGCCCCCGAGGGGGACCCGGATCGTGGGAGGACGGTGCCCTGCCCCCGGTGCGGCGCGGGGTGAGGAGGGGCCCGGGATGTCCACGCCCGGTCGTGGGACAGGCTTGATACGCCGAGCGGCCTGCCTCTGCTACCGCCCCCGCCACACGGCTAGCAGGGGGCGGGGGCGCCCAACGGGGCGCGGAACCCCCATATGTGCCGGTCGGCGCGCGCACAACCGGCATATGTGGGGGGATCCGCCCTGCGTCCGGAAACCCGACTGTCTTCATTTCGACCTGACCTGAGGAGGAAGATATGTCGAATCGAAACCGCCCATCCCAGTATCATCACTGGACGGAGGTAGCGCTCCAACTGGGTGCGCTTTACTCCCTCTTCTGGTTCGCCGGAGTGGTTCTCTCCTGGAACGCCCTCCCGTGGATCCAGCGGCGAAGTCTCTCCCCCTGGTGGCTTCTCTTCCCGTTCGTCTTCCCCGTGCTCCCCTCTCTCGGCCTGACCCTTGCCCTCTGGCGTCTGGCCCGCCGCGCCGGTTATCCGACCGTCGGATCGGCCCTTCGAGGCTGGCTTGACACGGCTGTGCGGCGGCTCCTGGGGGGTCGGACCAGCGCGCTACCCCCGTCCCGGTTCGTCGTGGGCACGACGGAGGACGGCCGCCTCCTTGCCCTCGAGCGCCCATTCCTCGACCTCCACTTCCTGGTGGACGGTAAGACCCGCCAGGGCAAGTCCACCCTCCTGGCCACCATCGCCTTCCAGGACGCATCCCGCGCCGACTGCGCCGTCCTCCTCCTCGACCCCCACGCCGGGTTGGTCGACACCCTCCTCGCCGCCGGCCTGGCCGACGTCGCCGGCGACCGGCTGATGGTGCTCCTGGCCGACCAGGACCACGTCCCCGGCCTCAACCTCCTCCAGCCCCTCCCCGGCGAATCCCCCC
>DUEL01000015.1 GCA_011192125.1 Thermoflexia bacterium
ACCTAGTGGAGAAAGGGCCGGCCCGGCGCGACCGGCTGACCGAGAAAGACGCGGTCCTCATCACCTACGGCGACCAGGTGACCGAGCCAGGGAAACGCCCCCTGGTCACCCTGACCGAGGTCCTGGAAGCCTACGTCGCCAACGCGATCACTGTGGTCCACCTCCTCCCCTTCTTCCCCTACTCCTCCGACGACGGCTTCTCCGTCATCGACTACACCGCCGTCAACCCCGACCTGGGGACCTGGGAGGACGTGGAGCGGCTGGGCCGGCGTTTCCGCCTGATGTTCGACGCCGTCATCAACCACATCTCCGCCCAGAGCCGGTGGTTCCAGGGGTTCCTCAAGGGTAACCCGGAGTACGCCGACTACTTCATCACCGTTGAGGAAGGGACCGACCTCTCGATGGTGGTCCGACCTCGAGCCCTCCCCCTGCTCCACCGGTTCCGAACCGCCGAGGGGGAGAAGTGGGTCTGGACCACCTTCAGCGCCGACCAGGTCGACCTGAACTACGCCAACCCCGAGGTGCTCCTGCGGATCGTCGAGGTGCTCCTCTTCTACGTGGAGAAGGGAGCCGAGATTATCCGACTGGATGCCATCGCCTACCTCTGGAAGAAGATCGGCACCCCCTGCATTCATCTGGAGGAGACCCATCGGGTGGTGAAACTGTTCCGCGCGGTGCTGGACGAGGTCGCCCCGCACGTGCTCCTGATCACCGAGACCAACGTGCCGCACGAGGAGAACGTCTCTTACTTCGGCAACGGGTACGACGAAGCGCAGCTGGTCTATCAGTTCCCGCTCCCTCCGCTCGTGCTGCACGCCTTCCACACCGGCGAGGCCACCCGCCTTTCGGCGTGGGCCGCTGGACTGACCACCCCGTCCGACGAGACGACCTTCTTCAACTTCCTGGCCTCCCACGACGGGATCGGTGTGCGGCCCGTGGAGGGGATCCTCAGTCCCGACGAGATCCAGGCGCTGGTGGACCGCACCCTGGCCCACGGCGGCTACGTCTCCTACAAGACTAACCCCGACGGCACCCAGTCCGTCTACGAACTGAACATCTCCTACTTCGACGCCCTTTCCGACCCCAAGGGAGGGGAGCCGCTGGACCTGCAGGTGCGCCGCTTCCTGACCTCCCAGGCGATCATGCTCAGCCTGGCCGGGGTACCCGGGATCTATGTCCACAGCCTCTTCGGCTCCCGGGGCGATCCGGAGGCGGTGGAGCGGACGGGCCACCACCGGGCCATCAACCGGGCCAAGTTCCGCCGCGATGTGCTGGAGCGGGAACTGGCCGACCTGACCTCCCTGCGCCATCGGGTCTTCTACCCGTATCGGAACCTCCTGCGCGTGCGGGCCGCCCATCCCGCCTTCCATCCCAACGGCCCGCAGCAGGTGCTCTCCCTCCACCCGGCCGTCTTCGCCCTTCTGCGCGCTGCGCCGGACGGCAGCGAACGGGTCCTTTGCCTCCACAACGTCTCGGGGACCGACGTGGAGGTGCGGATCGAGCCAAGGGTGCTTTCTTCCGCTGGAGTTTTGCGGGACCTCGTCGGCGGGGGAACGCTCAGCGCGGGGAAAATCACTTTGGAGGCGTATCAGACGGTATGGCTGGGTGTGGAGTGAAACCACAGAGATGCAGAGGACGCGGAGAAACCGTTATGGGCCTCCGCGCCCTCTGCGCCTCTGCGGTGAATGAATTTTCCCCAGATGAACCGGCTCCGTTCCCTGCGCGGCACGTGCCGCCGCAGTTCCTCCAAGACGGAGACCGGAAAGGTCACGCTGATCGGCTTCACGTCCTCACCCGTCCCCCCTCCTTTGCTGTAACGCTCTGCATCTCAATTATGCATCTAGAAACGCATCACAACAAGGGAGTAGTAGAGTATGAACATCGGCTTCGTCTCCACCCGCCTCGCCGGCACGGACGGCGTCTCCTTAGAGACCGCCAAATGGGCCACCATCTTCGAACGGCTGGGCCATACCACCTTCTATTGTGCCGGGGAACTGGAACCGGGTTGCCCCCCTGGCCTCCTGGTGCCCGAGATGCACTTCACCCACCCGGAGGTGAAGTGGATCCACGATCGCGCTTTCGGAACCGGACGGCCAGCGCCTGACCTGCGGCAGCGGATCGAGGCGCTGGCCTCTAAACTGCAGACCGACCTGGAACGGTTCGTCGCCACTTACCGGATCGACGTGCTGGTGGTCGAGAACGCCTCGGCCATCCCGATGAACATCCCCCTGGGAGTGGCGCTGAGCCGGTTCATCGCCGCGACCTCCATCCCGACCATCGGCCACCACCACGACTTCTACTGGGAGCGAGAACGGTTCCTCCACAACTGCGTCGCCGACATCCTAGATACCGCCTTCCCGCCGGATTTCCCCTCGATCCAGCACGTGGTCATCAACAGCCTGGCGCAGCAGAGTTTGCGCGAACGACGGGGACTGGAGAGCGAGGTCGTGCCCAACATTCTCGATTTCGCCCAGGCCGCCCCAGGCATCAACGGTTTCTCCCGCAACCTGCGCCGCTCGCTGGGGATCAGCGACGACCACTTGCTGATCCTCCAGCCCACCCGCGTCGTCCGCCGCAAGGGGATCGAACTCTCCATCGAACTGGTCCGCCGCCTCCGGGAACCGGCGAACCGGAACCGGCTGCTGGGCAAGGAGCCGGTCCTCCTCATCTCCCACCGGACCGGGGACGAGGGCCAGGGCTACCTGCGGGAACTCCGCCGCATCGCACGGGAGGCCGACGTCCCCCTTCTCTACGCCGGTTACCGCTTCGCCCCTCAGGCCGCCCGCCGGAACCGGCGGAAGATCTACGCCCTCTGGGACGCCTATGCCCATGCCGACTTCGTCACCTACCCCAGCCTCTACGAGGGCTTCGGCAACGCCCTCCTAGAGGCCATCTACTTCCGCCTGCCGATCCTGGTCAACCGGTACTCCGTCTACGCCGCCGACATCGGCCCGCTGGGGTTCGACCTGATCGAGGTCGAAGGGGAGATCACCGACGAGACGGTCGAGCAGGTGATCACGGTGCTGACCGATACCACCCGCCGCCGTTGCATGGTAGAATATAATTACGAACTGGCCCGACAACACTTCTCCTTCGAGGCAGTGATACCAAAGATCGCCTCACTCCTGGAGCGGTGCAGAGGAGGGGCTTATGCGGAGACGGCAGCTGCGGATCGGCTTCGTATCGACACGGCTAGCAGGGACCGACGGAGTATCGCTCGAGGCGCGAAAGTGGTCGAAGATTCTCACCGATTTAGGACATGAGTGCTTCTACTTCGCCGGATCTTCGGAGTGGCCTGAGGAGCGGAGTTACGTCGTCCCCGAGGCTCACTTCGACCACCCCGAGGTCCGCCGACTGAACGAGGATCTGTTCGACGATTACCAGCGGTCCCGTGAGACCTCGGAGCGGGTCCACGCCCTCAAGATCCTCCTGAAAGACCACCTCTACCGGTTCGTGGAGTCGTTCCACCTGCACCTGCTCATCGCGGAGAACGTGCTCTCGCTGCCGATGCACGTCCCCCTGGGGTTGGCCCTCACCGAGTTCATCGCCGAGACCGGGACCCCCACCATCGGCCACCACCACGACTTCGCCTGGGAGCGGTCCCGCTTCAAGGTGAGCGCGGCGTCGGACTACCAGATGGGGGCCTTCCCCCCGGTTCTCCCCGCCATCCACCACGTGGTCCTCAACTCCTACGCCGCCCGCCAACTGGCCCTGCGCACCGGCATCAGCGCGACCATCATCCCCAACGTGCTGGACTTCGAGACGGAGCCTCCCCAGCCAGACGACCTCACCCACCAACTTCGGTCCACCCTGGGCATCGGCCCGGGCGAATACCTCATCCTCCAACCCACCCGGGTCGTCCCCCGCAAGCGGATCGAACTGGCCATCGAACTGGTCCGGCGGCTGGACCTCCCCTGCACGCTGGTCATCTCCCACGCCTCTGGGGACGAAGGGACCACTTACGCCACCTACCTGCGGGAACTGGCCGACCTGCTGGGGGTGCGGGTGCTCTTCGCCGCCGACCGGTTCGGCTATGAGCGGGGGCGGACCCCCGACGGGCAGCCCATCTTTTCCCTGGCCGACGCCTACCTGGCCGCTGACCTGGTGACCTACCCCTCCACCGTGGAGGGGTTCGGCAACGCCTTCCTGGAAGCCATCTACTACCGCCGCCCCCTCGTGATGAGCACCTACGAGATCTTCCGGCGAGATATCCAGCCCAAGGGGTTCCGGGTCATCGGCTTCGACCAGTTCATCACCGACGAAACCGTGGCGAGAGCGCGAGAGGTCCTCCGCCATCCGGAGCGGGCTGAGGAAATGACGGAGCACAACTTCAAACTGGGCCGTCGTTTCTACTCCTTCCGCGTCCTGGAATGGCACCTGCGCGTCGTGCTGAACCAGATGGGGCTGGCATGAGGGTCTCGATCCTCCACTATGCCGGGCCGCCCGTCGTCGGCGGGGTGGAGAGCACCATCTACCACCACGCCCGGCTGCTGACCGGGGCCGGTTTCCACGTCCAGGTCATCGCCGGGCGGGGCGAGCCCTTCCACCCCCACGTGCCCTTCCACTCGCTCCCCGAGGTCGACTCCCGCCACCCGGAGGTGCTGGAGGTCGGCGCGGCCCTGGCCCGTGGTGAGGTCCCCCCGGCCTTCTACACCCTCCGCGACCGGCTGGTGGGCCGGCTGCGGCCGCTGCTTGCAGAGAGCGACGCCTGCATCGTCCACAACGCCATCACCCTCCACAAGAACCTTCCCCTCACCGGAGCCCTCCACACCCTCGCCGAGGAAGGTGCGACCCGCCTCATCGCCTGGTGCCACGATTTCGCCTGGCAGGACGTCCTCTACACCCCCGACCTCCATCCCGGCTACCCCTGGGACCTCCTGCGCACTCCCTGGCCCGGTGTGCGGTACGTGGTGGTCTCGGCCGACCGCCGGGGGAAACTGGCCGCGCTCTTGGACATCCCCGAGGCGGAGATCCGGGTGGTCTACCCCGGGGTGGATGTGGATGCGTTCCTGAAACTGGAGCCGGAGACCCGTCGGCTGGTGGGGGAACTGGACCTCCTCTCGGCCGATCCGTTGATGCTGCTGCCAGCCCGAATCACCCGCCGCAAGAACATCGAGTTCGCAATCCGGGTCACGGCGGCGCTGATCCCCCACAAGCCCCGCGCCACGCTCCTGGTCACCGGACCACCCGGCCCTCACAACCCCAAGAACGTCGCCTACCTGCAATCGCTGCGGGACCTGCGGGAGGAACTGGGCGTGACCGACCGGGTCCATTTTCTCTATGAACACGGTCCAGGGGGCGAACCCCTCCACGTCACCGACGGGATGATGGCCGATCTATACCGACTTTCCGACCTCCTTCTTTTCCCCAGCCGCCGGGAGGGGTTCGGGATCCCGGTCCTGGAAGCCGGGCTGGTTCGCCTCCCCATCTTCGCCGCCGACATCCCGCCGGTGCAGGAAAGCGCGGGTCCCTTCGCCCACCGGTTCGACCCGGAGAGCGATCCCGAAGCCGTGGCCCGGGCCATCGCCGACCACTTGGCCTCCGACGCGGCCTACCGGATGCGTCGACGGGTGCTGGATCGGTTCACCTGGCAGGCGATCCTCCGGCGGGACCTGATCCCGCTGCTGAACGAGGTGATGGAAGATGCCCCATCCGGTCGATGATGAGCAAACGATCGAGGAGATAGAGGAAGCGGGAGGAGACGAAGCCCTCGCCTCCCGCCCCTACCGCGTCCTCCTCCCCCTGATCAGCCTGAAGGAGGCAAAGACCCTGCTCCCCCTGGCCCAGGCCCTGGTCGCCGACCGGCAGGGCCGACTGATCATCCTCCACGTCGTCGCCGTCCCCGAGGGCCGTCCCCTGAGCGAGGCCGCGGCAGAGGTCAGCCGGTCCCGCGAGGCCCTCGATCTCTTCCTGGCCCAGAACGGCCACACGGGGATCCAGGTGAAGACGCTGGTGCGGGTGGCGCGGGAGGTCTGGGAGGGGATCTGGGAGACGGTTCGAGACGAAGAGGTAGATCTGCTGCTGCTGGGCTGGCGCGGCGAGACGCTGCCCGATACGGCCGTGGAGGAGATGGTCCATCCCCTCCTTGCCAAACCTCCCTGCGACGTGGTGCTGGTCCGGCCCGGGACCGACGTGACCGGTCCGGAGGGATGGCAAGCCCTCCGCCGCATCCTCCTGCCGGTCCGTGGTGGTCCCTACGCCGCCCTCTCCCTCCGGGTGGCCCAGGCCCTGGCCGAGGTCGCCGACGCTGAGGTCACTCTCCTCCACGTCACCGACCGCGGGGCACGGGACGCGGAGGAGGAACTGTTCGTCGCCTTCGCCCCCGCCCTTCGGGGCCTGGAACGGCTCACCCGCTCGGTGACCATCGTCGGCGAGGTAGAGGAGTCGATCATCCAGGAGGCCGGCGGCCACCAGGCGATCGTGATGGGCGCGCCCTCCCGCCGCGTCGGCCCCGACGGCTGGGGCGGCCCCGTTCTGGACGCGGTCGCTGAGGGGGTGGACGTCACCCTGGTGGTGGTCAAAGAGCGATGGCAGGCCCCCTCCCCGCCCGAACCGGAGCCCCCTACCCCTTACCACCGCCCCATCGCCGTCGTCGTCGATAAGTGGTTCGCCGAGAACACCTTCCGCAGCGAGGAGTTCGCCGATCTGGAACGGCTGGTCGCGCTGAAAGAGGCACAGGGCCTCACCATCAGCCTGGGCCTCCCGGCCCTCAACGAGGAGGAGACGGTCGGCAACGTCATCCAGACGATCAAGAAGGCGCTGATGGAGGAGGTCCCCCTGCTGGACGAGATCGTCCTCATCGACTCCGGTTCGGTGGACTACACCCGCGAGATCGCCGCCGACCTGGGGATTCCGGTCTACATCCACCAGGAGATCCTTCCCCAGTACGGGGCCTATCGGGGCAAGGGGGAGGCGTTGTGGAAGAGCCTCTACGTCCTTGAGGGTGACATCATCGCCTGGATCGACACCGACATCGTCAACATCCACCCCCGCTTCGTCTACGGCATCCTCGGCCCCCTGCTGCGGGAGCCGCGGATCCAGTACGTGAAGGGGTTCTACCGCCGTCCCCTGCGACAGGGGGACAGGTTACTCGCTGGCGGTGGCGGCCGGGTGACCGAACTGACCGCCCGCCCTCTGCTCAACCTCTTCTTCCCCGAACTCTCCGGCCTCATCCAGCCGTTGGCCGGGGAGTACGCCGGTCGGCGGGAAGCGCTGGAGCGGCTCCCCTTCTTCACCGGCTACGGCGTGGAGACCGGGCTGCTCATCGACATCCTCAACGCCTACGGCCTCCAGGCCATCGCCCAGGTGGACCTGCGGGAGCGGATCCATCGGAACAAGCCGCTGCCCGCCCTCTCGCCGATGTCCTTCGCCATCATCCAGGTCGTCGTCCGGCGGCTGGAGGACCGGCACAAGATCCGCCTCCTGGAGGAGATCAACAAGACGATGAACCTGATCCGGTACGAGCCGGGCCGGTTCTACCTGGAGACCATCGAGGTCCGCGAACGGGAACGCCCGCCGATGATCACCATCCCGGAGTACCGACAGAAGCGGGGTCTGCCGCCCCTGGAGAGCGAGGAGGATTCGAGGGTCACCACAGAGACACAGAGAACACAGAGGAACCTCTAGTACAGAGAAAACTCTATGCCCTCTGTGTCTCTGTGCTCTATCCATCGCAGCACAACGAACTAACACAGGAGGCGTCTCTTGGCCCGACTGATCCTCATCCGCCACGGAGAGACCGATTGGAACGTCGAAGGCCGCTACCAGGGACAGGCGGATCCGCCGCTCAACGCGCGAGGGGAGACGCAGGCCCGCCGGTTGGCCGAGGAACTGCGGGGGGTCGGCCTGGACGTGCTCTACGCCAGCCCCCTCCGCCGCGCCCTGCAGACCGCCCGGGTGATCGCCGAGCGGCTGAGGCTTCCTCTGCACACCGAACCCCGGCTGATGGAGATCCACCTGGGGGAATGGCAGGAACTCCTCTGGACGGAGATCGCCAAGCAGTATCCGGACCTCTTCCGCCGCTGGCAGACGGAGCCCTGGGAGGTCCACCCGCCCGGCGGCGAGACCCTGACCGAGGTCCAAGCCCGCGTCTACACCGCCGTGGACGAGATCCTGGCCCGCCACCCCGACCAATGCGTCGGCCTGGTCACCCACCGCCTCCCCATCGCCCTGCTCAAGATCCGCTACCAGGGCCTCGACCCCGACGCGGTGCGCACGCTGGAACTGCCGAACACGTACTGGGAGGAGATCCCCGTCGAACACAAAACGTGGAACGTGAAACATGAAACGTGAAGCGTCAGACGTCAAGCGTCAAGAGGGCTTGCGCGAACAGGTGATGGAACTGGTCTGGGCCGCGCTGGGGGCGGTGAACCCGATGCGGGCGGTGGCTCGTAACCTGCAACGGGAGGGGAACCAGATCCGCGTCGGAGACCGGCTCTACGAACTGCCCTCCGACCGTCGGGTGGCGGTGATCGGGGCAGGGAAGGCCGGAGGTGGGATGGCGGCCGGGGTCGAGGCGATTCTGGCCGATCGGATCGGCGAAGGCTGGGTCAACGTCCGCTACGGCTACGAACCCTCCCGGCCGCTCCAGCGCATCCGCGTCCACCCCGCCGGTCACCCCATCCCGGACCAGGCGGGGGTGGAGGGGACCCGGCGCATCCTAGATCTGGTGGAGGGCCTCGACGAGGGGGACCTCGCGCTGGTGCTCATCTCCGGCGGCGCGTCCGCCCTCCTCGTCCAGCCAGTGGAAGGGGTCTCGCTGGAGGACCTGCAACAGTTGACCGACGAACTCCTGCGCAGCGGCGCGACCATTGAAGAGGTCAACACGGTCCGCAAACACCTCTCCCAGGTCAAAGGGGGCCATCTGGCCCGGCGGATCACGCAGCGCGGAGCCCAGGCCGCCGTGCTGGTCCTCTCCGACGTGGTCGGCAACCCCCTGGACGGGATCGGCTCCGGCCCGTGCGCGCCCGACCCCACGACGTTCGCCGACGCCTGGGCGGTGCTGGAGCGGTACGGCCTGCTGGACCGGATCCCTGCAACCGTCCGCGCTTACCTGGAGCGAGGGCTGCGCGGCGAGGTAGAGGAGACCCCCAAGCCGGGCGACCTCCTCTTCGAGCACGTCCACCACGTAATCGTGGGCGATAACCGGACGGCGGCGCTGGCCGCGGCGGAGCGGGCGCGGGCACTGGGCTTCCACGCGGAGGTGCTGACCACCCACCTGGAGGGGGAAGCGCGGGAGGTCGGCAAGGTGCTGGCCGCGCTGGCGAAGGAGGAGGCCCGCTACGCTACTCCTCTCCCCCACCCCGCCTGCCTGATCCTCGGCGGGGAGACCACGGTGACGGTCCGTGGCGACGGCAAGGGAGGGCGCAACCAGGAAATGGCCCTGGCCGCCGCCCTGGCGCTGGACGGGTGGGAGGGGGTGATGGTGGCGACGCTGGCCACCGACGGCACCGACGGCCCCACCGACGCCGCTGGTGCCATCGCCGACGGGGACACCGTGGCGCGGGCCCGCGCGATGGGACTAGACCCCGTCGACCACCTGAACCGCAACGACGCCTACTCCTTCTTCGCCAGTCTGGGCGACCTGATCCTCACCGGCCCCACCGGCACCAACGTCTGCGACCTGGCCTTCGTGTTGGCCTTTTGAAGAGAGCCACGGAGACCAGCCACCTGACACTTTTGATAAGGAGCCTCCCGCAGGTTCCCTATAGACATCCGAGCGAGCCGTAAAGGGTCCTTTGACCAACCACCTGCGCTATCAAGCCGTGCGTAACCTGCGGGAGGCTGGTAAACTGTCGGATAGCCCACCACGGAGACAGTCTTGAGCGTTCAAATTTTCCACGGGAGTGTGGTATAATCCTACCCGATGTCCGAACTGCGTGAGAGCGGCTTGATCCGACTGGTCCCCCGCCTGGGACGGACAGGGGCCTGGTTCCTTCCACCCTGGGCGGTCCTGTGTGGGGCCATCGCCTCCTCCCGACTCCATCCCTCTCTCGACGACGGCGTCCGGCTGGCGCTGAGCGTGCTGCTGGTGGAGGGAGGATGGGGCACTCTGTGGAGCGCGTTGGGGACGACCGACTGGGCCGCGCTGTTCGAGCAATGGCGCGGGTGGGTCGACTCTTCCCCCGTTCCCTCTATCCCCTACGCCCAGCCTGGCAGCCCGGCCGAACGGTTCACCTTCTGGCTCTCCCGACTGCGCTCCTGGTGGCGAAAGGTCCTGATCCCCACCGCAGGCCCCGCGCTGGGAGCGGCGATGGTCGGCTCTGCCGTCTCGCTCCTCGTGGCCCTCGCCCTTGGTCCCGAGACGCTCATACTGACATTGGGGGTCCTGGCCCTAATGGAACTGGCCCTGCTCTCGCGCCGCGGTCAGATACCGGTGTCGGGCGGATGGGACGGGGTGCTGCGCACAGGGGCCCCCTGGCTGGTGGGCCATCTGGCCTTCGGGTCCCTGACCCTCACTTCTGTAGCGCTTGCAGGAGCCTTCTCCCTCGCCGCAGCGGGAGCCGACGGGCAATCCCGCCGGGCGTGGATCGGCGGGCAGGCTCTCGCTGCCCTCCTGCTCATCTCCCTCCACCAACCCCTGACAGCCACTTTCCTCGCCCTTCTCCTCATCCCCCAGTGGCTTCTCCTCGCCCGCCCAGCGCTGTCCAACCCGGCTTACCAACACGCGCTCCCCTGGCTGGCAGCGGCGATGCTCTTGGCTGCTTTGGCAGTGTGATATGACCTGGGCGTTGGTCGTCGGTGGAGTGCTATTGCTCGCCGGTCTCCTCTACTGGCAGCTGGTCATCGCCGAGGGGACCTATCTGGGCCCTCGCGTGGTGACCTTCCTCTACAATCTGGTCGCGCCCACCTATGACGAGATCAAACAGTTCGACATGGCCTGCGAGCAGTGGTTCCTGGGCCTCCCCCTGGCCCGCGCTTTGGAGACGGTCCCAGCCCCGCTGGTGCTGGACGTGGGGACCGGGACGGGACGCCTGCCCCGCGCGCTGCTGTTCCAGCCCGCCTTTCAGGGACGGGTGATCGGGCTGGACCTTTCCCGAAGGATGTTAACGGAGGCCGCCCGACGGCTGCGTCCCTACGGGGAGCAGGTGTCGCTGATCTGGCAGGACGCCCAGGTACTGCCCTTCCCGGACGACACCTTCGACGCGGTGACCTGCCTGGAGGTCCTGGAGTTTACCCCCCGCCCTAGGGCGGTGTTGCGGGAACTGGTGCGGGTCCTCCGGCCCGGCGGGGTCCTCCTGATCTCCAACCGGATCGGGCGGGACGCAGCGCTCCTGCCCGGCCGGGCCTTCCCCCGCCCGGTCCTGGAGCAGGTGCTGGAGAACCTTCTTTTGGAAGACATCCAGATCCGCCCCTGGCAGGAAGACTACGACCTAGTGTGGGCGCTGAAGCGGGGCGAGCCCCGGGGTGGCGGTGTGCGGCCATTGGAGGAAATCCTCCGCTGCCCGGCCTGCCAGCACGGCCCCCTTTCCCTGGAACGAGAGGCTTACCGATGCGCCGGATGCGGACGGGAGTACCCGGTCGCCAAGGACGGGGTGATCGAAATGGCGGCTGCGGCACGACGCCGCCCCCGCTAACTAGACCGGTGTAGAGAGAGAAGTGGAGATGGCAAAGAAACGAAAGCACCGGAAACGGCGGCATCCCCAGCCCCCTATGCCACGACCTCAGCCGTTCGAGGAGATCATCGAGAAGGCAAGGAGGCTGGCCGAGGAATACAAGGTCGAGGAAGCCCTGGAGGTACTGGAGAGCATCCCCGCCCACATGCAACGCCGGTTCGAGGTACTGCTGCTGCGGGGGACCCTGCTGTCGGAGTTGGGCTTTTCGTTGGAGGCGATGGAAGCCTTCGAGCGGGCGCTTCGCGCGGCACCGGGCCATCCTCTTGTCCTAACCCACCTCGCGCTCCTGTACGACGAAGCGGGTTGGACCGCCCACTCGGCGCGGGCAGCCCGCCGGGCGCTGGAAGCACCCGAGGGCATTCCCCCTGAAGTCGTCGCCGAATTGCAACAGATCGCAGAAGAGGCTGCGGCCGAGATCCGGGAGAAGGCTGCCGCTGGACCGGTCCCCTTCGAGCGGATGGAAAAAGCCCTCCACATCAGCGAGCAGGCCCATCGACGGCTGGCGCTCGGGCGGTTCGAAGAGGCTGCCCGGCTCTACGGACGGGCCGCCCGCGTCGTGCCCAACTGGCTTCCTCCCTACAACAACATGGCCCTCTCTCTCTTCCTCGCCGGGCAGGTGAAACGAGCGATCCAGATTAGCGAGACGATACTGGAGGCCCATCCCGAGAACGTCCACGCCCTCGCTAACCTCATCCGCTTCTACCTGGCGCTCGGCGAGCGGGAGAAAGCGGAGGAATACGCCGCCCGGCTGAAGCAGGTTCCCGCTGAATCGCTGGAGCAACTGGACAAGGTCATCGAGGCGTTGGGGTTCATCGGGGACGACGAAGCGCTCTACCGGATCTACCGCCGGCACCACCACCAGATCGACGACCTAGATATGTACTCTCTTCTAACCCTTGGCTCTGCCGCAGCCAACATGGGACATCCCCAGATCGCACGGCGGCTCTGGAGGAAGGCCAAGGAATGGGGGTACCCAGAAGTCCCCCTTCTGCCCTTTTACGAGGCGCTGAGTCGGGGCGCGCCAGGGCCCGGATGGTTGGAGCGATACCCCACAGTCTCCTTTCACCAGATGGTCCCCTCTTCCCGGTTCAGCGAACTGATCGACCTGATGGATGCGTGGGAGGAGGGAGATCTCACAGAGAACCGAAGGCGGAAGCGCGTCCGTGACCTGCTGAGACGCACTCCCTTTCTCATCCAGGCCCTCGTGGATATGCTGTGGGGGACAGAAGACCCCCTCTCAGCGATCCGCGCGCTGGCCTTCCTCGGGACACCAGAGGCGATTGAGGAACTCCGCCGCTTCGCCTTCAGTCAGGTCGGTCCGATGCGTGACCGCCTCATCGCCGTGGAGGCCCTCGCCGAGTTGGGGGTGATCGACCGGGAGAAACCTGTTCAGATCTGGGACGAGAAGAAGCAACGCTGGATCAACGCCAGTATGTTCGCCGTGGAGGTCACGACGGAGGTCGAGCCGCCGGACTACGACGAAGCGGTGTTGGAGCTCATCGACGCGGGCGTCAAGGCCCTCAACAAAGGTGCACTGGAAGAGGCCCGCGAGAAACTGGAAGCAGCGTTGGAACTGGACCCCCACGCAGCCATCGTCCACCACAATCTCGCTGTGATTCTCCAGAGGATGGGGGAGATCGACGAGGGCGTCGAACACCTGAAGAAGGCCCTGGAGATCCACCCCGACTACCCCTTCGCCCGTTGCAGCCTCGCCAACTTCTACATCGACGAGGGGAATCTGGAAGCGGCGGAGGATCTCCTTAGTCCCCTGGCCGAACGGCGCCGGTTCCACCCCGCCGAGTGGGCTTACTACCACCGCACGATAGCCCGGCTGAGGTTGGAACAAGAGGACTACGAAGCAGCCGAGCAACACGCCCAGATCGTCCTGGAGATGATGCCGGACGACGAAGCAGCGCAGGAGATCCTAGATCAGGCCGAGTGGGGACGGATTTTCTCCACACCTCGCTGGCAGGAATACCTGCGCAGGCGACGGGAGCGGGAAGAAAAGAAACGCCGTCGCCCCACCCGTCCCGACGCGACCCTCGCCGAGTGTCTGGAGCGCATCACCAAAGAGAGCCTCATCTGCACTGCCCGGGCGATGCCCTCTCCCCGTAAGTACAACGTCCGAAAAGCCATCCTGATCCAGGACCTGGCCGAATACCTCCCCGACCCGGAGGTGCTGCAGGAGATCGTGAAAGGGCTCTCCGACGAGGAGCGGCAGGCCCTGCGGGACGTGCTGGAGGCCGGGGGGACGATGGACTGGGAGGAGTTCACTGGCCGCTACGGGGACGACCTGGACGAAAGCCCCTTCTGGTACTTCCACGAGCCGGAGACGGTGATGGGTCGGCTGCGAATGTTGGGCCTCTTGAGTGAGGGGACGGTGGATGACCGGCTCATCGTGTTGATCCCCTACGAACTGCGCGAACTCCTGCCACCGCTGCTGGAGGAGAGAGGATGAGACAGCGAATCGTCCGCTACGACACGACGGGTGGCCCTCGCTGGGGCGTCGTCGCTGAAGGAGAGGTGGTCCGGGAACTCCGGGGGAACCCCTACGGCGAATGGGAGCCCGGGCCGGAGGTGGGGCTGCCAGCGGACCTCCGCCTGCTGGCCCCCGTCGCCCCCTCCAAGATCCTCTGCGTGGGCCGCAACTACCCCGCCCACGCCGCCGAGCACGATGCGGAGGTCCCTCCAGAACCGCTCCTGTTCCTCAAGCCACCCAGCGCCGTCATCGGGCCGGGGGCTCCCATCCTCCTGCCTCCCCAGTCGCGGCGGGTGGACTACGAGGCGGAGATGGCCGTGGTCATCGGCCGCCGGTGTCGGGACGTAGCGCCCGAGGAGGCCTGGAAGTACGTCTGGGGCGTCACCTGCGCCAACGACGTCACCGCCCGCGACCTGCAGCGGCGGGACGGGCAGTGGACCCGCGCCAAGGGGTTCGACACCTTCTGCCCGGTGGGGCCGTGGGTGGTGATCGGCCTCTCTGAAGCGGACGTGGCCGACCTGGAGGTGATCTGCCGGGTCAACGGGGAGGTCCGCCAGCGGGGACGTACCTCAGAGATGGCCTTCTCCCCGGCCGACCTGATCGCTTACAGTTCGGCGGTGATGACCCTGGAGCCGGGCGACCTCCTCCTCACCGGCACCCCCGCCGGGGTGGGGCCGCTCCACCCCGGAGACGTGGTCGAGGTGGAGGTGGAGGGGATCGGCGTCCTGCGCAACCCCGTGGCGCGTCGGTAGGGGAGCCGCCCGCCCACACCGCCGGCACGTCCCTACTCGTACCGCAGCGCCTCGATAGGGTGCAGCCGTGAAGCCCGCCAGGCAGGGTACAGGCCGGAGGCCAGCCCCACGACGGCCGAGACGGTCGTCGCCAGCACCACCGCCTGCACCGAGATCACGGCGCGGAACCCCTCGATCAGGGCGGAGACCACCTGCGCGCCGGCCGCGCCGAGGCCGATGCCGATCAGCCCGCCGACCACCGCCAGCACCACCGCCTCGATGAGGAACTGCCACAGGATGTCCCGCCGCCGCGCTCCCACCGCCTTGCGCAGGCCGATCTCCCGCGTCCGCTCCGTCACGCTGACCAGCATGATGTTCATAATCCCGATCCCACCGACCAGCAGGCTGATCCCGGCGATGGCCCCCAGAAAGACCGTCAGCACGCCGGTGATCTGGCCGAAGGTCCGGATCAGGTCCGCCTGGCTGAGGACGGTGAAGTCGTCCTCGTCCTCAAAGGCGATGTTGTGCCGCTCCCGCAGCACCAGCCGGATCTGCTCCGCCGCCGCATCCATCCGGCCCTCGCTGACCGCTTCGACCAGGATGTAGGAGACCCGGTACTCCCCGCTGGCGGTGCGGGCGGAGAAGAGGCGAACCTGGGCCGTGGTGAGGGGCACCAGGACCGCGTCATCGGCGTCGGTGAAGGTGCCCCCCTTCTCCTCCAACACCCCGATGACCCGGAAGGGGACGCCGTTGATGCGGACCGTCTCGCCGATGGGATAGGGGTTATCGGGGAAGAGGTCCTCCACCACCGTCTGGCCCAACACCGCCACGCGGGCGCGGCTCTCCAGGTCGTGCTGGGAGATGAACTCCCCCACCAACGGATGCCAGTTGCGCACCTCCTCGAACTCCGGGGTCACCCCCTGGACCTGAGTGGATGTCTGCCGACCCTCGGCGACCACCGTCGCGGTCCGCTCGTACACCGGAGCCACCCGGGCCACGTCCGGCAACCGGAGCGGATCGGAGAGGGCGGCCACGTCCCCCATCGTCAGCCGCCGGGTGACGGAGTGGCCCGGCCCCCCGCCCGACTGCATCCGGCCGGGGACGACGAAGAGAAGGTTGGTGCCGATCCCCTGGAACTGCTCGGTCACGTACACCTGAACCCCCCGACCGGCCGCCATCAGGGTGATGACCGCCGCCACGCCGATGACGATGCCCAACATCGTCAGCGCGGAGCGCAGTTTGTTGGCCATCAGGGCGCGCAGGGCCACCCGCATGCTCTCCAGCAGGTTCATCGCTCCCCCTCCTCGGCCAGGTCTGCCCAAAGGGGCTCCGTCACCCGCTCCTCCCCCGTGATCCGACCGTCGTACAGATGGAGGATACGGGAGGTGTGGCGGGCGATGGTCTGGTCGTGGGTGACCAGCACGACGGTGATCCCCCGCTCCTGGTTGAGCCGCTGCAGAAGGGCCATCACCTCCCGACCCGAACGGCTGTCCAGGTTGCCGGTCGGCTCATCGGCCAGGATGATGGAGGGGTTGTTGACCAGGGCGCGGGCGATGGCCACCCGCTGCTGCTGCCCGCCGGAAAGTTCGGTGGGAGTATGGTGGAGCCGGTCCCCCAGGCCGACCGCCTCCAGCGCCTCCTGCGCCCGGCGCAGCCGCTCCGCCCGCCCGACCCCGGCGTAGATCAGCGGCAGCGCCACATTCTCCAGCGCCGTCGTCCGCGGCAACAGGTTGAAGGTCTGAAAGACGAAACCGATCTGCCGGTTGCGGATCTCCGCCAGCCGGTCGTCGTCCAACCGCCCCACCTCCTCCCCGTCCAGCCAGTAGGTGCCAGAGGTCGGCGTGTCCAGACAGCCGATGATGTTCATCAGAGTGGACTTCCCCGAGCCCGACGGCCCCATAATGGCGACCATCTCCCCCGGCGCCACCTCCAGCGAGACCCCGCGCAGGGCGTGGACCTCCACCTCGCCCATCTGGTAGACCTTCGTGACGTCCTGGATGCGAATGACCGGTTGGGTCATCCCTACCTCCTGGGACTACTGAAGAGGCCGCCGGTCTCCTCCCGGACGAGGACGAGGACGTCGCCTTCCTCCAGGCCCTCCAGCACCTGGCTGTACCCCTCGTACCGCACGCCCAGGCGGACCTCCACCCGCTCCAGGCCGCCGTCTCCGGTCTGGCGGTAGACGTAAGGCCGACCGGTGGTCGGATCCACCCGGACCACCCAGTTGGGGATGATCAGTTGATCGGTCAACTCCTCCACCAGGATGACGGCGGTGGCGGACATCCCGGCCCGCAGGGGCGCGTCGGTGGGGTCGAGGCCGATGACCACCGGGTAGGCAACTGCCCCCTCCTCTAACGTCGCCGCCGGTCCGATCCGTTCGACCGTACCGGTGAGGGCGAGATCGGGCAAGGCGTCCACCGTGATCTCCGCCGGCAAGCCCACCTCCAACCGGGCCACGTCGATCTCGTCCACGGTGACGGAGAGACGGAAGTGGGAGTTGTCCACCAACCGGACGGCCGGGACGCCGACGGAGACGTTCTCCCCCACGGCGACGTTGACCGCCGCCACCGCCCCGTCGAAGGGGGCGACCAGGGTGGCCCCCTCCAGGTCGGACCGGGCCTTCTCCAGCGACAGTTGGGCCGCCTCCACCTCCAACCGAGCCGCCTCCAGGTCCAAGGGGTCCGCCCCCTCCTGCAACTGCCGGAGCCGGTCCAGCGCTTCCTGGTAGGCCTGCTGAGCCCGGGCCAGTTCGTTGCGGGCCTGTTGCTCCTGCAGTTGGCCCTGCTGCTCGATCCGCTCCAGGTAGCGCCGCGCGTCGATGAGGGCCTGGGTCACCCGATCCATCATCGCGTCGCCGATCTTCCCCTCTTTGTACTCCTCCAGGCTCCGGGCATACTGCGCCTCCGCGTCCTGGAGGCGATACCGGGCGTCCTCCAGATCCTCGTTCAGCAGCGTGCTGCTGAGGACGGCGGTGAGGTTGAGTTGGGCCACCTTCAGGGCAGCGGCGGCCTGGTCCACCGCGTGCTGGGCCTGGCGGATCTCCGCCTCGTCCACCGGCTCCTGCAGCCGCTCCAGCCGGAGTTCGGCCTGACGAAGGTTCAGTTCCGCCTGGGCCACCGCCCGCTCCAGATCGGCCGTCTCCAGCCGGACCAGGGGTTGCCCGGCCTGCACCTCGTCGCCGATGTCCACCAGCACCTCCGCGACCCGGCCCGGCACGTCGAAGGCCAGCGCTACCTCCGCCGCTGGTTCGAGGTTGCCGCTGGCGGTGACGGTCACCCGCAGCGTCCCCCGCTCCACGACGGCGGTCTGCGCCGCCTCCGGCTGCCCCTGAACCGTGGCGCGACGCCACAGCAGGAAGCCGCCGACGACCAGGACGACAACTCCCACCCCGATCAGGACCCACAGGCTACGACGGGATTTCATCGCTCTCCTCCACCTCTTCCAGTTCGTTCAACATCTGGCGGGCCAGTTCGGCCCATCGACCGAGAAACTGACTCACAACCGTGGCCCGCAGGAACAGGAGCCCTCCCGCAGGCCCGCCGACGACCAGCAGCTTCTCCCCCACCTCGATCCCCAGGTCCCGCCGGGCCTCGGCGGGGATCACCACCTGCCCCCGATCGCTCACCGTGACCGCCCCATAGAAACGCCCCCGTCTTTCCCCGACCATGGACACCTCCCAATTTTTAACCACTGAGACACAAAGAACACAGAGTGTAGAATACAAGATTTATCTTGTTTATCTTAATTATACCACCAATTGGCGGGAAGTCAAATACAGCGTATAACGGTAGGAGAGATGGGACAGCGAATCTTGAACAAATTGACGAATCGGGAATGAGCCTCCGATTCGTCAATTCGTTTGCGATTCGTTGTCTCATCTGCCCGCGATCTCCCCACTTACCATCTTGGTACACCCAAACACAACACACCTTGACACTTCCCCCTACCGTGGTACAATCACTGACGTTCGTCTGCAACGCCCCGGACGGGAGCAAACGTGCGGGCACTGCAGGCGACAGGAGCGCGATGGCACGAGACGGGATCTCTGCACCGGCTATCCAGGCCGGTGCAACTGCGTAGGGACCCCAACCTGGACGATCGGAGGCTGGACTGTGAGTGAACCGTACTACGACGTGATCCTTCCCCACGGGGGTGTGTTGGTCGACCGCGTGTTGCGCGGCGAGGTGCGAGAGGCAGTGCGGGAGCGGGCCGAGCGAATGCTGAAGATCCCGCTGGACCGGATGGGCCTCTCCGACCTGGAACTGCTGGCGGTCGGGGCGTTCAGCCCCCTCACCGGCTTTATGCTGAAGGCGGACTACGACCGGTGCGTCGAGGAGATGCGGCTGACCAACGGTCTGGTCTGGACCATCCCCGTCACCCTGGCCGTGGAGAGGGACCTCGCCGACCAGATCAAAGAGGGTCAGGAGGTGGCCCTCTGCGAGGGCGATCGGATCCTGGCCGTGATGGAGGTGGCCGAGAAGTACCCCTACGACCGAAAGGTCAAGGAGCGGGAGGCGCGGGAGGTCTACCGGACCACCGACGAGGCCCATCCCGGCGTGGCGCGGCTGTACCGGCGGGGGGAGGTCCTGCTGGGCGGGGACATCTGGCTGGTGGACTGGCCCACCGCGGTCAAGACGGAGTTCCCCGAACTACGCCACACCCCGGCCCAGACGCGGCGGATGTTCGCCCGCCGAGGCTGGCGGTCGGTGGTCGGCTTTCAGACCCGCAACCCCATCCATCGCGCCCACGAGTACATCCAGAAGACCGCGCTGGAGATCGTCGATGGGCTGTTCCTCCACCCCCTGGTCGGCGAGACCAAGAAGGACGACATCCCCGCCGAGGTGCGCATTGCCTCCTACCAGGCCATCCTGCGCGACTACTACCCCGCCGAGCGGGTCATCCTGGGGGTCTTCCCCGCCGCGATGCGGTACGCCGGTCCCCGCGAGGCGGTCTTCCACGCCATCTGTCGGAAGAACTACGGCTGCACCCACTTCATCGTCGGGCGCGACCACGCAGGCGTGGGCAACTACTACGGCACCTACGATGCCCAGAACATCTTCGACGAGTTCCCGCCGGAGGACATCGGGATCATCCCCCTCAAGTTCGAACACGCCTTCTACTGCCGACGATGCGGCGGCGTCGTCTCTGCCAAGACCTGCCCCCACGGGCCGGAGGATCGAGTCTACCTCAGCGGCACCCAGGTCCGCCAGATGCTGGAGCGGGGGGAGATGCTGCCCGAGGAGTTCACCCGTCCCGAAGTGGCCCGGATCCTGCTGGAGGGGTTCCAGGAGTGGAGGAGGGCTCATCAGAAGTAACACGCAACACGCATCACGTGCTCCGTGTTACGCGTTGCGTGATTAAGGAGCGTACTGCAAAATGTTGAAACTCTTTCGACGGAAGAAACCACGCCGGGTTCTGGTGATCGGCCTTGACTGCGCCCCGCCGGCGGTGCTCTTCAAAACCAGCAAGGAGCATCCCCTGGGGCTGAAGGACCAACTGCCCAACCTGAGCCGCCTCGTCGACGAGGGCATCTACGGCCCCCTCTCCAGTTCCATCCCCTGTATCACGGTCCCCGCCTGGACCTCAATGTTCACCGGGAAGGACCCCGGCGTGCTGGGGTTCTACGGCTTCCGCAACCGGGCGGATTATTCCTACGACAAAATGTTCATCGCCACCGCCAACGCTATCCACGAGAAGCGGGTGTGGGAGATTCTGAGCGAGGCGGATAGGACCTCCGTCGTCGTGGGGGTGCCTCAGACCTACCCGATCAAGCCGCTGAAGGGTTACCTGATCAGCAGTTTCCTCACCCCCAGCACCGACCGGCAGTACACCTTCCCCCACGAACTCCGGTACGAGATCGACCGGGTGCTGGACGGCCAGCCCTACGACGTGGATGTCCCGCAGTTCCGCACGGAGGACAAGGACCACCTGCTGAAGCAGATCTGGGAGATGACGGAGAAACGGTTCGCCGTCATCAAGCACCTCCTGCGGGAGAAGGAGTGGGACTTCTTCGTCTTCGTGGAGATCGGATTGGACCGCATCCACCACGGGATGTGGAAGTTCTGGGACCCCGACCACCCCAAACACGAGCCGGGCAACCCGTACCAGAACGCCATTCCCGACTACTATCGGTACCTGGACCGAGAGATCGGGGAGATGCTGGGGATGCTGGACGACGACACGGCGGTGATAGTCGTCTCCGACCACGGAGCCAAAGCGATGGAGGGCGGGTTCGCCATCAACGAGTGGCTCCGGAAGGAAGGGCTGCTGGTCCTCAAAGAGGATCCGATGTACGAGGGCCTGGTCCCCTTCGAGAAGGTGGAGGTCGACTGGGAGAAGACCACCGCCTGGGCCGCTGGCGGCTACTACGCTCGCATCTTCCTCAACGTGGAGGGACGGGAGCCGATGGGGAAGATCCCCGCCCGCGACTATGAGAAGGTGCGAGATCAGATCAAAGAGATGATCGAAGCTCTGCCCGACCACGAAGGCCAACCGATGGGATCGGTGGTCTTCAAACCGGAGGAACTGTACCGCGAGGTGCGGAACGTCCCCCCCGACCTGATGGTCTATCTGGGCAACCTCCGCTGGCGATCGGTGGGGTCCTTCGGGCTGCCTGACCTCTACACGTTCGAGAACGACACCGGTCCGGACGACGCCAACCACGACCAGGACGGCGTCTTCGTCCTCTGGGAACCCCGGCGGGACCACGGCGGGCGGTACGTGGAGGGGCTGCAGTTGATGGACGTGGCTCCGACGGTCCTGGACCTGATGGGCCTGCCAGTGCCCCCGGACATGCAGGGCAAAGTGGTTCCGCGCTGATCACGGCTCGCGCGAGGAGGGGAAAATGGGAGAGGAACAGGATATCCTTCAAAGGATGGAAGATTGGGGATATCTCGCCCTGCATAAACCCCATCCCGGGAGTCCCGGATACCGCCAACTGCTGGTCGCCCTGCGGAAAAAGCCGACCGGGATGCACTTCGACCCCGAGGAGATCCGCCTCTGGCTCCGAGACGAATTCGGCCTCGCCGAGTGGACCGCGCTCGCACTGAAGCCGCTGCTGGTGCCATCCTCGGAGCCGAAGCGGGTCTGCCCCGGCCCGGTCGTCCTCGTCGACCGAAAGGATAAACGGGTGCCTTTCTTCACCTTCGGCGGCTCGCTGGACGTGATCTTCGGATCCGGCGAGGTCGTCTGCTCCTTCCAGTCCCCCGCCCCCATCCTCCGGGTCACCGAGCCGCCGCAGGACGCGGCAGGCCACCTGGCGGTGGAGGTCGAGGCCCTGATGGGAGAGGCCCACGCCCAGTGGGGTACGGAGGACGAGGGGTATCTGGAGCGGCTCGCCGGGGTGGACCCATCCCTTCTCTACATCGCCAGCATCAACACGATCCTGTCCCGGTTCGAGGCGCACCCGATGCTTCAGGAGGAGGACCCGGAACTGTACAAACTGGTGCGGAGCGAGGAAAGGTGGCTGAGAGAGACAGGTCAATGGCCTGCGGAGCCTCCTACCCTGGAGGCGCTGCTGGGCCCCTCCGGCACGTAGGCCCCTCTCTCGATCCGATACCAGTAGAGACGGTACGGCGGCTCCTGCCAGGTCTCCTTCAACGCAGCGACCATCCCCTCCCGTGACGGGACCCCATCGGCGGCGATGTCCACCTGAAGGGCGGTCAGCACCGCCCGTGTGGCTTCGTAGGCGGGGAAGGCCAGAGGACCCGGAGGGACACCCCCGGACACCTCCCCGTATGCCTCGGTGAACTCCAGGTCGATCCCCCCATCGCCAGGAAGGGGCCAGGGGGTAAGGAACCGCGCCCCCTCCGCTGCCGACCCGCCCACACCGACGAAGTCCGCCGCCGCCAGTTCCGGCCCCCCACGAAACTCCCCGGTCCACCCGGCTGCCCGCAGCGCACCCACCACCTCCCCCGCCGTCACCGGATCGGCGTCGCAGAGGACCACGGGGGGTGCGGCCGCCAGCACCGTCTCCAGCCATCCCTCCTCGCCCGGCGAGACGACGGGGTCCAGCAGGACGCCGCCCCGCTCCGCCACCGGCCGCAGCGCCGCACCCAGCGGGCCGCCCTGGGTGACCAGCGCACCCTCCGTCACCCCCTCCAACAGCGCGGCCGCCAGCATCTCGGCGTCCGGCCCCCATCGGACCACCTCCCCGCCAGAACCGAT
Organism: Thermoflexia bacterium; assembly: GCA_011192125.1. Classification (GTDB taxonomy): domain Bacteria; phylum Chloroflexota; class Anaerolineae; order B4-G1; family DUEL01; genus DUEL01. The sequence continues at coordinate 22,992 of DUEL01000015.1, forward strand.
GCGGGGATCCAGCACCGCCGGGGCCACCAGCGGCATCCCCACCTCCGCGTAGATCCCCAGCGCTGCCGCCGTGGTTTCCTCCCGGAAGTGGCCCATCGCGACGACCACATCGGGGTCGACCGCCAGTTTCCGGGCCTGCTGCACGGCCATCGTGGGGTCCGCCCCGTCGTCGTAGGCCACCAATTCGACATAGTACTCCCCTACCCCACCGGCCTCGTTGGCCTCCCGCAGCGCCAGCCGCACCGCTGGGAACAGGTCGTACCCTACGTACCGATACCGGCCCTCAAAAGGGGCCACCAGGCCGATCCTCACGGTGGGGCGGACCGCGCCAGGGACGCGGCAGGCCGCGAGGAGCAGGAGGCAACAGACGGTGAAGAGGATCAAGAACGCGCGACGCACCTGTCAACTCCCATCAAGAGCGGGTCCTATCCGACGGGATACCCCATAAACCGAAGCAACTGGCGGCGCAGCGCTCGAACCGCTCCCTCATCCCGATATCCAGGCAGCGTGGCCCAGACTCTTCCCTGGCTGATGATGAAGAGGTGGTAGTATCTCATACTGTACTGCCCCCTGATCCGGACGACGCGGATCTCGTCCACCTGGTCGAAAGAAAGCGTAGAGGTGCGCCAGATCCGCCCGAAGAGGTACCGTCGTCGGAAGATGGTGCGATGCATAGCGTCCCACTCCAACTCCGACCACCACCCCCAGGCCAGGCCGGCAGCGACCAGAAAGCCCACGCCGAGAAGGAGAAAGGCGCAGTAAGAGAGGAAGACCTTGAGGAGATCCCCAGCGCCCTGGACGGAGGAGAGCGCTTCGCCGAGCGGCGGGCGGGTGCGGAGGATGGAGATCTGAAGGGCGAAGAACAACCCGGCCAATCCCGAAAAGATGATCGCCCAGCCCCGCCGTGATGCTGGGGGCGGGCTGAGCCGGATCCGCTCGCTCGTCGCCTCAACAACGACATAGTATCCCAAGGATACCCTCCCTGGACCTGATCACAGGTATCCTATTCCCATCAGCACACCCATCCCCACGAAGGCCACCGCCGACACCCCCAGCAGCACCCGCTCCGGCACGACGCGGGTCAGGCGCTCCCCTCCCACGACCCCCAGCGCCGTGATCGCGACGAGGGCCAAAACACCCCCACAGAACACCGACCAGGGAGAGCTACCCCGCCCGCTCAGTGCCAGGACGGTCAACTGGGTCTTGTCCCCCAACTCGGCGACGAAGAGGAGCCCAAAAGTGGAGAAAAACGCCTCCCAGTCCCAGCGGGAGGCCGGATCCTCCGGGTCGTCCGGGCAGACCATCGATGAACCTCCCGCTTCGCTTCTCCACGCCTCGCGGGCCATCAGCAGTCCCATCACCCCGAAGCCGAAAGCGGCCCCCATCCGAAGGAGCGACGCCGGGACGACGTAGCCCAGCAAATGCCCGCCTACCACGCCCAGCGCGGTCGCTGCAGCGAGGGCTATGCTCGCCCCGGCGAACACCGCCCACGGCTGGCGGCACCGGCAGGTCTGCGCCACCACCGCCAGTTGTGTCTTATCCCCCAGTTCGGCCAGGAAGACCAGACCGAACGTCGAGAACAACGAGCTCAGGTCCATTAACCCCGGACACCCTCCATCGCTTCCAGGAACCGGTCCACCTCTTCAACGGTGTTGTAATGGACCAGACCAACACGCACCAGCCCTCCCTTGTCCTCCAGCCCCAGCCGCTCGGTGACCGCCAGGGCGTAGAAGTTCCCGTCCCAGACGAAGATCCCTTCCTCGGCCAGCCTCCTCGCCACCTCCTGCGGCGAGAGCCCCTCCAGGGTAAAAGAGACAGTCGGGACCCGCCAGTCGGCGAGGGCGGGGTCGGTGATACCCCAGATGCGGAGCCCAGGGATGGCCTGAAGCCCCCGGATCATCCGCCAGCCCAGTTCCCGCTCGTAGGCCTGGATGGCCGCCAGGGCCGTCTTCAGGTGAAGGCGGCGGCCTGTGAAGGCAGCATACCACCCCACGAACGGCTCGCCGAATCGCTCCCCGATCCCTGCCAGGTAGTCCACCGCCGCGATCAATCCCGCCAGCCCCTCATGGTTCTGGGTGCCGGTTTCGAACCGATCGGGCACGTTATCCGGGGCAGGCCGCACCTTGTCCGGCCGGAGCCGTTCCAGGAGATCGCGCCGCCCCCAGAGGACCCCGAGGTGGGGGCCGAAGAACTTGTAGGCGGAGCAGACCAGGAAGTCGCAGCCTAGCCTCTGGACGTCGATGGGGCCGTGGGGGGCGTAGTGGACGGCGTCTACGTAGATCCAGGCCCCCACCTCGTGTGCCCAGCGCGTGATGCGGGCGACGTCGTTGACCGTGCCCAGTGCGTTGGAGGCGTATCCGACAGCCACCAACCGGGTCCGCTCGTTGAGCAGCGCCCGCAGGCCGTCCAGGTCGAGCATCCCGGTCTCGGGATCGAAGTCGGCCCAGCGCACGATGACCCCCTTCTCGGTCAGCCGCAGCCAGGGGGCGATGTTGGCGTCGTGGTCGAGTCGGGTCACCACCACCTCGTCGCCGGGGGCCAGTTCCCGCTCCAGCGCGCGACTGATGTGAAAGGTCAACGTGGTCATGTTCGGTCCAAAGACGATCTCCTCCGGCGACGGCGCGTTGAGGAAGTCGGCGGCGGCCTCACGGGCGCGCCGGATGGCCTCGTCGGTGCGGCGGCTGGTCAGGAACGCGCCGTGGGTGTTGGAGTTGGACCGCACCAGGTAATCCTCCATCGCCGCGATCACCGAGCGTGGAACCTGGGTCCCGCCCGGGCCGTCGAAATAGACATAGGGCCGCCCTTCTTCGTCGGTCTGCTGAAGGGCCGGGAACTCCGCTCGCAACACTTCAGGATCCATCGTACCTCCTTAACCGGTTCAAATCACCACAGAGACACTGAAAATTCTCTAATTCTTGAGACTCTGTGTTCTCTGTGTCTCTGTGGTGGCCCCCCTACCTCGTCGTCGCCAATGCAGCCAGCGCATCAGCGCCAGGATGCGGGGGGAAAGCCACATGTAGGCTAGGTAAGCCAGCCGCGCGGCCGGGTAGTCGTATGCACCGATGTGGCGCACGAACTCCGCTCCGAAGCCCTGTTTGAAGCGGTAGACGCCCCACATCGGGTCGGATTCGTCCAACTCGTCGGGCGCGCCCCACAGGTCGTACACGGTGCACCCCTGCTCCTTCGCCCACCGGATCGCCTCCCACTGTAGGAGGTGGTTGGGCATCCTCTCCCGGTGGAGCGACCGAGACGCGCCGTACATATACCACACTCGCTTGGCGAAGCGGAAGAGGATCACCATCGCCACCGGCTCCCCTTCCACCTCGGCGATGAGCGGCTGGGCCAGCCCCGCCTCGATGAACGAACCCCAGGCGTCGTGGTAATATTCCTCAGGCCGGATGACGAACCGGTTGCGCAAACTGGTCTCCCGGTACATCTCGTACAGGAGAGGCAGGTCGTCCAACCCGCCCCGCCGGACCGTCACCCCCTTGCGCACGGCCAGGCGGATGTTGTACCGCCACTTCGACTTCATCCGGGCCAGGATCTCGTCGAGGCTGCCGGTGAGGTCCAGCAGAAGCGTGTTGCGGAACTGGACCTGCTCCGGGCTGTACCGCCATCCACGTCGCCGCAGCAAGGCGACCACGGCCTCCCCCGTCGGCGAATCGGCCCGCACGTCGGGGTCGATCTTCAGGAAGACCGCACCCCGTTCACGGGCCGATCCCTCCAGATCGGCGAGAACCGAGGCAAGAAGAGCGACATCGCCGTAGTCGAGGATCGGCCCCTTAGGGACGTACATCACCCCCGGCGTCCACGGGCCCAGGGGACGGCTCAGCACCAGGGCCGCGGCCCGTGGCTCCCCACCCTCCTCCCACAGCCAGCGCTCCGCCCGCCACCCGTGCCGCTCCTTGAAGGTACCCCACTCCCACGTCTGCAGAACGTGGGCGTCGGGCAACCCCTTCAGCGCGCCGTTCCACCGCTGGGGGTCGGTGATCCTCACCTTTGACAACCTGGCAAGATCGTCTATCATCTCCACGATGCGTGTATCCCGCCGTCGGTTTCTCCGTTGGACGCTGGTCGGCGTCGGGGCGACCGGGCTGGGCTGCCTCGGCGGACCCGCCTATGCCGCGCTGATCGAGCCCCGCTGGCTGACCCTGGAACGGGTGGAGGTCGGCCTGGCCGGCCTGCCTGCCCACCTGGACGGGCTGCGGATCGGCCTCCTCTCCGACCTCCACCACGGCCCCCTCGTTCCCACGGAGCAGGTCGAGCGGGCGGTCGCCCTGCTACAGTCCCAAGCGCCGGACCTGATCTGCCTCACCGGCGATTACGTCTCCGGCTCGGCCGACTTCGCCCCCTCCTGCGCCGCGGAACTGGGCCGGCTCGACGCCCCTCACGGCGTCTACGCCTGCCTGGGCAACCACGACCACTGGACCGACCCGGAGCAGGTCGCCAGTGCATTGGAGAGCCAGGGCATTCAGGTGCTGAGGAACCGCGCCGTAGAGGCGACCGCCGGCCTGTGGGTGGCAGGGGTAGATGACGTATGGGAGCGGCAGGCCGACCTGGAGACCGCGCTGGCGGAGGTCCCGCCCAGTGCGCCGGCGATCCTCCTGGCCCACGAACCGGACTTCGCCGACGAAGTGGCCGCCGACGGACGGGTGGCCCTGCAACTCTCCGGCCACAGCCACGGCGGACAGGTCCGCCTCCCGATCATCGGCCCGCCGATCCTTCCCTACCTGGGCCGCAAGTATCCTGCAGGCCTCCACCGGATCGGGCCGATGCAACTGTACGTGAGCCGCGGTATAGGCGTGATCTCTCCTCCGGTCCGTTTCCGCTGCCGCCCCGAAGTGTCGGTGCTCGAACTTCGCTCCGCCCCTCCATGACATATCTCACCACAGAGACACAGAGGCCACGGAGCCACCCCTCGTCCCTTACCCCTTGCTCTCTCGCTTCCTCGCTTCCTTATCTCTGCTTCCTGCTTCTTGCCTCTTGCTCTCCCCGGCGTCCCACCTTCGGATCACCGCCGCCCGTCCCGCCGCCACCACTTACACACCTCCCCCCAGCCCATCCGCATCAGCCCCAGGACGTTGAAGGGGATCCAACTCAGCGGGACGTCCAGTTCCTCCTTATCGCATACCGTCGATGTATTGACCCGCTCGATCTCGTCCTTCATCGCCAGCATCTCTCGCTCCACCTCCTCCGGCGACCGCGTGGCGACGAGGCGATCGATGCGGGCCATCAGCGACAGCGCCCGCTCGATCCGCTCCTCCGTCTCCGCTGCCTTCTCCGGGGAGACGATCCCGTAGCGGGCCTTGAGGCGGTTGAGGCGACGACCCGCCTCGTAAGTGACGGAAGCCAGCGTATCCCGGTCCATCCAGACCGTCTCGTAGGAAAGGATATGCTTCCACGTCGGCGCTAGCAACGCCCGCCGGTGATCCTCCAGCGTGCGACAGCGGAGCCGGTAGCCGAACTGATCCGGATTCTCGAACGCCGGACTGGCCGGATCGAGGAAGGGGGCGAGCGGGGCAGTGAATGGAATCAGGCGGGGGTCGCCGTCCACCGCCTCCAGGAGATGCTCGCAGAAGTCCACCGTCTCCAGGGCGGAGGTGGGGGTCTGCTTCGGAAGGCCGATCATAAAGAACAGGTCGAAACGGCGTGCGCCGACCGCCAGGCAACTCCGCACCGTCTCCTCGATCCCCTTGTTGGAGTAATGCTTGCCCAGGGCCTTCCGCACCGCCGGGTCGTGGGAGTCGGGGGAGAACTCGGCGACGAAGCCGGGCAACGCCGCAGCCAGTTCTTCGGCATAGTCGCGGGTGATGGGCCAGAAGAACTCGATCATGAACGGCCCTTTGACGCCCTGGACGGCCCGCAGGAAGCGACGAGCGTAGTCCATACCGGAGAGGCGCAGATCGCCCAGGATGAAGACGGGGCCCCGGCTGATACGCCGCGCCTCTCGCACGTCCGCCGCCAGGTCCTCCGGACTGCGGAAGGCGGGGTGGGAGCGACCGGACATCACCTGGTGCCCCTTGGCACACCCCCCGCAGACGGAGCAGTTCTGCGTGCACCCCCGCACCGACAGGGCGACCATGATGGGGTAGTTCAACCAGTGGTTGAAGGGGGCGTAGGAAAGGAGATCGCGGTCGCGGATGACGGCGCGGACCAGTTGCCGGAACCCCAGGCGGATGTGGTCGAGGGTCGCAGGCAGGTAGGTCTGCGGGTTGACGTGCACCTGCCCGGAACTGTCCTTCCAGGTCAGGTTCGGCACGTCCACCGGCTCCCGTCCCTCCCGCAGGCAGGCCATCAGTTGGTACAGCGGCTCCTCGGTGGAATCACCCCGCACCACGTAATCCACCTGCGGGTAGCGGATCAGTTCCTCGTGAAAATAGGTCGCCGAGAACCCGCCGAAGATGATGGGGGCGTCCGGATGGTGCCTGCGGACCAGCCGAGCGACCTCCAGCGCGCCCTGAGCGTGGGGCAGCCAGTGGAGATCGATCCCGAAGGCCCGGGAGCGGAGCCGAGAGATGAACTGCTCCGCATCGAACCGGTCGGATCGGACCATCCGCACTGCCAGGTTGGCAATGCGGGTGCGGAAGCCGTGTCGCTCCAGGTAGTCGCTGAGGACCGCGAAGCCGATGGGGTACATGTCGTAGATGGGTTCGGAAGGAACTACGTCGGAGATCGGCCCCCACAGGGTGGCCCGTTTTCGGAAGTCGTAAACGCTTGGTGCATGTAGGAAAGTCAGGTCTACCGTGGACATAGCGGCGGTAAGTTTACCCCAGAACAGCGGGGCTGGCAAGGCCATTTCGGGGGAAATTTCCCGTCCCTCTCGATTTGTGGTATAATTTCTGCATCATCCCCGGGACCAGTGGTCGAAACCCGGGGAAATCGTGTGATTTCTCAAGGAGACGTCCGTGTGGAATCCCATAGACGCCCTCCTGGGCCTCTTTTCGCTTGACATTGGGATCGACCTGGGCACGGCAAACACCCTCGTCTTCGTGCGCGGGAAGGGGATCGTCATCAACGAGCCCTCCTGGGTCGCCATCGAGAAGAACTCGAAGAGAGTGCTTGCCATCGGTGCCGAGGCCAAGGAGATGGTCGGGCGAACCCCTGCCGGCATCGTCGCCATCCGGCCGTTACGGGACGGGGTCATCTCTGAGTTCGAGGTGACCCAGGCGATGCTGGACTACTTCATCAAGAAGGCTCACGAGGACCTGTTCGTCCCCTTCCCCCGCCCCCGCGTCGTCGTCGGCATCCCCAGCGGGGTCACGGAGGTCGAAAAGCGGGCGGTGTACGACGCCGCGCTGGCTGCCGGTGCACGGGCGGCCTTCCTCATCGAAGAGCCAATGGCCGCGGCCATCGGGGCCGGGCTCCCCATCATGGAGTCGAGAGGAAGCATGGTTGTGGACATCGGCGGCGGGACGACCGAGGTGGCCGTCTTCAGCCTCGGCGGGATCGTCGTCAGCCGTTCCATCCGCGTGGCGGGCGATGAGATGGACGAGGACATCATCCAGTACGTCCGTCAGAAATACAACCTCCTCATCGGTGAACGGATGGCGGAGCGGGTCAAGATCGCCATCGGCTCCGCCTACCCCCTCCCTGAGGAGAAGACCATGCTCCTGCGCGGGCGGAACGTCGTCACCGGCCTCCCCGACGCCGTGGAGGTCAGCAGCATCGAGATCCGCGAGGCCCTCTCCGGGTCGGTGGGGATCATCCTCGACGTCATCAAGGAGACGCTGGACAGCACCCCGCCAGAACTGATCGCCGACCTGATGGAGACGGGGATCTGCCTAGCGGGTGGCGGGTCACTGCTGAAGGGGCTGGCCCAGCGGGTCAGCGAGGAGACCAACATGCCCGCCTGGGTGGCCCCCGATTCGATGACCTGCGTCGCCCGAGGCGCGGGCAAGGTCCTGGAGGAACTGGACATCCTCCAACAGGTACTGACGACTCCCGACCGGCGAGGGAGCAGCGCGTCCCCTGTATGAAGGATCGGGAGCAGATAGGGTAGCGCACCGGTGAAGCGAACGACCTGGCGTTCCTGGGTGCCGCCGCTCCTCTTCCTCCTGACCGTCCTCTTCCTCGCCCTCCACGAGACCGGCTTCCTCACCCCCCTCGAGAGCGGGCTGCAATACGTCACCGCCCCTCTACAGCGGGGAGCGACCCGTGCGATCGAGCAGATCGGCAGCCTCTTTCGGACGGTGAGGGAGGTGCGGGAGCTCCAGGCCCAGGTCGAGGAACTGCAACAGCAGGTCGAAGCCCTCTCCATCGAAAACGTCCGTCTCCAGGAATTCCAAGCGGAGGTGGTCCAACTCCGCGCGCTGCTCAACTTCGTCGCCGAGAACCCCTCGTGGACCTACCTGGGGGCGGACGTGGTGGGACGGGAGGCGTGCGCTTACGCTCCGTGCGGCGAGGTGATCGGAGACGAGCCCAACCCCTACCTCCGCTCTCTCTCCGTCAACGTCGGCAGCGAGGAGGGAGTGGAGGTGGGGATGCCGGTACTGACCGGGGGAGCGGTACTGATCGGGCGCGCCGCCGAGGTCGGCCCACACACCACCAAGGTCCAACTGCTCACCGACACCGGCAGCGCGGTGGCGGCGATGCTCCAGCAATCTCGCGCCACCGGCCTCGTCGTCGGCCGACCCGACGGCACCCTGCGGATGCTCTACATCCCCCAAGAGGAGGAGGTCCAGGTGGGCGACATCGTGCTGACCTCCGGGTTGGCCGGGACGCTCCCCCGCGGCCTGGTCATCGGTCAGGTCACCGCGGTGGAGCAGAAGGACATCGCCCTCTTCCAGGAGGCCGTGGTCCGGCCTGCGGTGGACTATCGCGAGGTGGAACTGGTCCTCGTCATCACCTCCTTCCAACCCCTGGTCCAGGAAGAGGAACCACCTGGCGAGCAACCCTGAGGAGGTGAGCCATCCTCAGCCTCTATGTGACCATCCCACTGCTGACCGGCATCGCGCTGCTGCAGGACATCGTCCTGGCTCGGGTGTCGATCCTGGGCGGCCGTCCGGACCTGGTCCTGCTCTCCGTCATCGCCTGGGCGACGCTGCGGGGGTCGGCAGAGGGCATCGTGTGGGGTTTCATCGGCGGGCTGCTGCTCGACCTCTTCTCCGGGGGGCCGATGGGGGGGATCACCCTGCCGCTACTGGTGATCGCCCTCCTGGCAGGCCGACGGTGGGGCCAGGAACTCGGCCCGACCGGTCTGCGCGTCTTCCTCGTCGCCCTCGGCCTCTGTTTCCTGTACCACGTCCTTCTCCTCCTGATCCTGACCGGCACCGGCAGGCTGGTGGATTGGGCCTACGGGTTGTCGCGGGTGGCCGCCCCGTCGGCGGTCCTCAACGGCGTGCTGGCCCCCGTCGTCCACTACCTCCTCTCTATTCTGGACCGGCGCACGCGACCGGAAGGGTTGACGTTCGATGGCGCGTAACCAGAAGCCGCTTCCGCAGAGGGGTGTCGCACGGACCCTGGCGCTGATCCTTCGTGCGCCGCGGCTGGTCGCGCTGGCGGGGCTCCTGCTGCTCATCCTGGGGGGGTTCGCGCTGCGGCTCTACCAGTTACAGGTGGTCGAAGCCCACTACTGGACCTACCGGGCCGAGGAGCAGCGGGCGGAGGTGGTGCGCATCCCCGCACCTCGGGGGATCATCTACAGCCGAGACGGAACCCCGCTGGTGCGCAACGTCCCCGCCTTCCAGGTCACCATCGTCCCCGCCCTGCTACCCGAGGAGGAGGCAGACCGGGAGGCGGTGCTGAAACGGCTGGAGGGCTTCCTGGGCCACGCTATCGACCGAGAACCCATTGAGGAAGCCCTGGGTTACGCCCCCTACGAACCCCTCGTCGTCGCCCGCCGGGTCGATCGGGAGATCGCGCTGGCACTGGCCCAGGAAGGGCTGACGATGCCGGGCGTCCAGGTGGACGTGGTCTCCCGCCGCCAGTACCCCTACGGCCCGCTGGTCGCTCAACTGGTGGGTTACCTGGGCGCGATCCCCCAGGAAGAGGCGGAGGAATTCGTGGAGAAGGGCTACGATCCGGCCACGGACCAGGTGGGGTACGCGGGCATCGAGGCGACCTTTGAGGAATGGCTGCGGGGGACTCCCGGCGAGCGGGTACAGGAAGAGGACGTCCTGGGGCGGGTGATCCGCGTTCTGGGGGAGGAACGGCCGCCCATCCCCGGCGACAACGTCTATCTGACCATCGATATGGAGCTTCAGCAGATAGCCCAGGACGCGCTGGAAAAGGGCCTCCAACGGGCCAACTCCCGCCGCGGTGTGGTCATCGCGATGGACCCCCGCACCGGGGAGATCCTGGCGATGGTCAGCCTGCCCACCTACGACAACAACCTCTTCGCCCAGGGGATCTCGATGGAGGACTACCAGCGGCTGCTGGAGGACCCGCACCGACCGCTGCTGAACCACGCTATCGCCGACCAACTCCCCCCGGGCTCGATCTTCAAGATCGTCGTCGCCGCCGGCGCACTGCAGGAAGGGGTGTTGGACGAGCGGACGAAACTGAACTGCCCCGGCACCATCGTCATCCCCAACAAGTATTACCCCAACGACCCAGGGCGGGCCCAGCCCTTCCACTGCTGGAAACGGTCGGGCCACGGGTGGCTGAACATCGTGGACGGGCTGGCCTATTCGTGCGACATTTTCTTCTACAAGGTGGGCGGCGGGTTCGAGGAGACGGAGTTCGAAGGGCTAGGGCTCGACGGAATCGTGAAGTACGCCCACCTCTTCGGCCTCGGCTCGCCGACCGGGATCGAACTCCCCTCCGAAGCATCGGGCCTGGTGCCCACCGCCACCTGGAAGCGGCGCACCATCGGCGAGAACTGGTCCACCGGAGACACCTACAACCTCTCCATCGGTCAGGGCTACCTGCTGGTCACCCCGCTCCAGATGCTCAACGTGATGGCCGCTACCGCCAACGGCGGCGTCCTCTACCGCCCCCAGATCGTCCACCACATCACCGACGCGGAGGGGAACGTCGTGCGCCCCTTCCGACCGGTCATCAGCCATACCCTCCCCATCTCGCCGGAGAACTGGACGCTGATCCACCAGGGGCTGGAAGGGGCGGTGGTCTATGGGACGGCCCCCCGCGCTCAGGTAGAGGGAGTCCGTGTAGCCGGGAAGACGGGCACCGCCCAGTTCTGCGACGACATCGCCATCCAGTTAGGGATCTGCGGCGAGGGGCTGGCCCAGCCGACCCACGCCTGGTTCATGGCCTACGCGCCGGTGGAGGCTCCGGAGATCGCCCTCATCGTCTTCATCTACAACGGCGGCGAGGGCTCGACCGCTGCCGCCCCGGTGGCCCAGGAGATCCTGGACTGGTATTTCCATCAACGGCCGGCCGCCGGGGGCGAGTGACCCCTCTGCTCCCCGTTTCACCACAGAGACACGGAGGACACAGAGTAATCCAAAGGTTTCTCAAACACTTATGATCCTCCGTGCCCTCTGTGCCTCCGTGGTTTCATCTAAGTGATGGAGAGGGCGCGGGTCGGGCAACGGGTGACGCAGAGGCCGCAGCCGTAGCACTTCTCCGGCGTGAGCACCGCCTTCTCGTCGATGACGTGGATGGCGTCGTAGACGCAACTGGCCTCGCACAGCCCACACCCGATACAGGCGTCCACGTCCAGCTCCGGCGGGACGTGGGTGGTGCGGTACGTCCGTTGCTCCCAGTTGCGGATCGCCAGCCCGCGGATCTCCTCGATGGAACTGTACCCGTGGTCGTCCAGCCACTTCTCGATCCCGCGGGCGATCTTGCCGAAGATCGAGGGACCCTTAAGGATAGCCGCGGTGCAGACCCCCACGGCGGACGCGCCGACCATGAAGAACTCGATGGCGTCGGTCCCCTTGCTGATCCCCCCCACGCCGATAACGGGCAGGTCCACCGACCGGGCGACGTCGAAGACGCAGCGGAGGGCCAGGGGTTTGAGGGCCGGGCCGGAGAGCCAGCCGTATCCCTCCTTGCTGCCCATCAAGAGCCGGCCCGTCTCGATATCCACCCCCAGGCACGGCCCAAAGGAGTTGACGGCGACGATCCCGTCGGCCCCCGCCTCTTTCGCTGCGCGGGCGGCGGTCTTCATATCGCGGAAGGGGCTCAACTTGACGAAGACCGGCACGTCCACCGCCTCCTTGGCCGCGCGGATCGCCTCCATCATCGGGGTGGGGTCGTCGCCGATGTAGTGGGTGGAGAGTTCCAGCGCGTCGGCGAAGGGGCGGACCCTCGGGGCCAGTTCGGCGATCTCCTCGGCGGTGTAGCCGATGCTGATGATCAGCGGCAGGCCCGTCTCCTTGGCGATGGGGTACTCCCGCTCGATGAACTGCTCGACGGGGAGCTCCGACCACAGTTCGGTGTTCAGGAAGCCGCCGGGGATCTGGGCCATGTTGGGCGTGGGGACCACGGCGGGCCGCACGGAGACCGTCTTGGAGACGATCCCCCCGGCGCCTCCCTCGGCACACGCCTTCATCGCCTCCCCGTTCCACACCGGCGGACCGGCGGCGGGGAGGACCGGGTTGGAAAACTGCAGGCCGCAAATGTTGACCGATATGTCTGCCACCGTTCCTCCTTTCTCTTGAGCCAGGATCTCGGGCGATGCCAGTGGGCATCGGCACCGCTGAGGTGATTATACCCAGAACGGGCGATCCTGCCACCAGGTCTTTGCTTGCTCCCCCGTCCCCCTGTGTTACAATTAGAGCAGCCTGAGAGTGCGCCGTATGCACCCGCCGGCGGGGAGGAAAACGGGGTGGTACCGCGACATGAGATCGTGGAGCGGCTGAGGAACGTCCGGCTCTTTTCCAACCTCAGCCTCTTCGACCTGGAGGCCCTGGCGGCATTGGTACGGCCCATCGAATACACACGAGGGGCCATCGTCTACCGCCAAGGGGAGCCAGGAGACCGGTATTTCATCGTACACCGGGGATGTCTCCGGGCGACCCGCCTCGACCCAGAGGGGGAGATGGTCGAAGTGCGGCGGCTTGAGCCCGGCGACGGCGTCGGCGAGACCTCGCTGCTGCTGGGGGATGTGCGGGATGTGACCCTCGAAGTGCTGGAGCGGAGCATCCTGCTCTACATCGAACGGGCGGCCTTCGAACAGTTCCTGCGGGAGCACCCCCGCGCCGAACGGGCGCTGAAGATGCGGCCGGACATCGCCGAACGTCGCCGCTACCCCCATTTCCACTGGATGGAGGCGGATGAGTTCCCCGTCAAGGTCATCCGCAAACATCCGGCGCTGCTCGTCATCAACCTGATCCCCTCCTTCCTCCTCCTGATCATCTCGAGCGCGGGCCTTATCTTCACGGTGCTCCAGGTGGGGGAAGGCCCCCTGCTCTACCCCCTCCTGCTGATCTTCGCCCTGCTCGGGTCAGCAGCCTTCTGGGCCGGCTTCGTGCGCTACGTGGACTGGTGGAACGACCTCTACGTCGTTACCAACCGGCGGGTGGCCCACCGGGAACGGACCGGGTTCCTGGGGATGGGGGGAGAGAACATCTCCGCCGCTCCTCTGAGCGCCGTCCAAGACGTCAACATTACCCGGGTCGGCGCGCTGGCATCGATCTTTGATTTCGGCGACCTGGTCGTCGAGACAGCGGGCGGAGGCGGTGAGGTGCGATTCTTCAGCATCCCACGCCCATCTGAGATCCAGGGGGCCATCCTCAAGCAGCAAGCCCGCGCTCTGGCCCTGGCCCGCCTGCAACAGAGGGAGCAGATCCGGAAGACCGTACACCATTACTTCGCCGAGGAGGCCGAGAGGCCTCCCCAGGAACAGTCTCCCGAAGAAGAGGAGGAAAAGCCAGCGGGAACGCGCCAGCGCGGCTGCCTCACCCTCCCCATCAGCGTGGTCCGTTACTTCTTCCCCCCTCTCTGGGAACGGGACAAAGAAGTGGTCACCTGGCACAAGCACTGGATCGAACTGCTGCGGACGGCAGGTCCTCCCCTCCTGGGCCTGATCGCTGCCGCTGTGCTCTTCCTGAGCGGCCTGCTGATAGGAGGCAATTGGTTCTGGATGGCCTTACTCTCCTCCATTCTCATCTTCCTGGTGACATTCCCCTGGTTCTTCTGGAAGTTCGAGGACTGGCGAAACGACTACTATCAGGTGACCGCGAGCCGGATCATCCACGTGGAGCGGAAGCCCTTTTACATCCGACACGAGCGGCGGGAGGCGAGCCTGGAGGCCGTCACCAACGTGCGAGCCGAGAAGACCTTCTGGGGGCGGCTCCTGCGGTATGGGGACGTCATCGTGGAAACCCGCGCCCCTGGGGGTGCCTTCTACTTCCGGGCAGTCAGCCACCCCGAGGCCGTCCAGCAGGAGATCTTCGCCCACGTGGCTGCGTTTAACCGTCGCCGCCGGGAACAGGAGGCCGAGCGACGCCGGACCGAGATGGTGGACTGGCTCATCGCCTATGACGAACTCCGGCGCTCCCGATCCCAACCCCCTCAGGAAGGCGAGTGATGGCTCTGCGAACGATCATCTTTTCAGACAACCCTCTCTTGCGCAAGCGATCCAGTCGGGTTCCCCACATCACCCCCGACATCCGACAACTGGTGGAAGACATGCTCGAGACGATGCGCGCCGCCAACGGCGTCGGCCTGGCCGCCGTCCAGGTCGGCGTGCCGCTGCGGGTCATCGTCGTCGAGATCCCCGAGGATCTGGACGACCCCGACGCCGGGACATCCCTGGCGCTGGTCAACCCCGAACTGGCTCGCGTCTCCAAAGAGACCGAGGAAGGCGTCGAGGGATGCCTCTCGGTCCCTGGCTGGGTCGGAAACGTCCTCCGCCACCAGGAGGTGACCGTGAAGGGGATCGATCTCAAGGGACGCAAGGTTCGCTTCCGGGCCAAAGGCTACCTGGCGCGGGTCCTTCAGCATGAGATCGACCACCTCAACGGCGTCCTCTTCATCGACCGCACGGACGAGATCTGGCCGGTCGAAGAAGGGGAGGAGGAGATGGTGGAAGCGGAGGCAGCCGCCCTGCGTGGGGCCGGCGGGACGGGGGGATTACTGGAGTAGGCGGATCGCCCTCAATGGACGAAACGGCCCTGATCCGCGCCGCCCAGCGCGGGAACCTGGACGCCTTCAACGAACTGGTGTTGACCTACCAGCACCGGATCTACAACCTCGCCTACCGCATCCTGGGCGACCCGGCCGCCGCGGAGGACGCCACCCAGGAGACCTTCATCGCCGCCTACCGCAAGATCGGCTCCTTCCGAGGCGGCTCCTTCGTCTCCTGGCTCCTACGCATCGTCGCCAACCGGTGCTACGACGAACTCCGCCGCCAAAAACGCCGCCCCACGACCTCCTGGGAGGCCTTCGGGGAGATAGACGAAGAGGCCAACCCCGCCCTGATCAACGGGGGTGAATCCCCCGAGGAGCGGGCCGAGCGGGCCGAACTGGCCCGTTTCCTGCAGGCCGCCATCTCCACCCTCCCCCCCGACCAGCGCGTGGTCCTGGTCCTCTCCGACGTGGAGGGGCTCTCCTACGCCGAGATCGCCGAGACGGTCAGGGTGCCGGTAGGGACGGTGAAATCCCGCCTGGCGCGGGCCCGCGCCCGGTTGCGGGACCTCCTGCAGGAACGAGGGGAACTTCTTCCCCGCGCATATCGTCTTGAGAATGAGGACTGAGGAATGGGATGGAAACGGGAAGCGGCACGGACGGATGAACTGCTGTCCGCCTATCTGGACGGAGCATTGAGTCCTGAGGAGCGGGCACGTCTGGAGGCCCGCCTGGCGGTCGATGCGGACCTGCGGGATCGGCTGGAGGCGATGCGCCGGACGGTGGCCCTGGTGCGGGGGCTGCCTCGGGTGGAAGCCCCCCGCAACTTCCTGCTGACGCCGGATATGGTCGCACCGGCTACGCGCCGCCGTCCGGCCCTTCTGCAGCGAAGGCTGGCCCCCGTCCTCACGTTCGCCACCGCCCTCAGCGCGCTGGCCTGCGCGTTGGTGGTGATCGGCAACCTGTTGACGCTTGGTGTCGGTGGATTTGGCGCTGCCCCGGCGGCCGCTCCGCCCCGCGAAGTGGCGATGGAACCCGCCACGGAAGAGGCGGAAACGGAACCCCTCCCCCAGTCTGTGCCCGAGGAGACGCGGGTGGCGATGGAGGGCATCGTCACCGAAACGCTGGAGATCACGAAGACGGTCGCCCCGGAGGCCGCCATGGCCCCGGAGGAGGAGGCTCCTCTGACCCTCGCCCCCGCAGCCGTGCCGACAGCTCTGCCCACGCCGGTGGTCACCGCGGGGGAGGAGGCAGCCAAATCGGGTGCAACCGCCGCTCCCACGCCCTCCCCCGCACCGGTAGAGGGAGGCGCGCTTCCGCCCCCCACACCTCCTCCGCCTCAGCCCGGCTGGCCTCTCCTGGCCCTGGGGCTTGCCCTGCTCACCCTGGGGCTGCTGGTCGCCACCGTCTGGGCCTGGCGCGCCAGAGTGTGAATGATCACCACAGAGACACAGAGGACACAGAGGAATCTCTGAAAATTGAGAGAAAACTCTGTGCCCTCTGTGCCTCTGTGGTTCTCAATCCCCCTTGGAGGCCACCGGCAACCAGATCGTGAAGGTGCTGCCCTCGCCCAGCGTGCTCTCCACCTCGATGTCTCCCCCATGCAACCGGATCATCTCCCGGGCGATGGTCAAACCGATCCCCACCCCCTGCTGCTCCAGCCGGTCTCGCCTGATCTGCCGGAACCGCTCGAACAGGTGGGGTATCTCCTCCGGGGGGATGCCGATCCCGCGGTCGCTCACGGAGATCTCCACCCGGCCGTCCTTGGCGCGGGCACGGACCACCACTCGCTTCTCATCCCGCAGGGAGAACTTGATCCCGTTATCGATCAGCCGGCCCAGGGCGTCGACGAACAACGTCTCGCAGATCAGCACCGGCGGAAGGTCCGGCTCGATCTGCACATCCAGAACCACCCCCTGCTCCGCAGCCTGTGACTCGAACTGCCGGACCGTGCGCTCGACCACGGCCCCCAGGTCGTCATGAACGGTGGCGAGGTCGCGGAACTCCCTGGCCGTCCGCCCCGTGTCTAGGCGGATCAGCAACAGCAGATCGTTGACCAGCCGGGTCAGGCGATCGGCTCCCCGCTTGATCCCGACGAGGAACTCCTGCAGTTCGTCGGCGGAAAGATCCTCCAGATCATCCAGGGCCAACTCGGTGTAGCCCGTGACGTAGGTCAGAGGCGTGCGGAGTTCGTGCCCCAGGACGGTGGTGATCTGCTGCTTGAGCTCATCGAACTCCGTCTCGGTCACCCGGCGGATCGCTTCGGTCCGGGCCAACCGGGATCGGATCGCCACCACCAACTCCTGGGGATCGAACGGCTTGGTGATGTAATCCTCCGCTCCAAGCGCTTTCCCCTTCAGGATGTCCTCCCGCTCTGCTTTGGCGGTGAGGAAGATGAAGGGAATGGTCACCCACTCCCGTCGGGCGCGGACCGCCTCATAGAGGGCGTAGCCGTCCATCCGTGGCATCATAATGTCGGCCAGGATCAGATCGGGACGGAACGTCTCCATCGCCCGCAACGCCTCCTCACCGTCGCTGACGGTGAGGACCTCGAAGCCCTCTCCCTCCAGGATGTCCCTGATGGCCCGTTGCATCGGCTCGTGATCCTCAGCGACAAGAATGCGCGCCTTGTCCATCGTCCAACCCCCCGCGTCACGATTTACCACTCTTTTCCAGAGCACGGAGTCTTTCCCAAAGATCCTCTGAGGCCTCCGTGCCTCTGTGATTCCTACTTCTCGGCCAGAGGCAACCAGACCGTGAAGGTGGACCCCTTTCCCACCTCGCTCTCCGCCGTCACCCACCCTCCGTGCATCTCCACAAGCTCCTTCACAATAGCCAACCCCAGGCCAGTGCCGGAGATCTGCATCCGTCGCGGCGTCTCTCCCCGGTAGAACCGATCGAAAATGAAGGGGAGTTCCTCCTCAGGGATCCCGATCCCCGTATCGGCGACGGTGATCGTCGCCCAGACCCGGTCCTCAGCCCTCTTCAGCCCTGTGGAGACCTCCACCCGGCCGCCGGACGGGGTGTACCGAACGGCGTTGCTCACCAGATTGTCGACCACCTCCTGCATCCGCTCCGGATCCACCTCCACCACTGGACCCGTCTCCATCGGATGGTGGGCCAACGTTATCCCCTTCTCATCCGCTATCACCCGGTAGCGTTCCACGACGGCTCTGGTGATCTGATGGAGGGGGATCTTTTCGGTCGCCAGCGCGACCCGGCCGGCGTCGATGCGGGAGAACTCCAGGATACCCTCGACCAGTTCCACCAGCCGATCCACTTCCTTCTCAAGGGGCTCCAGGTGCTCAGCCCATCGGGCGGGCTGTCGCCGCATCAGCGCCGCGTACAATTTAATTGTCGCCAGGGGGGTACGCAGTTCGTGGGAGATATTGGAAATGAAACGGCTCCTCATCCGATCCAGGGCCCGCAGGCGGGTCACGTCGTGGATCGCTACAACCGCCAACCCTTCCTCGTCGCTGCCGGTGATCGGCGCGGCCCTCATCTCCAGGTCCAGGCCTGTGAGTTCCAACATCTCCTCCGGCCGCTCTTCCGCCCGCCCCGCCAGGTCGCGGATCCCTTCCCGGAGACGCGCTGCATCGTCGGGAGAGAGGGTGCGCTCCAACCACGCCTGAGCGACCGGGTTGGCCTGCAGGATCTCCCCCTCCCGGTTGGCGACGACGATGCCGTCGGTGGCGCTGCGCAGGACCGCCTCCAGCCGGGCGTACTGGGCGGCCAACTGGGCCGTCCGCTCCCGGACCCGCATCTCCAGGTCCTCCGCGTACTTCTGCAACTGCTGATAGAGGCGGGCGTTTTCGATCGCGGTTCCCACCTGATCGGCGAAGACCTGAAGCCGTTGTGCGTCCTTCCGACTGAACTGCCACGGGCGGGTGCCGTCCACGTTCAGGAAGCCGACCGTCAGCCCCTTCACACGGATCGGCGCGCCGACGTAGGAACGGATCCACTCCCACCCCGGCACATGGACCCACCCCGGTTCGGCTCTCGTGTCCGGCACCAGGACGGGAGCCCCTGTCCGTGTCATCATCGCCAGCCCATAGAACTCCTGAATGGGAAGGATGAGATCGATGACCTCCTGGGCCTTTCCCACCTTTTCATATCCCCACGCGCGGACGATCCGGGCGTGTCCACCCTCGATCAGAGAGATATTGAAAGCGTCGCCGGCGACCACCCGTTGCACCTGATGCAAGATCCCCTCCAACACCTGCCCCAGGTCCAGCGTGCCGCCGACGACGGAGGCGGTCTCTGCCAGCGCTTCCGCCAGTTCCCGCTGCTCCTGTTCCGCCTGGTACAGCCGGGCGTTTTCGATGGCTGAGGCGGCGTAGTCGGCGAAGATCTGCAGCGGGCGCAGATGCTTCTCGGAGAAGAAGCCTGGGGTCGCGCTGTCCACGTTGAGGAAACCGATCACCTCGCCCCGGACGACGATGGGGGCAGCGGCGTAGGAGCGCAACCACTCCTGCACCGGCACACGCATCCAGCCGGGGTAGAGGGCTGTGTCGGGGATGACCATCGGCTCCTTGGTCTCCTGCATCTGTCGCAGGTTCGGGATCTCGGAGATGGAGAAGGCGAAGTTGGAGACGAACTCCTCCGCGCCGAACCGGTCGTACCCCCGCCAGCGGATGATGCGCACCACGCCCTCTTCGATCAGCATTACGTTGGCCGCATCGCTGGGGATCACCCTGCCGACCTGCTCCAGGATCCGGTCCAGGACCTGGTCCAAATCCAGCGTGCCGCCGACGACGGCGGCGGCCTTCGCCAGCGCTTCCGCCAGTTCCCGCTCCTCCCGCTCCGCCTGGTACAGCCGGATGTTCTCGATGGCGACGGCGACCTGGTCGGCGAGGGTCTCCATCACCATCACGTCATCCTCGCAAAAGGCGTTCAGATTCGGACTTTGGGCGTCGAGGACGCCCACCACGTCCTCCCCTATCCGGATGGGGACGCATAACTCGGAGCGGGTGGGGATCCGATCCGGATAGAAGTTGACGTAACGGGAGTCTTTGTCCACGTCGTTGGCCAACGCTCGCTCGCCGTGACAGGCCGCCCAACCGACCAGCCCCTGGCCCAGGGGGACCCGGTGATCAGGAGGGAACAGGTCGACAAACTTGCCCGCGCGAGCCCGCATCACCAGCTCCTTCCTCTCTCGATCGAGAAGGAAGAGGGCCACGTGGTGATAGCCGAACGTCTCCTGCACCAGCCTGGTCGCCCTTTGAAGAAGACCCTCCAGGTCCCTCGCGGCGACGATCTCCTGGCCGACCCGGCTCAGAAGGGCCAGGTAGGCAGCCCGACGTTCCAGGGCCTCCTCCGCCTGCCTTCGGTCAGTGATGTCCACCACGATGCCGACGATCGCCGGGCGGCCCTGATAGTCGACGCGCCGGCCGAAGACCTCGCAGTAGACGGCGGAGCCGTCCTTCCGGAGAGCCCGCAGGACGTAATGGGCGCTCTCCTGCTCCCCGGAGAGCCGCTGGTGGATGAATCCCTGGACCATCGGCCGGTCTTCGGGATGGATCAGATCGAGGGGACGCATCCGGCCGACGATCTCTTCCGGACGATAGCCCACGATCTCCGCCAGCGCCAGATTGACGTACAGGTATCGGTCCTTGTCGAAGAGATAAACTCCGACTGGCGACCGCTCAAGCAGGGCGCGGAATATCGTCTCCTGCTGGCGATTCTCCCCTTCGATCTCTCCTCGCAACCGAAGGAGGACCCGCAGTCGGACGGCAAGTTCCGCGTCGGATGGGGGCAACCAGACCACATCGTCGAAGCCAGATTCCACCCAGAGGACGCCGTCCTCCCCCCGCGGCAGGGCGATCAGCAACGGCACGGGGCCTCCCCCGGCACGCGACTTCAAGGCCAGCAGGTCCTCCATCCACCGCCGCGCCGCCGCCTCGTCGGCGATCACCAGGTCCACCCCCTCCCACGCCGAGGGGACCGCCCCGTCCGGTGGAGGAGCCACCACACTGTACCCGAGCCCTTCAACGGCCTCGGCCAATCGCCGTCGATCGGCCGGGTCGCAACACAGAATGGCGATCGTCCGCCCGTCGCCGTTCCTAGACGCCACCGCGCCGCTCCTTCGAACGACCTTCGCTCCCCTAACAACCACCCCGGTCACCCAGCCGGACACACCGGAGAGAGAGGCAAAACTATCATACCACAATTGACGCTTTCTGAAAAACGCTTTCTGCAAACCAGGCGTATTTCTGGAAGATACCGGGGGCGAGGAGCAGAGCAATCGTCAGCACAACCTCCGCTGTTCAGATCGGCCATCTTGAGGTATACTTACATCCTGCCGTTTCTCCTCCGGACCGTCCACTGCGCCCGCGGAGATCAGCAAAGTTCACGAGGAGCGACGCGCGTCCAGCGTGTTGACCTATCAGGGAGGGTTGTCATGAAGAAGCTATTGGTAAGATGGATCATCTCCGCCCTCTCCCTCTTCGTCGCCGCCTGGCTGCTGCCGGGGATCGAGGTGAGGGGGACGGCGTGGCTGGCCTACGCGGTGATGGCCGTCGTGCTGGGATTCGCCAACGCAGTGATCCGGCCCATCCTCAAACTCCTCACCTGCCCCCTCATCATCCTGACGCTGGGGCTCTTCACCCTGGTCATCAACGGGCTGACCCTGTGGCTTTCCGCCGAACTCTCCACCTGGCTGGCCCATGCGTTGGGTTTGAACGTAGGGTATCACGTTCGGGACTTCTGGTCGGCCCTGCTGGGGGCCATCATCGTCAGCGTCGTCACGGTGATCCTCTCGACACTGTTTGTAGATAAGGACTGAGTCCGATGGCACAGGCCACGCCGACGACCCGGGTGGACATCGACGCCATCCTGGCCGAGGTCCGCGCCGCCCTCTCCGAGGGGGACTGGGAGCGGGCGGTCGCGCTGATCGAGGCACTCCGCCCACCGGACCAGGCGGACGTCTTCGAGGAGCTACCACCCGAGGAGCAGGACCAACTCCTGCCCCGCCTCGACCTGGAGGACTCGGCCGACATCCTGGAGGAGTTGGAGGAGGAGGACGCGGCCGAGGTCGCCGCGCGGCTGAAGGTGGCCGACCTGGCCCGCATCCTAGACGAGATGGAGCCGGACGAGGCGGCCGACCTCCTGGGCGACATCCCGCCGGAGCGGGCCGCGAAGGCCCTGGCGAAGATGGAAGAGGCGGAAGAGGTCCGCCCCCTCCTGGCCCACGCCGACGACACCGCCGGCGGGTTGATGACCTCGGCGGAGGTCCTGCTGCACAAGGATATGACCGCCGAGGAGGCCATCGCCTACCTCCGTTCCATCGCTCCCGAGTCGGAGACCGTCTACTACCTCTTCGTCGTGGACGAGGACGTGCGGCTGGTGGGGGTGGTCTCTTTGCGCGAGCTGGTGATCGCACCACCGGACACCCGCATTGAAGAGATCATGGACCCGGACGTCATCCACGTCCGGGCGGACGCCGACCAGGAGGAGGCAGCCCGGCTGATGAGCCGGTACGACCTCCTGGCGCTGCCCGTCGTGGACGAAGACGGACGCCTCCTGGGCCTCATCACCCACGACGACTTGGTGGAGGTGCTAGAGGAAGAGGCAACGGAGGACATCTACCGCCTGGGCGGCGTACCCGAGGAACAGCCGATCGACGTGCCGGTCCCTGCCGCCCTGCGCACACGCTTGCCCTGGCTGGTCCTTAACCTGGGCACGGCGATGGCCTCCGCCACCGTGCTCAGCATTTTCGAAAGCACCATCGCACGGGTGGCCGCCCTGGCCGCCTTCTTTCCCATTGTCGCTGGTGTCAGTGGAAGCGCGGGGACGCAGACCCTTACCGTCGTCGTGCGCGGTCTGGCCCTGGGAGAACTGGAACCCAGGGACGGCCTCCGGGCGCTAGCCCGCGAGGTCCTCATCGGCCTGACCAACGGCCTAGTCCTCGGCGGTCTCGTTGCCCTCATCGCCGCGATCTGGAAGGGAACGCCGATGTTGGGCTTCGTCGTGGGACTGGCAACCCTGTTGAACATGATCAGCGCTGGCATCGCTGGCGTCCTGGTCCCCCTGGGAATGCAGATGCTCCGCATCGACCCTGCCCTCGCCTCCCCTATTCTGGTTACCACGACCACCGACGCGATGGGTTACTTCATGTATCTGGGTCTAGCGACCCTGATCTTACCAAGGTTCCTGTGATGTCCCGGTCAGTCCCTGCCCTCGTCCGTTCCAACGAGCAACTGACGGCGCTGCTGAGACACCTCTTCGCCCACCGTGCCGTCGCCGTGGACACCGAGTCCAACTCCCTCTACGCCTACCACGAGCGGGTCTGCCTGATCCAGTTCTCCACGGAGGACGGAGACTTCATCGTGGATCCCCTGACGGAAATCGACCTGAGCCCTCTGGGGGATCTGTTCGCGGATCCGACCATCCAGAAGGTCTTCCACGCCGCCGAGCAGGACGTCGCCAACCTGAAGCGGGACTTTGGGTTCCGCTTCGCCAACCTGTTCGACACAATGTGGGCCGCTCGCATCCTGGGCTGGCCGCGGATCGGCCTGGCGGATATCCTGGAGGAAACGTTCGGCGTGCGCACCGACAAGCGGTATCAGCGGTACAACTGGGGGAAACGTCCCCTCCCACCGGAGGCTCTGAAGTACGCCAGCCGGGACACCCACTACCTGTTGCCGCTGCGGGACCTACAGGTGGAGGCGCTGGAGAGAAGCGGGCGGATGGAGGAGGCAGCCGAGGTGTTCGCCCAACTAGCCGAGACAGGACCCGCCTCCAACCCGTTCGGCCCGTCCGCCTTCTGGCGGCTCAAGGGGTTGGAGGACCTTCCACCGCAGGAGCGCGCGGTCCTCTACGAGCTGTTCCTCTGGCGGGATCGGGAGGCCGCCCGGCGGGATGTACCCCCCTTCCGGGTGATGGGGGAGCGAACGATGCGGGTCCTGGCCCGCCTTCGCCCGCACACCCCCGACGAACTGGCCCGCCTGCGCCTCCTCCGCAGACGGACCTTCCAGAAGTATGGGAAGGCCATCCTGGAAGCCATCGCCCGCGGTGAGCGGAACCCGCCTCCCCCGCCACCAGCCGCGCCCTCTCCTCCCAGCGAATCGGTGATCCAACGATACCACGCCCTCCGCGCCTGGCGTCGGCAGGTGGCCGCCGAACGAGGGGTGCAGAACGACGTCGTTCTGCCCAACGCGGCGCTGTGGGCGCTGGCCGAACGCAATCCATCCTCGCCGGACGACCTGGTGGACATTCCCGGCCTCGGCCCGTGGAAGCGGAAGACCTACGGCCCAGCGATCTTGAAGGTGCTGGCAGCCAGCAGCCAGCAACCAGCAACCCGTTTTCGGAGGCGAAACTCGCCGTGAAGATCCAATTTTGGGGCGCAACCCAGACCGTTACCGGCTCCCAGCACCTGATCTCGGTCAACGGGAGTCGCATCCTCCTGGAATGCGGGCTCTTTCAGGGGCGACGCCGGGAGAGTTACGAGCGCAACCGCAACCTTCCCTTCGACGCGACCACGGTGGACGCGCTGATCCTCTCCCACGCCCATATCGACCACTCCGGGAACATCCCCAACCTGGTCCGAAGCGGCTTCCGGGGCCCTATCTACTGCACCTTCGCCACCCGCGACCTCTGTGCGGCGATGCTGCGGGATTCGGCCCACATCCTCGAGGAGAACGTGGCCTACCTGAACAAGAAGCGGGCCCGGCGAGGCGAGCCGCTCCTCGAGCCGATATACACCCGCGCCGATGCCATCGCCAGCCTGAAGCAGTTCGTCAGCGTGGGATACAACCGCCCGATCCCCGTCGCGCCCGGGGTCACCTGCACCTTCCTCGACGCAGGCCACATCCTGGGATCGGCCATCATCTTTCTGGAGATCGAAGAGCAGGGGAAACGGATCCGCCTCCTCTTCACCGGCGACCTGGGCCGCCGCGATCTGCCCATCCTGCGCGACCCCGCGCCCGCCCCCGAGGCGGACGTGCTGATCATCGAATCCACCTACGGCGACCGGCTCCACCCCTCCCCAGACAGCGCCGAAGCCCGACTGCGGGACCTGATCGTCCAGACCTGCACCGACGGCGGGAAGGTGGTCATCCCGGCCTTCGCCGTCGGCCGCACGCAGGAGATCGTCTACGCGCTGCACCGGCTGCACCTGGCCGGGCAGATCCCCGACGTCCCCATCTTCGTGGACAGCCCTCTGGCGGTGGACGTGACCGAGGTCTTCCGCCTCCACCCCGAGTGTTACGACGAGGAACTACAGGACTTCATCGTCCGGGATCGCCATCCCGACCCCTTCGGCTTCGACCGGCTACGGTACATCCGGAACGTGGAGGACTCCAAAGCGCTCAACGACCTGGAGGGGCCAGCGGTGATCATCAGCGCGTCGGGGATGTGTGAGCACGGGAGGGTCCTCCACCACCTCAAGCACACCCTCTGGAGCCCCCGCAACGCCGTGCTGATCGTGAGTTGGCAGGCCCCCAACACCCTGGGACGCCGGCTGGTGGAAGGCCACAAGAAGGTACGCATCCTCGGCGAGGAGGTCCCGGTGCGGGCGCGGGTGGAGGTGATCAACGGCTACTCCGCCCACGCCGACCAGGCCGACCTCCTGGCCTGGGCCCGGCCTATCCTGCACCGCCTGCGCCGGATCTTCGTCGTCCACGGCGACCCAAAGCCAGCGTCCGCTCTGGCCGGAGGGCTGGAAGGGGCCGGAGCGAAGTGGGTAGCGGTGCCGTCCGAGGGAGACACCTTTGAGATCGACTGAGATGAGGGAGGGAAGTTAGATGCCGACGATGAACCTGTGGAAGGAGTTACCGCCTGGACCCAACGTGCCCTACGTAATCTACGTAGTGGTTGAGATTCCCAAGCGGTCGCGAAACAAGTACGAGTACGACGAGCAGGGTGGGTTCATCAAACTGGATCGCGTCCTCTATTCGTCCCTCCACTACCCCGGCGACTACGGCTTCATCCCCCGCACCCTCCACGACGACGGCGACCCGCTGGACGTCCTGGTGATGACCAACGAACCCACCTTCGCCGGATGCGTCATTGAGGCACGGCCGCTGGGCATCTTCCACCTGGAGGACCGGGGGAAACTGGACGACAAGATCCTCGCCGTGCCCCACACCGATCCCCTTTTCGACAACTACCGCTCCCTGGAGGACGTCCCCCCCCACTTCCTTGAGGAGGTGAGCCACTTCTTCAGCGTGTACAAGGACCTGGAGCGAGGGGAGACGAAACCGAAGGGATGGGAGGGGGTCAAACGGGCCCACGAGGAGATCGAGAGGGCTATCAACCTCTACGTTCGACTGCTGCGGACGGAACGGTAGGGG